>NZ_CP092483.1:308541-617083 GCF_022429625.1 Devosia lacusdianchii | reverse complement strand
GGATAGTCAAGGCGTTCCTCGGGCATCGGGTCGGAGGGGCGGGTGACATAGACCGAAGGCAGTGAGGAGGCGTAGGCGTCGATCACCGGTTTTCCGGCGGCGCGTGCGGTGCGGTAGAGGAGCAGGCTGGCGGCGAGGTCATCGGTGCCGTTGATGGTCACGGCAGCGGCGGCAATGCTTTGCTCGACGTGATCGGGCCAATCGTCCTTGTAGACGGTGACCTCGATCTCGGGATTGATGGTCTTGATGATCTCGGCGGTGGCTTCGGCCTTGTGGCGATCGACGGTGTTGAGGAAGGCAAAGACCTGCCGGTTCATGTTGCCGATTTCGAAGGTGTCGATATCGGCGAGGATCAGTTTGCCGATGCCCGCGCGGGCCAGGGCGAGGATGGCCGCGCCGCCCATGCCGCCGGTGCCGCAGACGAAGACGGTGGCGTTGCGCAGTTTTTCCTGGCCCGCCGCATCGACGAAGCCAAGATTGCGGTTGGTGAATTCGGCGTAGGAGAAGCTCATGATCGGGTCCGGGGGCGCAGGCGGCCGAATTCTCTGGTGGCGTCGAGCCAGTGGATGATGGGCAGCACGGCGCGCTGCACCAGCGCCATGATGGCGGCACCCGCAACGAGGCCGAGGGCGCCCTTGGGCACCATATCGGTGAGGTAGCGCCGGGCGGCCGCCATATCGAGCTTGCCGATCTGGATCACGTCATCGCCCCTGGCGTAGTCGAGCTGGGCGGCGCAGAAGTCGTTGAACACAGGCTTGCGGTGTTTCTGGGCCACCTCGAAGGACTTCTTGAGACTGTCCGAGCCGCCGGTATAGGCATTGGTGATGACGAAGCGGTCTTCATCAAAGTCCGCCTCGGTGCCGACGCCGAAGACATAGCGATGGGCGCGCATGATCTGGCGGGCCAGCACCAGATGGCGGAACTTGCGCGGCGATTGGCTGGCGGGATCGGGATAGACCTCGGAAAAGGTCTCGGTAACCATGCCCACGACGGCGGGCACCTGCGTGACATTGGAAATCCAGATCGGGCGCCCCTGATTGCGGATGAACAGCAGGAAGCAGGTGAGGCCGTACAGCACCCAGCTCAGGCCCTTGCTGCGCTGGTCCGGGTCAACCATGACCAGACCCAGATGCAGCAGCTCGACCGGGCGGCCATCGAGTTCGAGGGGAATGACGGGCAAGGCGTTGAAGGCGATCGGCGCGCCGGTCTTGCTGTCGGTCACGAGGGTAATGAACGTGCTTTCGAGGCGAGACTTGTCACCCGAGAAGATGCCGTATTCGAGGTCCTTGTCGTTGAGGGTGCGCGAGGCGATCTGGCGCAATTGTGCGATCAATTCGGCCAGCTTGTCCGGCGCCATCCACAGGCCGGGGCGCTCGACGATGCGCATGCGACGGCCCTGACCAACGGGCAGGCCGAGATCGAGATATCGCCGCTCCATCCTGCCTGATCTGCCCCGTGCGATATGTTGACGACGATCGGTAGCACATCGGTGGTGTCGATCAATGGGCGAGGTGAACCATGACGATGGCGTGGCCGGGCGGTCCCTTCCCGTTGAGTCGGTGTTTCCTCTGTACTTGCGGCCACCCACCGGGTCATTCCGGCGAAGGCCGGAATCCATGTTCGACAGACACCGCAAACTCAGTGTCTTTGGCGATATGCGGAGATGGATCCCGGCCTTCGCCGGGATGACACCGAAGAAAAATTGCGAGATCGAGGCTTCAAAAGTGAACTGTCTAAGGGGAGAGAGGCGGCTGCCCACGCTTCACCTGTTGCGAACAAAACCGGAATAGTCTCCCCTCAGACCTTCAATTTCAGGGACCGATTCGGTGCTCGCCAGCCTCAGCTATCTCGATAAGCTCAACCCCGAGCAACGCCGTGCGGTGGAGCATGGCGTTGGGGAGATCCGACCCGGACCATTGCTGGTCATTGCCGGCGCCGGATCGGGCAAGACCAATACGCTGGCGCATCGGGTGGCGCATCTGCTGGTCAATGGCGCCGATCCGCGCCGCATCCTGCTGATGACGTTTTCGCGGCGAGCGGCCAGCGAAATGAGCCGCCGGGTCGAGCGGATCACGGCGCAGGTGATGGGCAAGAATTCGGGTGTTATCACCGATGCGCTGAGCTGGGCCGGCACGTTTCATGGCATCGGCGCGCGGCTGCTGCGCGAACATGCCATGCAACTCGGGCTCGATCCGTCCTTCACCATCCATGACCGCGAGGACTCGGCCGACCTGATGAACCTGGTGCGGCATGAACTGGGATTGAGCGAGGCCAAGAGCCGGTTTCCGACCAAGGGGACCTGCCTTGCGATCTATTCGCGCGTCGTCAATGCGCAGGGTGAGCTGGAGACGGTGCTCAAGGACACGTTTCCCTGGTGCGCTATGTGGGCGACTGAATTGCGGACCCTGTTCGGCGCTTACGTGGAGGCCAAGCAGGCGCAGAACGTGCTCGATTACGACGATCTGCTGCTCTACTGGTCCGGCATGATGGCCGAGCCGGCTATAGCGGCCGAGGTTTCTGATCGGTTCGATCATGTGCTGGTGGACGAGTACCAGGACACCAACAGGCTGCAATCATCGGTGCTGCTGGCGATGCGGCCGAACGGGCTCGGGCTGACGGTGGTGGGCGACGATGCACAGTCGATCTACTCGTTCCGCGCCGCGACGGTGCGCAATATTCTCGACTTCCCCACGGCGTTCAGCCCACCGGCCGATATCGTGACGCTCGACCGCAATTATCGCTCGACGCAGCCGATCCTGAGCGCCGCCAATGCGGTGATCGAGCTGGCCAGCGAGCGCTTCACCAAGAACCTGTGGACCGAGCGGCAATCGGACGCCAAGCCGCTGCTGGTGACGGTGCGCGATGAGGCCGACCAGGCGCGCTATGTGGTGCACAAGGTGCTGGAGGCGCGCGAGGGCGGTATGACGCTCAAGGATCAGGCCGTGCTGTTCCGCACATCGAGCCATTCCGGGCCGCTGGAGATCGAGCTGACGCGGCGGAATGTTCCGTTCGTCAAATTCGGCGGGCTTAAGTTTCTCGATGCCGCCCATATCAAGGACCTGCTTGCCATTCTGCGCTGGGCGGAAAATCCGCGCGACCGGGTGGCGGGCTTCCGGGTGCTGCAATTGCTGCCCGGTGTTGGACCCGGCACGGGGGGCAAAGTACTCGACGCCATGGCCACCGGACCCGATCCGATCTGGGCGCTGGGAGAAATTCCGGCACCGCCGCGCGCCGCCGAAGGCTGGAGCGGGCTGGTCGAGCTGATGGGGCGGCTGGGCAAGCGCGACGCGGGTTGGCCGATCGAACTGGGCTATGCGCGGCTGTGGTACGAGCCGCTGATGGAACAGGCCTATGAAGACGCGATGGTGCGGCAGGCCGATATCCTGCAGCTTGAACAGATCGCGGCGGGCTATGCCAGCCGTGAGCGCTTCCTGACCGAGCTGACGCTCGATCCGCCCGACGCGACCAGCGACCAATCCGGGGTTCCCTCGCTGGACGAGGACTACCTGATCCTCTCGACCATCCATTCGGCCAAGGGGCAGGAATGGAAGGCCGTGCATGTGCTCAATGTTGTCGATGGCTGCATGCCATCGGACCTGGGGACCGGTTCGACGCATGAGCTGGAGGAAGAGCGGCGGCTGCTTTATGTGGCGATGACGCGGGCGCGGGACGAGTTGAATCTGATCGTGCCGCAGCGGTTTTTCGTGACGCAGCAACACAAGCACGGCGACAAGCATCTCTATGCCCAGCGCACGCGCTTTATCCCACGCGTGATGGTGCCACTGTTTGAGGACATCCTGTGGCCGCCGGTGACGCCGGCTTATATCGAGGGGCTGTCGCCCGCCCCTGCCCGCATGGATATCGGGGCCCAGATGCGGGGCATGTGGAGCAAATAGCCGACCGCGAATAAAAACATTCCGATTCAGGAATGGCAAACGCTTGGATGGTATGAGTACGGACTGACCCGCTGAATGGGCCACCCGGCGCTATCCTGGCCCGGCGTGCGACATGGGGTGGTGGACTTTGGCTTCCCCCTGGCAAATCCTGGCCGGCAATCTGGCCGTCGTGGCACTGTTCGTGCTCGGCTGGGCCCATGCCCGCTATTGGCTGCGAAACATGCCACGCCCGCTGCGGTTGGTGCTTTTCGGCGCCACCATGGGCGCTGGCGCGATCGCATCCATGAGCATGGCGGTGCCCTTCGCGAGCGGTATTTTCTTCGATCTCCGCTCGGCGCTGCTGATCGTTGCTGCCTTTTTCGGCGGCCTGCCGGCAGCACTGATCAGCGCCGCGATCGCCCTGGCCTATCGCCTGGTCATGGGGGGGCCGGGGCCTGGACGGGTGTGGGCGGAATTCTGCTGACCAGTGGCGTGGGTCTGACGCTGGGGCTCATCATGCGCGGGAAGACGCAGACCGCGTGGCATATGCTGATGCTGGGCGTGGCCGCGGCTTCGGTGACGGTCCTGGCGATCGCCCTGCTGCCCCAGGACCTGATGATCAATGCCACCCGCACCGTGGCACTGCCCATCGTGGTGCTCAATATCGTGGCCACGACGCTGGCGGGCATGGTCTATCTGCAGGCCCGGCGCCTGTCGGCCGAGCGCGACCTGCTGGCGGCGGCGCTCGCACAATCGCCCGACTATGCCTATGTCAAGGACGGGCACGGCCGGTTCACCGCGGTCAACAATGCCACATTCACGCTCCATGGCTTTGCCAGCGCCGACGAGATGATCGGCAAGACCGACTTCGACCTCACCACACCCGAGCGGGCCGCTGCCCTGCTGGAGCAGGAACTGACCGTGCTGGCTTCGGGCGTCCCACTGCTCGACTTCGAGGAAGAGCTGACCAACCGAGCGGGCGAGCAATGCTGGTACTCCACCGCCAAGGTGCCGTTGCATAACAATTATGGCGAGGTGATCGGGCTTGCCGGGGTGACGCGCGACATCACTACCGAGAAGCGCCTGCAACGGGAATTGACGCAAAGCCGCGATACGCTGTCGTTTGCGCTCGAGGAAATGTCGGATGGCCTGGCCATGTTCGACAGCGGCGGTTACCTGCTGTTCTGTAACGAACAGTATCGCGACAGCTTCCCCTATAGCGGCAGTGCAAGGCAACCGGGCGCGCATATGGCTGATATCCTGCGCGTGGTGGTGGAAACGGGCGAACAGATCACCGTGCCGCGCGATAATGTGGAGGGCTGGATCGAGCAGATCGTCGCCAACCTGCATCGCGAAAGCGAGGAGGAGGTCAACCTCTTCGATGGGCGCTGGCTGCAGATTCGCACACGCCCGGCCAGCAATGGCGCGACGCTGGTGGTGGTGACCGACGTGACCCGGATCAAGCAGGCTGAGGTGGCCCTGCACTCGACCACGGACGAACTGAAGCATCTGGTGCGGACGGACGGGCTGACGGGCCTGCTCAACCGGCGGGCCTTCGACGATGTGCTCGATGGCGAAATCCGTCGCACAGGCCGGGCTGGCACGCCGCTCAGCCTGCTGCTGATCGATGTCGATCACTTCAAGGCCTTCAACGACCATTATGGCCATCCGGCCGGCGACGATTGCCTGCAGCGCCTCAGCCAGGTGCTGAAGACAAGCCTGAAGCGCCCGGCCGACACGGCGGCGCGTTATGGCGGCGAGGAATTCGCGGCGATCCTGCCCGATACGGACGAAGATGGGGCTTATCTCGTGGCCGAGAGTTTCCGCCGGGCGCTGGCCGATATCGGCATCACGCATCGTGGCGGTGACAAGGGGCATGTGACTGCCAGTGTCGGCGTCGCCACCTACATGCCGGACAATCTACGCCGCAGCGCGCCTGAACTTATCCAGGCCGCCGACGAGGCGCTCTATAGCGCCAAGGCCGCCGGGCGCGACCGGGTGTTCGGGCGGCGGGTCACCAGCGAGCAGAAGCGCTACGCCGGGCATTAGGCGCCCTGCTCAGGCGAGCATGCCGTACAATTCGTCGAGCAGGCGGGCGATGTGCATGGCGGTGTAGACGCCACCGAAATTGGTGTTGCCGACGCGGCCCAGCACCTTGCCTGCGGCGACGGCCGGCAGGCGTGGCCAGGTTGCCTGGCTGGCTGCGCGGTCGAGCCCGTCTTCGGCATGAAGAACCAGCAGGATGCCGTCGACGGCGCCCAGGATGTCGCCGAACTTCTCGGGACTGACTACGTTGCCCTCGACTGCCGGAATGGTCTTGGCCCCGAGATCGGCCATGACCTGCGGTTGCAGCAGGCTCATGTCGGCCTGCAGGTAGATGGTGCCGTCGGTCCAGGGCTGCACGACGGCGATTGACCGGGACGCGATCTGGTCGGCGCGGCGGTGCTTGATATCGGCGATCAGCGCGTCGTATTCGGCCAGGACATTGTCGGCGGCGCCATCGCGGCCGGTCCAGGTGCCAAGGCGGGCAAGGATATCCTTCCATGGCCATTTGTAGTCGGGTGGCAGCACCGGAGCGATATCCTTGAGCCGGCCAATCGGCCAATAGTCGCTGTCGGGATCGCCGACATCGGTGCAGATGATCAGGTCCGGATCGAGCGTAAGGACCTTTTCGAGATCGGGCATCTCGCCGACAAAAGCCAGGCCTTCGGGCACCGGCACCCACTGCTCCGGCGCGCCATAGGCGTGGCCGATCACCGGCAGGCCGAGCGCCAAAGCCGGCTCTAGGTCGAGACGGCTGTCGACGGCGATGACGCGCTGTGGATCGACCGGAATGTCGTAGCTGCCCAGTGAGGTGGTGATGCTGTGCATCTCCTGGGCGAGGGCAGCCTTTGGCAGCAGGCCGGTCAAGGCGAGGCCGGCAGCACCGGCGCCCAAGGCGCGTCGCGAGAGCTTGATGGGCATGAGGCGTGTCCCTGTCAGTCCGAGGTGGTTGCCGGATCGCCGTCGAGGGCGGTTGCGAGCAAGGGCGCGAAGCGGCCGGTGACGTAGTCGATGGACAGCGGGGTCTGGAACCAGAGCGCCGCAGCCAAGGGGCCTCCCGGATCGGGCCATACCGAGCGCCCTTCCTTGGCCATGCGCAGCGTCTGGTAGATCGGCAAGGCCTCGATCTCTTCGCGCGCGCCTTCCGGCCAGATGACCACATCGAGATCGGCCAGCTTGAACTGTTCGAGGCTGAGATAGATCCAGCCGGAGTCATCGGCGAGAGCATCGAGTTCGGCGGGGAAGCTGAAGCCGAGCCCGGCCAGGAAGCGCGATGTCGGCAGTTCCGAACTCCAGAGCGCGATCTGGCCATCGCGCAACGCCGCCATGGTCGCTCTCTTGCCAGCGAATTCGGGGTGGGCAGCGGCGATTGCGGCGGTATTGGCCTCGACGTCGGCGATGACCGCCTCGGCCTTGTCGGTGCCACCGGAAGTGGCGCGGTCGATCTGACGAAGCTGGTCCTGCCATGGCGTGCCCCAGAGCGGAAACTCGGCCGGCTGGGTGACGACAGGCGCGATCTGCGACAGCCGGTCATAGGCCTCGTCGCTGATGTCGGCGAAGATGGCGACGATCAGATCGGGGTCCTGGTTGAGCACCCATTCATAGTCGAGCTCGCGCGGGCCGACCGATGGCGTCGCGCCGAGCGCGGCCCGCTCATCCTCGGCCCAGGGCCAGGTGGCGTAAGGCTGTTCGCCCCACCATTCGGTAACGCCGACCGGCGCCTTGCCCAGGGCATAGAGGAAGTCCTGATCGTTGAGGCCAAGGGCAACGATGCGTTGCGGCGGCGTCTCGATGACCGTCTCTCCGTGAATATGGCTGACGGTCACGGGGAAGTTCTGCGCCGTTGCTGGCGACGCGACAAAACCTGCCCCGATCAGGAGCATGGCAAGATGCAGCGGCTTCATGGTGATCCTCTACTTCGTCTCAGGGCTGGGGTGTCGATCCGCGCGGAATGACCAGCGGGGTGTGGGCGATGGGGTCGTCGATAATGATGCAGGGCAGGCCAAACACTGCTTCGACCAGCTCGGCCGTCACGATCTCGCGCGGCGGGCCCTCGGCGATGACGGCGCCGTCGCGCATGGCGATGATGTGGCTGGCATAGCGGCAGGCGTGGTTGAGATCATGCAGCACGGCGACGATTGTCTGGCCGTCGCGGCGATTGAGGCCTTCGAGCAGTTCGAGCAGCTCGATCTGGTGGGTGATGTCGAGGAAGGTGGTTGGTTCGTCGAGCAGCAGAAGCGGGGTTTCCTGCGCCAGCACCATGGCGACCCAGACGCGCTGACGCTGGCCGCCTGAAAGCTCGTCGACAAGGCGATGGGACAGCTCGGTGACCTTGGTCGCCTCCATGGCTGATATTACGGCTGCCTCGTCTTCGCGCGACCACTGGCGCAGCAGCTTCTGGTGCGGGTAGCGGCCACGCGCGATGAGATCGGCGACGGTAATACCCTCGGGGGCAATGGAGGTTTGTGGCAGAAGGCCCAGGCGACGAGCGACTTCCTTGGCCGGATACGAGCCAATGGCCTGCCCGTCGAGTACCACCCTGCCCGCGCTTGGCTTGATCAGGCGCGACAGGGCACGCAACAAGGTGGACTTGCCGCAGGCATTGGCGCCGACGATGACGGTGAAGGAGCGGTCGGGGATGGAGACCGAGAGCTCTTTGGAGATCACTCGGTTGTCGTAGCCGATAGTGGTGCCTTCGGCGAAGAGGCGCGGCTCGCCGGCACTGAGGGCGGGATCGTGTCGGTTCATGGGCTTATCCATTATTGCCGCCGCGCTTCGCGCAGCAGCAGCCAGACGAAATAGACGCCGCCCAGGCTGACGGTGACGATGCCGACGGGCAGTTGCGTCGGCGCGAAAGCGCGTTGCGCCAGATAGTCGGCTGCGGCCAGCAACAGAGCGCCCATTGCCGCCGCCGGCAGCATGGCGACGCCGGCAGAGCCGGTGATACGTCGCGCCAGTTGCGGCGCGGCAAGCGCGACGAAACCGATTGGGCCCGCGGTCGCGGTAACCGTGGCGGTGAGCGCCACGCCGAGCACCAGCAGCGCCAATCGCGTGCGCTCGGCATTGACGCCGAGCGCGCGGGCTGCATCGTCGCCCAGCTCGAGTTGGGCCATGGGCCGGCTCATCAACAGGGCGAGCGGGATCAGCACCGCCAACACCAAGGTGGCGGGCCCCAGCCGATCGAGCCCCAACCCGTTGAGAGAGCCGGCCCCCCAGATGGCGGCAGCCATGGCCACTTCGAGCTTGGCGCGCAGCAACATCCAGGTATTGAGGGAATTGAGCATGGCGGAAACGCCGATGCCTACGATGATGAGGCGGAAGCCCTGCACGCCACGGCTATAGGCCAGGAAACAGACGAGAAGCGCGGTGAGCAAACCGCCGAGCAGTGCACCACCGGCCACCAGATAGTAGCCGCCCTGCATCAGAATGATGATGACGAGCGCACCGCTATATGCGCCGGCATCGAAGCCGATGACGTCGGGGCTGCCGAGGGGATTGCGAGTGAGCGACTGGAAGATGGCGCCGCCAATGCCCAGCGCTGCGCCCAGGACCAGCGCCAGCGCCGTGCGCGGCAGGCGCCATTCGACCACCACCATGTGGACGCGCCCTTCGGCCTGCCCGAACAGCGCCCCGACAACGTCGGGCAAGGGCACCTGATACTCGCCGCTGGCCAAAGTGATCAAGGCAATGGCGAGCGCGAGGGCAAGCAAAACCAGGCATACCGTGACCGTTCTGACATCGACACGATGGGAAAGCGCATCGCCAAACAGGCGGATGGCCCGAACGGGCCGACCGAAATCGATGGGCTTGGATTGCTCGATGAGGCTCATAGTCCGCTCACCCGGCGGCGGCGCGCCAATGCGATCAGTACCGGGGCGCCGATAAAGGCGGTCACAATGCCCACCTGCAGCTCACCCGGACGCATGACCAGGCGGCCGACGATATCGGCGGTGAGCAGCAGCACCGGCGACAGCACCACAGTAAAGACGAAAATCCAGCGCTGGTCCGGCCCGACGATCCAGCGCGCGACATGCGGGATCATGAGACCGACGAAACCGATCGGCCCGGCGGCTGCCGTCGCAGCGCCGGCCAGCAAAGTGGTCGCAACCACGACAAAGGCGCGCGTGCGGACGATGTTGGCGCCGAGGGCCGAAGCCAGATCGTCGCCCAGTGCCACGGCATTAAGTGGGCGCGCCATGGCCAGGGCGATGATAAGGCCGATGCCAATGAAGGGGGCGACGGCCCATATGGTTTCGTAACCCGGCGCCACCAGCGAGCCGGCGCCCCATTGGCGCAGGCGGTCGAAGGTGGTTGGATCGAGCAGGGTGATGCCCGAAGAAATGCCTGATAGCACCGCGCCGATGGCGACGCCGGCAAGCGTGAGGCGCACGGGGGTTGCCCCGGCGCGGCCGACGGACCCGACGGCGTAGACGGCAAGCGTGGCGACAACGGCACCGAAAAAGGCGAACCAGATATAGCCCTGGATCGAGCTGACGCCGAAAAAGCCGACGGCGATGACGACGAAGAAGGCCGAGCCGGCATTGACCCCCAATATGCCGGGATCGGCCAGGGGGTTGCGGGTCAGCGCCTGGATCAATGCGCCGGACATGCCCAGAGCGACGCCGACCAGCAGGCCAAGCACGGTGCGGGGCATGCGCAGGGCCTGGATGATGGCGTGATCGTCGCTATCATCATAGGCGAAGATGGCTTCGAAGACGGTGGAGACCGGAATATCCTTGGAGCCGATAGCGATGCTGGCGACCACGACGGCCAGCAGCACGGCGAGCGCCAGCAGCAGCCAGCCGAAGCGGGCGGCGTTGGACTGGGCCAGGCCGGGGCGCTTCTCTTCCTGCCGGGCCAGATCCTGGCTCGTCGCCGCTGTCTGTTCGTGGCTCTGGCTTATGCCAACCGCTGCGGCGGTCATCGGTGCGTTCTCCTCTCGCTAGAGCCCGAGCTTTTCCAGCGTCTGCTCATACTCGTCGCGCACTTCCTCGCGGTCGCGGTCGGAATCCCAGGCAGCATCGATCCTGGCCTTGATGGAGGGGTCGAGGGCGTCCCACTTGGCGTCCCATTCTTCGCCATTGGCAGTCCAATAGCCAACGAGTTCGTAGCGCTCGGGCGCGAGCTTGAGCTCCTGGCGGACGAATTTGCGGATGGCCCGCACCACCTTCTGCTCCCCAGCGACCCAGACATAGCCCGGCGTCGCCGGCAGGGGTACGGCGCGAACCACCTCGCCCATGCGGCTGGGGGCAACGCCATTGCCGGATCTGTGCAGCCAGGTAACGGTAGCGCCGGGATGGGCGGGCAGAACCTGCTCGTGCTCGATCTCGGCTACCTCGACAAACACCCGCGACTGCACGTGCCTGGGCGTCTGCTCCAGCAGGCGTGACAGCGCCGGCAGGCCGGTGGCGTCTGCGACCAGCAATTGCCAGACGATGTCGTCGGGCGGGGTATAGAGGCCACGCGGATTGTTGATGGTGATGCGATCGCCGGGATTGGCGCGCTGGGCCCACTCGCTGGCCAGCCCACCATCATGCACGACGAAGTCGATATCCACTTCGCCGGATTCCTGGCGGAAGCGGCGGACGGTATAGGTCGAGCAGCGGATGGCGTCCTGACCGTCGGGATAGGTCCAGCGCCCGTCCTCGGTGATGACAGGCAAATGCAGCTTGCCGGTTTTCTCGTTGGGGAAGAACAGGCGCAGATATTCATCACCGATGCCGGTGGTTTTGAACTCGGCCAGGCCGTCGCCGCCAAAGGTCAGACGCACCATGCCGGGGGTCAGATGGCTGCGGGACAGGACGGTGGCTTGGTGGAACATCTTGGTCATCCTCAGCCGTTTCAATCCACGCGGTGCTATATATTATGATCTGCCCAGTCAAGTATTGAGCGTCACCTCCTCGCGCGATGGCTGACGAGCGGCCCTTCCTGGAGCGTCAGACAAGGGCTTGTGCGGCGACTTGAACCAATAGAACGGCCGCGTCAGCAGTTCGTGAGCGGCCCGGATCGTCGCAAGGCCGATCAGCAGCCAATAGACGGGCAACAGCAGCTGAGAGGACAGCAGGTCCCTACCGCCCAACCGCACCAGGCCGAGCACGGTCATTGCCAATGCGCTGCCATAGCCCAGGCCAAGCATGGCCAGGTAGAGCAGGGTCCAAATGGCGCTGTCCATAATCGCCATGCCCGATAGCCAGCGGACGGAGAGCAGGAGCAGGAAGCTGCAATGCAGAATCGGCGCGATGATCATACCAAGCATCAGCGCCTCGAAAACCAGCATCGCGCGCAACCCCATCTCCGAGGCCAGCCGGCCGGGATCGCGATTGTGCACGACAAAGGTCTGCATCCAGCCCTTCATCCAGCGCGTGCGCTGCCCCAGCCAAGGCAGCAGGTGGGTGGGCGCCGTTTCGCGTGTTACCGAAGCCAGCATTTCTACCCGCAGCCGGCGGCGTGCCAGACGCACACCCAAATCGGCGTCCTCGGTGACGTTGTATGCGTCCCACCCGCCCAATTCCCGCAGCGCCTTGATGCGGAAATGGTTGGACGTTCCGCCCAGCGGCATGGGCAAACGCCACTGCGCCAAAGCCGGAAGCAGGACCCGAAACAATCCGGCATATTCTCCGGCAAACAAAGCCGTCAGCGGGTTTCGCCTGCCATTGTCGATCACCAAGGGCGCCTGGAGACAGACCACGTCCTCCGCGCCGCGAAAGCGCAGGGCAGCCTTCCACAATTGGTCCGGTTCTGGCAGGTCCTCGGCGTCAAAGACCACCACATACTCGCCACGGCAGAGCGGCAGTGCAAAATCGAGAGCCTTGGGCTTGGTGCGCGGCGCGGTGTCCGGCACCGCAATCAGCGAAAAGCGCGGATCACCCAGACCGGCGCGCACAGCGGCAAGGGTGTCGGTCGAGCATGCCTCGACCACGAATTTGATGTCGAGACGTTCGGCTGGATAGTCCAGCGCCTGCATTGCAGCAAACAGCTGCGGCACCATCGCCACCTCGTTGTGGAGCGGAATCAGCACAGAATATTCGGGCAATTCCTCATCGGGCGGACGATGCGTGTCCGATGGGCGACCAAGCGGGGTGAAGATGGCGGCGAGCCGGATGCATGCAGGTACGATCAGTATCAGGCAGGCCACCGGCAAGAGCCACATTTGCGCGATGAACGGAGCGGATAGCAGGCCGGATACCAGCAAAGCAAGGGCGCCCACAAAGCCGTACCGGGCCAGCTTGGTGAGTTCGAGATGGGCCGACGCATACGGCCAGCGGCGCGCCAGATTCTGCCGCGCCGCATCGATCAGCGCCGGGGCCGCAGCATCGGCCAGATATTCGCGCAAGGCCGGCTCCGGTACAAAAAACAGAAGGTTTCGAAGCCGCGGCGTCAACGCCAGCTTGTGTTTGAGCCGGATGACCTCGAAAAAACCGGGTGCGGTGAAGGCCACTTCGCGATCCAGCAGTTGGACACGAAACATCCGAACGCTGGCCAGCGCCTCCAGGGTCGTCGGTTGCACCTCCCCTTTCACCCCTTGCGGCACGCGGTCGTAGAAGGCGTAGCCGGCCCAGGCGGCCGCGCGCTGCATTACCAGGTCAGAACCCAAGCCAAGTGTGGCAGCGCAATAGAGTAGAGGGTCGACCTCGCGTTGAAGCGCAAGGTCGAGAACGCGACGGGCAGCGGCAGCGTCGGCGCAGGCGTTGCCGAGAACCGCGCGGACCAGATCGACCGCATCGGACATCGGGGCCACCTAAGGCCGGGCCGGAAAGAGCTCCACTCGTCGTCGCGATCGGAAGCGACATAGCAACATCAAAGGATTAAGCTCCGCCTGCCCGCGGATGCCGTTCATTCTCATCGCTGCCCCCCTGTCGAGCTGCCCCTCGACGAAAGCGATATTCTAGAACTGACAGCAGGATAGCTCAGTTCATAGCGATCGTGGAAGGGGGATTCTCGCTCGATACGGCGGATGTGCAAACGGCCGCCCGAGGGCGGCCGCCGCTCGCTTCAACCAATCCGGTTCAGTGCTTGGCGTCGAACTGGTGCGGATTGAAATGGTAGGCCGTGGAGCAGAACTCGCAGACCACTTCGATTTCGCCATCCACCGCCATTTCTTCGCGGTCCTCGGCGGTGAAGCTGGTGGCCAGCATGGCCTCGATGCGGTCAGCCGAGCAGGAGCAGCGCTCCACCATGGGCAGCGGCGTGAACACTCGTACTCCGGTCTCATGATAGAGCCGGAACAGCAGGCGTTCGGAGGTCAGGTCCGGATCGGCCAGTTCGAGATCGTCCAGCGTCGCCAGCAGCGTTCGGGCTTCGGTCCAGCCATTGGCCTCCTCGAAATCGGGGTCGACCATATCAGGATTGTCGAAATTGCCGTCGCCGGGCAGGTCGGCCATGTGCGAGAGGCCATGCTCGGGCAAATGCTGGATCAGCACACCGCCGGCGCGCCAATGAGGGCGATGGTCGCCGCGACGAGTGAACTCGGCCACAGCCAGGCGGACCTGGGTCGGGATCTGCTCGGACTGCATGAAATAAGTGTGCGCCACCTCTTCCAGCGAATGGCCGTCCAGCGCCACGATGCCCTGATAGCGTTCGGTATTGGGGCCCTGGTCGATGGTCATGGCCAAGTGTCCCTTGCCGAGCAGTTCGCCCGGCTTGGTGCGCCCTTCCTCGGCCGCCTTCACCAAAGCGTCGTGGTCGAAGCGGGCATAACCGCGCAGCCCATCGGGCGCGTCGAAGTCGACAACCAGCAGGTTCACCGGACCATCAGTCTGGGTCTGCATGATGAAGCGACCCTCGAATTTGAGCGAGGAGCCGACCAGCGCAGCCAGCACCACCGCCTCACCAAGCAGGCGGGCGACGGGCGCGGGATAGTTGTGGCGGCTAAGGATAGTGTCGAGCGCATCGCCCAGCCGCACGGTGCGGCCGCGGGTATCGAGCTTGTCCAGCGTGAACGGCACGACGGCGTCATCGCCGCTTTCCGGCCGGTCGAGCCCGAGGGCACTCATCAGGTTCTCGGTCATAGCAGTCGTATCCGTCGTCATTCTTCTGGCTTTCTTGAGGCTAACCCCTCAAGGCGAAACGTGCCACCGACACAATGTACAAATCACTGCGTCATTCCGCGAAAGCGGGAATCCCCCTGGTCTGCAAGGGAGATTCCCGCTTTCGCGGGAATGACGCAGTGGGCGTATCGGTTGGCATAGGCGCTGTGGGCGCCTAGTTCACGTTGACCCCAAGGGCCCAGCACAGGATGGCTTTCTGGGCATGGAGGCGGTTTTCGGCCTCGTCCCACACGACCGATTGCGGACCGTCGATTACCTCGTCGGTTACCTCATCGCCACGGTGGGCGGGCAGGTCATGCATGAACAAGGCGTTCTTATCCGCCAAGGCCATCAAATTGGGGTTCACCTGGTAGGGTTTCAAGACCCGGCGGCGCTCGGCGATATCCACGTCACCCATGGAGACCCAGGTATCGGTGATGACGAGATCGGCGCCCTCGACCGCCTCGCGCGGATCTTCGATCAGGCGCACATTAGCGCCGGCGCGACGGATATCCTCCATCAGATCCTTTTCGGGGCTGTATTCCTCGGGCGTGGCGATGGTCAGCTGGCACTCGAAGAGTTCGGCGGCATTGACCCAGGAGTGCAGCACATTGTTGCTGTCACCCACCCAGGCGACCTTGGCGCCCTTGATGTTGCCGCGGTGCTCTTCGAAGGTCATGAGGTCGGCCATGATCTGGCAGGGGTGCGCCCGGCGGGTCAGGCCATTGATGACCGGAACAGTCGCGGCCTCGGCCAGTTCGAGCAGATCGGCGTGGCTCAGGATGCGGATCATGATGGCATCGACATAGCGGCTCATCACCTTGGCGGTATCGCCCAGAGTCTCCTCGCGTGACAGCTGCATTTCCTGGCCGGACAACATGATGGTCTCGCCGCCGAGCTGGCGCATGCCGACGTCGAAGCTGACACGGGTACGGGTGGACTGCCGCTCGAAGATCATGGCCAGCACCTTGTCCTTGAGGAGCTGGGGCCGATCGCCGGCCTTGAGGCGGGCCTTGAGCGAGCCGGCGGCATTGAGCATGCCGCGAAGTTCGGAATAGTCGAAGTCGTCGATAGAAAGAAAATGCCGTGGGGTGCCGGTCGATGTCATGGGCCGGGTTCCTTTATGGGACTATGTTCAGTGAATGCGCGCGCTTTCGTCCTCCGCCCCTAGGGGCGGAGGGAACAGACCGCGTCGTCGCCGACCATAGTAGCGAACGCTCAATTTCATCTCAGCCAACCGCTGGAACCGAAGCCGTTTCAGCCTCGATGGCATCGAAGGCGGCGCCGATCTTGGCGACCGCTTCCTCGATCTCGGCTTCGGTGACGATCAGCGGCGGCAGCAGCCGCAGCACGTTGTCGCCAGCGCCGATGGCCAGCATGCGGTGATCGTCACGTAGCCGGGCGACGAAGTCGCGCACCGGCGGGGTAATCTTGATGCCCGCGAGCAGACCCTTGCCGCGCAGTTCGAGCACGTAGTCGGGGTATTTCTGCGCCAGTTGCTGCAGGTGCCAGGCAAGCTTCTGGCCCATCTGGTTGGCGTGATCGATGAAGCCTGGCGCCAGGATGCGATCGAGCACGGCATTGCCGACAGCCGTTGCCAAGGGATTGCCACCATAGGTGGAGCCGTGGGTGCCCGGGACCATCGAGGCCGCAACCTCGCCCTTGGCAAGGCACGCGCCGAGCGGGAAGCCGCCACCAATAGCCTTGGCCACGGCGACGATGTCGGGCGTGATGCCGCTCCACTCGAAGGCGAAGAAGCGGCCGGTCCGGCCATAGCCGCACTGCACCTCGTCGAGGATGAGCAGCATGCCGTTGTCGTCGCAGAGCTTGCGCAGGCCCTGCATGAACTCATTGGTCATGGCGGTGACGCCGCCTTCGCCCTGCACCGTCTCGATCAGGATGGCGCAGGTTTGTGGCCCAACGAGCGCCTTGACGGCTTCGAGGTCGCCTGGGGCGGTGTGCTTGAAGCCGGGCATGGGTGGGCCGAAGCCTTCGAGGTAGCTCGGATTACCACCGGCGGCGATGGTGCCCATGGTGCGGCCGTGGAAGGAGCCGGTGAAGGCGATGATCTCGTAGCGATCGGTCTCGCCTTTGGCCCAGAAATAGTGCCGTGCCGTCTTGATGGCGCATTCGAGCGCTTCAGCACCGGAATTGGTGAAGAAGACGGAATCCGCGAAAGTGGCCTCGACCAGCCGCTGGCCGAGCTTTTCCTGCTCGGGAATGGTGAAGACGTTGGACGTATGCCAGACCTTTTCGGCCGCCGATTTCAGCGCCGAAACGATATGGGGGTCGCCGTGACCCAGGGCGTTCACCGCGATGCCGGAATGGAAATCGAGATAATCTCGGCCATGCTGGTCGTACAGTCGCATGCCCTCGCCCCGCTCGAAAGCGAGGTCGGACCGGGCGTACGTGCCGTAGAGCGCAGACATGGATTATTCCTTCTGAATTTTCGGGGTTGAGAGGAGGCTAGGCGGCTTGCGTGACAATAGCGCCACAAAAACCAAAAACGCGCTCGTTGCGCAGCGCGTTTCTGTGGCCGAGTTAGGCCAATTTTGCCAGATAAGTCAATGATCACGGCCCAAGCCCCTGATTTGACTCAGGGATTGTTAGGGCAATTTTAACCAGTGGATTTACGGGGAAAGTCGCCCCCGACTCTTGATCCCGATTCCACCGATGGCGTAAACTCAACGTCATTGGGAACACGATATCTCGTGTGGCGGACCCACTCAACATACGACGCCTAGCGTTTGATGGTTGCCATGGCCATTTGGCAGCGCAATGAAGGATTCTGTTTTGACGATGGATTCAGGAGCACAATCGGCGGGCTGGACTGACGAGCGCGTCGAGACTTTGAAGAAGCTCTGGATGGAAGGTCTGAGCGCAAGCCAGATCGCCGGCGAGCTGGGCCAGGGCGTGACCCGCAATGCCGTGATCGGCAAGGTGCATCGCCTCAAGCTTTCGGCCCGCGCCAAGCCGACCAATTCAGCGCCGCGCGCCCGTCCGGCCGCTCGCCCCGCGCCACGCCGCGTGGCCAGCCCTTCGGCTGGCATGTCCAATATGGGTGGTGGCGCTGCCAAGGTGCGCCAGACCATGTCGCAGCCGCGCTCGATCGGCGCGACCGCGCTGGCGCATGATCCGCAGATGGAAGCCGAGCTCTATGTGGCCCCGACCGTAGCAGAGCTGTTCATTCCTGAGGACAAGCGGCTCAACCTGCTGCAGCTTAACGAGCATACCTGCAAGTGGCCGATCGGCGATCCGCTCAGCAAGGACTTCTATTTCTGCGGCCAGCATTCGCTGGAAACCGGCCCCTATTGCGAGTTCCACTCGCGCCGGGCTTATCATCAGGTCGACAAGAAGCGGCGGTAATCGTCGCAAGCAGGACTGAAAGAGGGCGCCGATGGCGCCCTTTTTGTTCGCGTGACAGTCGCTTCTATCAGATCGCCCGTCGCCCACCGCGCGTCACCGTCGGGCTTGATCGAGTTTGTGAATCGTTCGTGCTGTTGCCAATCCGATTGGCAGCGGCGAGACGGAGCATCGCGATTCCGTCTAAGGCAAAAACACGTCCACGCGCATGCCCTCGCCGGGCTTGCTCTTGATGCTCATCTGGCCGCGATGGCGGTTGACGATGTGCTTGACGATGGCGAGGCCGAGGCCGGTGCCCTTCTTCTTGCGGCTAGCGTCGGCATCGATGCGATAGAAGCGCTCGGTGAGGCGCGGCACGTGCTCGGGCTCGACGCCGGGGCCGTGATCGATGACAGTCACCTGATGCTGGAAGCCGGGGCGGCCGGACGGCGCCAGGCTCAGTTCGACGAATTTGCCACCGGCGCCGTATTTGATGGCGTTGTCGAGCAGGTTCTCGAACACTTCATAGAGCTGACTGCGGTCGCCCGTGGTGGTCGAGGGGCCCTCGAAGAGGCTGAGGCGAATTTCGACGTCGGCCGCCTTGGCCTGCATCATCAGACCCTCGCGGACTTCACGCAGCAGCCCGGCCAGATCGATGGTGCCGGTGGGGCGCACATGCTGGTGCATTTCAATGCGCGACAGGCTCAGGAGGTCGTCGATGAGCTTGCTCATGCGCTCGGCCTGGCCGCGCATGATGCCGAGGAATTTCTCGCGCGCCGCCGCATCCTTTGCCGCCGGGCCAAGCAGGGTATCGATGAAGCCGAGCAGCGAGGCGAGCGGCGTGCGTAGCTCATGGCTGGCATTGGCGATGAAATCGGAGCGCAGCGCGTCGACGCGCTTGAGTTCGGTCAGGCTCTGGAAGGTGACGATGAGCTGGCGCCCCTCGTCGGCGAACCAATCGACGCCGGGCCGCTGTAGCGGAGCGACGACCACCTTTTCCCAGGTCTCGGACGGCACGGTTTCGTGCAGCTCGATGCTGCGGCTGGCGCCGGTGCGATTGGCGGTTTCGATGGCCTGCACCAGTTCGGGATTGCGCATGGAGAAGGTCAGCGGATTGCCCGAGGTAACGGCCGGAAACTGCCGCCGGGCCGCTGCATTGGCATGCAGTACGACGCCGCGGCGATCGAGCACCAGGCAGGGATCGGTCAGCGCGTCGGCGAAGGTATTGACCGAGGTATCCGCTGCGATAACGAGCCGGGGCGTCTCCACCGTCTGGGTGACCGTGACCACGCCTGTCGGCAGCACGGCGACGCCGGCCACCACCGCCAGAAAGCCGACAATGGCGGCGACGATACCGAGATCACCAAACAACACCAGGCCGCCGAACACGCCGGCTATGCCCGCCAACAGGCTGGCCTGCGCGACCAGGCGCGACAGCACGACGTTCAGACGAGGCATAGGTTGTCGGGAGCTGGGTTCGTCCATTTTGTTTCTAGAATCAGGCCTTTGCCATGCCCCTTGCACATGGGGGCGCCTCTATAGCACGGTAGAGATGACAACGGAGCGACACCTGTGACTGATCCCTTTCACGGCTTTGATCTCGAAAATCCTGAACTCCCCAAGGCCATCAAGAAGCACGCCATGGAGTCGGGCGGCTACCCTTACGAAGATAAGCTCGATAGCGAAATCTATGAAGCACAGATGTATGCGCTGCAAAAGCAGCTCGTGCTGCTGCAGGCGCATCTGGCCAAGAGCGGCGAGCGGGTGATGATCGTGTTTGAGGGGCGCGATGCCGCCGGCAAGGGCGGCACGATCAAGACCTATCTCGAAAATCTCAACCCGCGCTACAACCTCATCGCGGCGCTGCCCAAGCCGAACGACCGGGAAAGCACGCAGTGGTATTTCCAGCGCTATGTGGATTGGCTACCGGCCGCGGGCGAGACCGTGCTGTTCGACCGTTCCTGGTATAACCGGGCCGGCGTTGAGCGGGTCATGGGCTTCTGCACGCCCGAACAGACCGAGCACTTTTTGGAAGAAGCGCCGGAGTTCGAGAAGCGGATCACGCGGGATGGCATCCACTTCTTCAAGTTCTGGCTGTCGATCGGCCGGGAGATGCAGCTCAAGCGGTTTCATGATCGCCGCCACGATCCGCTCAAGGTGTGGAAGCTGTCGCCGATCGATATCGAGGCGCTCGGCAAGTGGGACGCGTATTCGGTGGCTCGCGACGAAATGCTGAAGCGTACCGACAGCGCGCATGCGCCCTGGACGGTGATCCGCGCCAACGACAAGCGGCGCGGCCGCATCAATGTGATCCAGACCGTGCTCGAGCGGCTGGATTTTGCCGGCAAGGACAAGAAGGCAATCGGGGACATTGATCCGAAGATCGCGCTGAGCGCTGGGGATTTTCTGGCGATGAAGAAGACGGATTGAGGGCGCCGTAGGAAGAACGAACCCTGCCGCGATCACAATCGCTTCCCGCGGACTTGATCCACGGGTCTCTCTCACATGGCGCAAGCGGCGAGTGACCCGCGGATCAAGTCCGCGGGAAGCGACGGTGCGTGGGAGAGATGGGGCTACCCGGCGCGCTTACCCCCGCTCAATACTCCCCATGCGCTTGCTGGCGGTAGCCCAGCTCAGTTCCGTGGTCCGCGCTATCACCGCCTCCACCAGCGTGAACAGTGATCCATTGGCGTCCCAGGTGCGGTCCGTTTCGGTGCGGCAGGGGAGGACCAGTTTGGCGAAGCGGCTGACCGGGCTCATCCATTCGTCGGTGATGAGGACGATCTGGGCACGCCGCGCCGCCAGTTCGGCGGCAACCTCGACGAGACTGTCGTCATAGCGGCGGACGTCGAAGATGATGGCGAGATCGCCCGGTTTCACGTCGATCAATTGATCAGCCCGCGTGGCCGGCCGGCCGTCGAGGCGGCGCACACCCTGACGAACGAGCCGCAGGTGCGCCTCCATATAGCCAGCGAGGAAATCGGTGAAGCGCCCGCCGACCAGATGGCAATTGCCCTTGGCCTCGGCCAGCCGCTCGCAGACCGCCTCGAATTCGGAGGTGGGGATCAGCCCGGCCGAGCCGCGCAGATTGGCGATGGCCTGGGTCACGAAGCGATCGAGAAAATTCTCGTCGGCGCCGCCACCCGCGTGGTGCTGGCTGCGTTGGAGGGGCGACTTGGAGCGCTCTTCAAGCTCGTCGCGCAGGGCACGCTGGAAATCGGGATAGGATTTGTAGCCGAGCTGGGAGACGAAACGCAAAACGGTGGCCGAACTAGCGCCGGACTGTTGCGCGAACTCGGCGACAGGCGCCAGGCCCAGCGTCGGATAGGAACCAAGCAGGCCACGGGCGGCGCGTTTCTCGGCGGCCGTGAGCCGATGGATGGCCTCATGGATGCGCCCGGCAACCGACTTTCCCTCCATCGCGTCTTCCACATTCCTCTGAATTTATGATTTCAGCATTGACAGTTTTTGCAGTTGTGGAACTACTGTTACAGAAGTTAATCGACCATGCGTAGGGGCTAAGTGGACGTTAGCGGCGAAAAATCGGTTCTGGTCAGCAATGTACGCGGGGCTTCGCCCTTCGTGATCGTCTGCGACCACGCCAGCAACCGCATTCCGGCCAAGTATGGCGACCTGGGGCTGAGCGCCAGCGAGCGGCTGAGCCATATCGCCTGGGACCCCGGCGCACTCGCGGTAAGCCGTCACCTCTCCGAAGTGCTCGATGCGCCGCTGGTGCAGTCGACGGTCTCGCGGCTCATCATCGATTGCAACCGCGACCTCAACGCACCCGACCTGATCTGGACGCTGTCGGAGGCCACCCGGATCGCGGCCAATGAAGGTCTTGACGCCGAGGAGCGCCAATACCGGATCGACCGCTTTCACCGGCCTTATCACGCCGCGATCGAAACGCTGCTGGAGGCACGTCGTCAGGCCGGACAGGAGACAATCCTGGTGTGCATGCACTCGTTTACGCCGATCTATCATGGTGTGGCGCGGCCCTGGCCGATCGGGATGATTCACGGCGTCGACCAGCGGTTCACCCGGGCCGTGTTTGATGCACTCGCCGCCGAAGACCCGGAGATGAATCTGGGCTGGAACGAGCCCTACGCTGCGCTCAATGGCGTGACGCTGACGCTCGAAAAGCATGGCGATGGTCGCGGGCTTGACGCTACCATGATCGAAATCCGCAACGACGAAATTCTCGAACCCGCCGGGGTGGCCGCATGGTCGAACCGGCTGGCCCGTTGCCTCAACGCGGCGCGGCAGGCGCGCAAAGGGGCAATGGCAGTCTAGACCACATTGGGGCTTAACCAGGGGACGTGACTATGGCTGAGACAAAGAAGGTCGGCAGTGTCGCCTATGCGACGCGCGACAAGGACTATTTCGAGAAGCGCGGACTGCAACGCTATGCGGGCATCTGGTCACTGTGGGCGCTTGGCGTCGGCGCGGTGATCTCGGGCCACTTCTCGGGCTGGAATTTCGGCTTCATGACGGGCGGATGGGGCGGCATGCTCGTCGCCGCCGGCATCATCGCCATCATGTATCTGGGGCTGGTGTCATCGATCGCCGAAATGAGCCCGGCGCTGCCGCATACCGGCGCTGCCTATTCCTTCGCGCGCACCTCGATGGGCCCATGGGGCGGCTTCATTACCGGGTTGTTCGAGAATGTCGAATATGTCCTCACCCCGGCTGTCATCGTGACCTTCATCTCGGGCTATTTCGGCTCGATTACCGGCATGGATACGGCGCTCTATCCAATCCTGTGGATCGTGTTCTATGCCGTGTTCCTGGCGCTCAACATCTATGGCGTGGCGCTCAGCTACAAAGTGACGCTGGTCGTGACCCTGATCTCTCTGGGCGTGTTGGTGGTGTTCTGGATTTCGGCGATCACACACATGGATTTTGGTCGCTGGGCGCTCAATATCGGTGCCGGTCCGGATGGCAAGGCCGTCGAATTGCCCGAGGGCAACGGGGAATGGTTCCCCTTTGGCTGGCAAGGTGTGTTGGCGACCCTGCCCTTCGCCGTCTGGCTGTTCCTCGCGATCGAACAGGTGCCGCTGGCCGCCGAGGAATCGGTCGATCCCAAGCGTGACTTGCCGCGCGGCATCCTTCTGGCCTTCGCCACGCTGGTGCTGTCGGCCTTTATGATCGTGCTGCTCAACCCCTCGGTGATGGGCATCGGCAGCTTTGCGCTCGGTTCCTCGCTCGAACCGCTGCTCGACGGCTTCCGTGCCATCTATGGCGATGCGGGCGCAACGGTACTCGGCATCGTGGCGTTGACCGGCCTCATCGCCTCGTTCCACACAATCCTCTATGCGCAGGGCCGCCAAGTCTATTCGCTCAGCCGCGCCGGCTATTTCCCGTCGGCGCTGTCGGTGACGCACAGCGCCTACAAGACCCCGCATGTCGCGATGATTTCGGGTGCCTTGTTGGGCCTGGTCGTCATGCTGGTCATCTGGTTCGTCAATGGCGGGGGCGGCGGTGGCGAAACCCAACTGGGCGACGACATCATCGGCGTGGTGCTGCTCAACATGGCGGTGTTCGGCGCGATGCTGAGCTACATCATGCAGGCACTGAGCTTCATCATCCTGCGCCGCAACCAGCCCAATATCGAGCGGCCGTTCCGCTCGCCACTGGGCATTCCCGGCGCCGTGCTCACCATCATCATCGCAGCCGTGACGCTCTTCTACCAGTTGCAGGACCCGAACTTCTTCAAGGGCGTGATCTGGGTGGTGTTGTGGTGCGCCGTGGGGATTGCCTACTTCGCCGTTATCGGCCGCCACAAGCTGATCATGTCGCCGGAAGAAGAGTTCGCGCTAGAGCACAAGGCGTAGGCAAAGGAGGGCGCGGTGAAACACTGCGCCCTTTCTATCCACGCAGGCCGGAATCCATGCGGTGACCCATCCGGTGCTGGATGTAGCGGAGCACTCGGACATGGATCCCGGCCTTCGCCGGGATGACCCGGTGGGAATGACGACAATGAGGAGAATCCAATGCCCTACACCCTTGCTGAACTGCGCAAAGACGTCGCTGCGGGCGCCATCGACACGGTGCTCGTCGCCTTCCCCGATATGCAGGGGCGCATGATCGGCAAGCGCCTGCAGGCCGAGTTCTTCCTCGAGACGGCCAATGACGAGACGCATGGCTGCGATTATCTCCTGGCCGATGATATCGACATGGAACCGGTGCCCGGCTACGAGGCGGCCAATTGGGGCAAGGGCTACGGCGATTTCGTCATGAAGCCCGATCTCACCACGCTGATGAAAGCCACCTGGCTCGAAGGTACGGCCATCGTGCTGTGCGACCTCAGCGACCACCACCACCATGAGCCCGTCGCGCATAGTCCGCGCGCCATCCTCAAGAGGCAGCTCGATCGGCTCGCCGCCATGGGCTATACGGCCAACGCCGCGACGGAGCTCGAATTCTACCTGTTCGATGACGATTACCGCACGATCGCCCAGAAGGGCTATCGCAGCGCCCAGACTGCCGGCGACTACATTCAGGATTACCACATCTTCCAGACCACCAAGGAAGAAGGCGTGATGCGGGCGCTGCGCAAGCATCTGCAGGCATCCGGCATTCCAGTGGAAAGCTCCAAGGGCGAATGGGGCCCGGGGCAGGAAGAGATAAACGTCAAATATGCCGACGCCCTCACCATGGCCGATCGTCATGTAGTGCTCAAGAACGCCACCAAGGAAATCGCATGGGCCCAGGGCAAGGCCGTGACCTTCATGGCCAAGTGGGATTTCGGCCTCGCGGGATCATCGAGCCACATCCATATGTCGCTGGCCGACAAATCGGGCAAGCCGCTCTTCGCCGACGGCAAGGGCGATCGCGGCATGAGCCCGCTGATGCAGCATTTCATGGCCGGGCAACTGGCCTATGCCCGCGAGATCACCTATTTCCTCGCGCCCTATGTCAACAGCTACAAGCGCTTCCAGGCCGGTACCTTCGCGCCGACCAAGGCGATCTGGTCGCCGGACAATCGCACCGCCGGCTTCCGTCTCTGCGGCGAGCACAGCAAATCCATCCGCGTCGAATGCCGCATAGGCGGCGCCGATCTCAATCCCTACCTTGCCCTGGCCGCGCTGATCGCGGCCGGTATCAAGGGCATCGAGGATAAGCTGCCGCTGGAGCCGGCCTTTGTCGGCGACGCCTACACCACCAAGAAGCTGCGTGAAATTCCCAAGACCCTGCGCGAGGCCACCGATACGCTGCGCAAGTCCAAAATGCTCAAGGATGCGTTCGGCGAGGCGGTGGTGGGCCATTACGTGCATACAGCGGAGTGGGAGCAGTTCGAGTATGATCGCCGGGTGACCGACTGGGAACTCAAGCGCGGTTTTGAACGGAGCTAGACTGCGTCACGAGGAGGTTTTATCCCTCCCCACCGTCATTGCCGGGCCCGTCCCGGCAATCCATTTGATACCTCCACGCGCGGCACGATGGATTACCCGGACAAGCCGGGTAATGACGCGGTGGAGGAACTAGACCAAGAGGCCAAGAACATGACCGAGACGGTCAAAATCATCTCGCCCATCGATGGCAGCGTCTTTGCCGAGCGCCCAATGGCCTCCGCGGCCGAGATCAACAGCGCCATCACTCGCGCCAAGGCTGGTCGAGCGGCCTGGGCCGCAACGACCATTGCCGAGCGGCAGAAAATTCTGACGCATTTTGTCGATGCGCTGTTGTTGATGAACGACGAGATCGTGCCCGAGCTGGCCTGGCAGATGGGCCGCCCGATCCGTTTTGGCGGCGAGAAGCGCGGTGTCGAGGAACGCAGCCGCTACATGATCGAGCTGGCCGCCGAAGCCTTGGCGCCGTCGGTCAAGCCGGAGAAAGAGGGCTTTACCCGCTACATTACCCGTGAGGCGCTGGGCACCGTGATGGTGATCGCGCCGTGGAACTATCCGTTCCTCACGGCGGTCAATTCCATTGTGCCGGGGCTGATGGCCGGCAATTCGATCATTCTCAAGCATGCCAGCCAGACGCTGCTGGCCGGCGAGCGCTTTGCTGCCGCCGCCGAAAGCGCGGGTCTGCCGGCCGGGCTGTTCCAGAACCTCGTGCTGGGCCATGCCGATACCGAAAAGCTCATTGCTTCAGGGCAGATCGACCACATCAATTTTACCGGCTCGGTCGAAGGCGGTCGTCGCATCGAGAAGGCCGCGGCGGGCACATTTGCGACGCTCGGCCTCGAGCTCGGCGGCAAGGATCCGGCCTATGTTCGCGCTGATGCCAATCTCGACAACGCGGTCGAGAACCTGGTGGATGGCTCGTTCTTCAACTCGGGCCAGTCGTGCTGCGGCGTCGAGCGCATCTATGTACATGAAAGCGTCTATGGCAATTTCGTCGAGCGCTTCATCGAGAACGCCAAGGGCTGGACGCTGGGCAACCCGCTCGATGCCGATACTATTGTCGGCCCCATGGCGCGCGGCAACTTTGCCGACCACGTCCGCCAGCAGACCGAAGAGGCGCTGCGCGGCGGCGCGACGCGGCACCTTAATTCAAGGCATGAACTCGACAAGCCGGGCTCGCCCTATCTGGCGCCGGAGGTGCTGACCAACGTCAATCACCAGATGAGTGTGATGCGCGAAGAGAGCTTTGGCCCGGTGGTCGGCATCATGAAGGTGGCCGACGATGCCGAAGCCATCACGCTGATCAATGACAGCCCCTATGGGCTGACGGCATCGATCTGGACGGAAGACCTGGACACGGCGGCCAAGCTCGGCGGCAGCATCGAGACCGGCACGGTCTTCGCCAACAGGTGCGACTATCTCGATCCGGCGCTGGTCTGGACCGGGGTGAAGGATACCGGCAAGGGCGGCGGGCTAAGCGAGATCGGCTATGCGAACCTGACCCAGCCCAAGAGCTATCATTTGAAGCGGGTGTGAGTTTCTGGGGAACACAATCCACCCCATCGTCGTCACCACCGGGCTTGTCCCGGTGGTCTATGTCACCGCCAACGCGATCCAGCGATGGATTGCCGGGATAAGCCCGGCAATGACGGTGGTGGAAGGGCCAGCGGCCCGAGTAAGCAAGAGGCCAAAATGACCAAAGCCAACTGGAACTACCCAACCGCAGTCAAGTTCGGTCCCGGCCGTATCGCCGAGCTGCCCGAAGCGCTCAAGTCCGCTGGTATATCCCGGCCGTTGCTGGTCACCGATGCCGGGCTGGTCAACCTGCCGGTCACCCAGAACACCATCGCCTTGCTCAAGGCGGCCGGTATCCCGGTGGGAGTCTTCGCTGATGTGAAGCCCAACCCGATCTCGGCCAATGTCGAAGCCGGCATCAAGGTGCTGCGCGATGGCGGCCATGATGGCGTCATCGCCTTTGGCGGCGGGTCCGGGCTCGATGTCGGCAAGGTCATTGCCTTCATGGCCGGGCAGACAAGGCCGATGTGGGATTTCGAGGATATCGGCGACTGGTGGACCCGCGCCGATCCCAAGGGGATTTTTCCGATCGTCGCCGTGCCGACCACCGCCGGTACCGGCTCGGAAGTCGGCCGCGCCGGGGTTATCACCGACGAGACGACCCACACCAAGAAGGTCATCTTCCATCCTTTGATGATGCCCAAGGTGGTGATTGCCGATCCCGAACTGACAGTTGGCATGCCCAAATTCATCACTGTGGGCACCGGCATGGACGCACTGGCCCACTGCCTCGAGGCCTATTGCGCGCCGGGCTATCACCCGCTGGCCGATGGCATCGCGGTGGAAGGCATTCGCCTCGTCATGGAAAACCTGCCCAAGGTCCATGCCGATCCGAACGACGTCGAAGCGCGTGGCCACATGATGAGCGCCGCCGCCATGGGTGCGACGGCGTTCCAGAAGGGGCTGGGCGCGATCCATGCGCTCAGCCATCCGGTCGGGGCGCTTTATGACACGCATCACGGCATGACCAATGCCGTGTTCATGCCCTATGTACTGGCGGTCAACCGCACGGCGATCGAGGCGCGGATCGCCCGGCTGGCGGCTTATATCGGTTTGGCGCCGAGCTTTGAGGCCTTCCAGCATGCGGTGATCGGCCTGCGCATGCGGCTCGACGTGCCGCATACGCTGGCGGAATTCAAGGTCGATGGGAGCAAGCGCGATCTGATCGGGGATATGGCGATTGTCGATCCGACCGCGGGCGGCAACCCGGTGGAACTGACCAAGGACCGGGCGCTGGAGATATTTGATCGAGCGATGGAGGGGCGGGTTTAAGCAAGGATACCCCCTCCTAACCTCCCCCTGAAAAAGGGGGAGGAATCTGCGCGGCGGTCGTGGCGGTATGTTGCCAGAAACTGGATCGGTCCCTCCCCCTGTCAGGGGGAGGCTAGGAGGCGGTACCCTCTTCGACCACTTCCTTGACCGCCTCTTTCACCCCGACCTCAAACAGCTCATCGAGATGGGTCGCCACCGTCTCGCCAAACGCCTGGCTCCCCGGCAGATCGCTGCCGAACACTTCCGCCAAGCCCACCAGCCCCTCATAGAGGGCCTCGGCGTCATCCCCGGCATCGGCGGCAATGGCCATCATCCGCATGGCCAGCGGATCGCGGACGTCGATGTTTTCGCCCTTCTCGTCGATGCCGACCACGTAACGCATCCAGGCCGCGACTCCGAGGCCCAGGCGATCGAACGGCTGGCCGGATTTGAGACGGTCACGGATAGTGCCGAGCAGGCGCTGCGGCAGTTTTTGCGAGCCGTCCATGGCGATCTGCCAAGTGCGGTGCTTGAGCGCCGGATTGCGGAAGCGCTCCAGCAATTGGTCGCGATAGGCGGCGAGGTCGACGCCGGGCATGTCGAGTGTCGGCATGGCCTCTTCGGTCATCAGGCCGTGGATGAGCTTGACGAAATCGGCATCGCCCATAACGTCGGAAATGTATTCATAACCAGCAAGATAGCCGAGATAAGCCATGGTGGAGTGGCTGCCATTGAGCATGCGCAGCTTCATGCGCTCGAAGGGCTCGACGTCCTCAACCAGTTGCGCGCCGGCCTTCTCGAAGGGCGGGCGTCCCTGTGGGAAATGGTCCTCGATCACCCATTGGGTGAAGGGCTCGGTCATGATCGGCCAGGCATCTTCCATGCCGGTGAAGCCGGCAAGGGTGGCGCGGTCCGCATCGGTGGTAGAGGGCACGATGCGGTCGACCATGGTGCCGGGAAAGGCCAGCGTGCTGACATACTGTCCCAGATCTGCTGACATCATGCTGGCATATTTCTGCACAATGCGCTTCACCGTGGCGCCATTGCACGGCAGGTTATCGCAACTCATCACCGCAAACGGGGCGATGCCCGCCGCCTTGCGACGCGCCAATGCCTCGACCAGGATGCCGGGCGCCGATCGTGGTGCGGTGGGATTGGCGAGATCGTGGACGATGTCCGGGTGACGCTGATCCAGTTCGCCCGTCGCCGGATCGTGGCAATAACCCTTCTCGGTCACGGTCAGCGAGACGATGCGGATTTGCGGGCTGGCCATCAGCTCAAGCAATTCCTGGCGCTCGGTATTGGCGTCGAGCACTTTGAGGATGGAGCCGATAATGCGCGGATGGGTGCCGGAGGCGTCACGCACGGCGACGGTATAGAGACCGTCCTGTGGTTCCAGCGCCTCCTTGGTATCGGGCCGGCGCAGGCTGGCGCCGATAATGGCCCAATCGGGATTGTCCCGCAGCAGGTCGTCGACATAGACCGCCATATGGGCGCGGTGGAAGGCGCCGATGCCTAGATGCACGATGCCGGGTGTGATCTGGCTGCGGTCGTAGTTCGGCACGGCGACGCCGGCGGGGGCATTGGCGAGGATAGCGGCGCTGAGGCGCGTCATGTCAGTCTCCGGCTCAAAATCGGCGTCACCATAGGGCCTTCACAACTTGTATGGAAGATTGAATGACGCCGTGCTTTCGTCTAGCACGGCGTCATCCCCGCGAAAGCGGGAATCTCCCTATGCTGTGCGATTGCACGGGGATTCCCGCTTGCGCGGGAATGACGCGGTGGTTAAGCGAGTTCGGGGTCGGAGGATAGGATTTGGCACAGCAGCGCTTCGTCAGCATTGGTGAATGCATGATCGAAATGAGCGGCGGCGAAGACCGCAATTATCGCCTCGGCTATGCCGGCGATACGCTCAATACCGCCTGGTATATGCGCGCGCTGCTCGGCAAGGATTGGTCGGTCGACTATTTCACCGGGCTTGGCGAGGATCGCTACTCCAATGACATCAAGGCGTTTCTCGACGCCAATAATATTGGGACCAGCCATATCCGAACCGTTCCAGGTCGGCGTCCGGGCCTCTACATGATCCATCAGGACAAGGGCGATCGGCACTTCACCTATTGGCGCGATACCTCCGCTGCCAAGCTCCTCGCCGACGACAAGGATGCGCTGGCGGCGGCCGTCAAAGGCGCCAGCATGGTCTACTTCTCCGGCATTACGCTGGCGATTCTCCTGCCGCGGGCGCGCGGTCGTCTGCTCGGCGCTATCGTCAAGGCGCGCGATGCCGGTGCGCGGATCGTGTTCGATACCAATATCCGGCCGGCGCTATGGACCAGCCCGCGCGTGATGACGTCAGTACTGACCGCTGCCGCGACGCTGTGCGACGTGGTGCTGCCGACCCATACCGATGAAGCGCCGCTGTTTGGCGACAAGTCGGTCGAAGACACGGCTGACCGTTATCTCGAACTGGGGGTCGAGGAAGTGGTGGTCAAGGACGGCGCGGGGGATGCGCTGATCGCCACGGCGACCGAGCGGGTGAAGGTCGGACCCAAGCCCGGTGCCAAGGTGGTGGATGCCACTGGGGCGGGTGACAGTTTCAACGGGGCGTATCTGTCGGCGCGGTTGGCCGGGAAGTCACTTCGTGAGGCGGCCGAGGCGGCGCATCGGGTGGCTGGGGTCGTCATCGGGCAGAAGGGTGCGTTGGTCGATCCGAAGTTGTTGGTGACGTAGGCACTGCCTCTCCGCACCTGCAGTCGCTTCCTCAGGACTTGATCCCGGGGGTCTTTCGTCGCTTGTACCGTGTTGCGAATGACCCGCGGATCAGGTCCGCGGGAGCGCCAGTGGTTGGGGAAGGGCCCCTCACCCGGCGCTGCGCGCCGACCTCTCCCCCGAAGGGAGAGGTGAAGTCAAAACACCCGGTCTTTCTGCTCTTCCATATAGGCCAGTTCCTCGGCCGTGCTCTGCCGGCCCAGCGCCTTGTTGCGGAAGGGGAAGCGGCCGAACTGGGCGATGCAGTCGCGGTGGCCGGTCATGAATTTCATCATCTCTTCGCCAAACTGGGCGAAGTGCTTGCAGCCCTCCTCCTGGATCACCAGCGACTCGGCATGCATGAAGGGCATGAAGAGGAACATGCGCCGCTCCATCGGAATAGCTTCGTCGGCACCTGCGGCTATGGCCTCCTGCGCCAGCGCCACCGCCATCTTGTCCTGAGCAAAGGCCTCGGCCGAGCCGCGGTGCAATTGGCGGCTGAACTGGTCGAGCACGATGATCTCGGCCAGCCGCCCCTCGGGTGTCCTACGCCATTGCCAAGCCTCGCCGAGGGCCACCTTGGGGTGGGTTTCAGCAAATTCGACCGCAAGCGCGTGATCGAACTCGGCCTTGCCGTCGAACCAATCGTCCTTGCCGTGCTCGACGAACCAGAAGCGGATGACGTCTTCGGCGGTGCGCATGGGAAACTCCTAAACCGTGATGATCGCCTTGATCAGCCCGGTGCGGTCATGGGCCCATTTCGGCAGATTCGTGGGCACATCATCAAAGCTCGTGGCATGCGTTGCAAGCCGGTCGGTGGGCACGCTGCCATTGCGGATCGAGGCCATGACGTGGTCGAAATCTTCCTTGGTGGCGTTGCGGGAGGCGCGGATGGTCAGCTCGCGCTTGTGGATTTCAGGATCTTCCCATGCCAGCGTGCCCTTGACCACGCCGACCAACGTCAGCGCACCGCCATTGCGGCAATAGCCAACCGCCTGGTTCATGGCGGGAATGGCGCCGGTCGCATCGAATACGGCGTCGAAACCGGTCGCCATCTTGGCCTTGAACGTGGCACCGTCGCGCTCGTCCAAAGCGGCGGCGCCAAAGCCGAAGCCACGGGCCGCATCGAGCTTGTCGGTAGCGGCATCGAGAATGGTCACGTCGGCACCGGCAATGCTGGCGAAGAAGGCGACGCCGAGCCCGATCGGTCCGCCGCCGACGACCAGCACGCGCCAGCCGGGCTTGAGCTCAGTGCGTCGCACGGCGTGGGCGCCAATGGCGAGGAATTCCACCATGGCGGCGTCGCGCAGGCTGAGGCCTTCGGCGCGGTAGAGATTGACTGCCGGCATGACGATTTCCTCGGCCATGCCGCCATCGCCATGCACGCCGATGACGGTCAGCGTCTCGCAGCAATTGGTCTTGCCCTCAAGGCAGGCGGGGCATTGATAGCAGGGCAGATAGGGATTGATGACCACAGGATCGCCGTTGGCCAAGGTGTCGGCGCCATTGGCGTCGAGCACTACGCCGCTCAACTCATGGCCCATGATGCGCGGATATTGCAGGAACGGGTGCTTGCCCTCGAAGATATGATAATCCGTGCCGCAGATGCCGATATGGCGAATACCGACGCGCACCCAGCCGGGCTTGAGCGCGGGCCGTTCGATATTGATCAGCGCCAGCTCGCCCGGCGCGGCACAAGAAATAGCCCGCATGAAAGTCCTCCGATCAGGTGGGCGGAGGACTAACATGTTAGTTGAGATGAGGGAAGCGGCTGTGTGCTGAGTGACGGCCCCGCCCGCCGGACGTCACCCTCGGGCTTGACCCGAGGGGTCTTCCTCTTGCTGCGCGCCCGGCAAAGTGAAGTGCCCTCGGGTCAAGCCCGAGGGTGACGGGCAGTGGGTGCGGGACGTATCAGCCTGCCACAAGCACCCTAATCCGGTTGCCGAACGGATCTTGCGTTTCGATACCATCCTCGAGCGCCGACACCGGCGATCCAGCCGCAGCCAACCGCGTCTTGACGCCGTCGAGCGTCGGCGCATCGGCCACCACAATGGTGAACCAGCGCAGACCTGCTGACCCGGCCGATGGCAGGGCGGCATTGGGGCCGGACCAGATGTTGAAGGCGATGGTGTGGGGCATGTAGTCGAGCCCCACGTCGCCCATGCCGAACGAGCTGATCAGCAGGAAGCCGGCAAAGCCGAGCACGTCGCGGTAGAAATCCATCGCCATGTGCAAGTCATTCACATGCACATGGACGTGGCCGATGCGCGTGCCTGATGGCATGCGCGACGCGAGGACAGGGGACGGGCCCAGTTCGGCCAACAGGCCATCAAGGTCGATCGGGTCGCGACCGGAATGCGACTTACCTTCCGTGGTGACCGCATAGGTCTGGCCCTTGTCGGGATCACCCAACGTGCCGCGCCATGGCGTCTCGAAGGTGATCTCGATGCCATTGCCGTCGAGATCCCAGAGATAGATGGCTTCGCTGACCAAATGGTCGGTCGGCGAAATCCGCACATTGCGCTGCAGCGCCCGCACGGCCATCTGCGCCAGGTCGGCGCGTTGCGGCACGTGAATGGCGACGTGATAGAGGCCGATGCTGCGCGGCACGACGGGGCGCACCGCGCCCGTTTCGAGCACGATCAGCGGCTTGCCACCGGCGCCGAGCGTCAACGCGTTGCCGATCTCTTCAATGAGATCGAGCCCAACCACGTCCTGCCAGATGGCCAGCGCCTTGGCGCGGTCGGTGACGGCGACGTGGACCGGGCCGAGACTGGTGGAGAGCGGCAAGATCGGCTTGGACTTCACGTTGGTCTGGACGGATGCATCGATCACGATGGCCTCCTGAAAGCTGTTTCGGCAGTTTGCATGGGCGGGCGTGTGCTCGTCGCCATGGCGATGCCACATCCTCCATTTAGTCCCACCAGGACCCCGGCGAAATGGGCGTTCGTCGAACAGTCTGGTCGGTGACGCACCGATCACTGCACGGTCCGGGATGGATATGCGCCTCGCGCAGACCAGCAGCCCACCTTCCCCGGATTGACCTGCCGGACCCGCCAAGCCCTACTCGGGGCCATAGTTTTGACCGAACTGAGAGGCGCGTAGCCTATGCTCTATAGTCAACACCCAGGGGCCAGACCGGCCCCGGCGCAGACCCGTTTGTCGCGCCAGGTGCCCTCGTGCTGAAGGTGCTCTACCTTACGCCCAACCTGGCCGATCCGGCCGCAGCGCGCCGCATCTCGATGATGCGGACGGGCGGCGCCGAGGTTGCCGTGGCCGGTTTCATCCGCAAAGGCGCGGCCCTGCCGAGTCTCGATGCCAGCAGCGTCATGGTGCTGGGCGAAACCGAGGATGGCCGCTTCGGACAGCGCCTGGTTGCGGTCGCCAAGGCGCTGGCTGGGATAGCCGGGCGGATGCGCGATGCCGGCGTGCCGGACGTGATCATGGCGCGGAATCTGGAAATGCTGCCGCTTGCCAATCGGCTGCGCGCCATGTGGGGCGAACGGCATCCGCTGGTCTATGAATGCCTCGATATTCACCGGCTGCTGCTGCGGCGGGACATGATCGGTTATGCCATGCGCGGGGCCGAACGCTATCTGTCGGCCAAGACTTCGCTGCTGACCACCAGTTCGCCAGGATTCCTGCGCAACTATTTCGATATCTATGGCGGGCCACCGGCGCTGATCGTCGAGAACAAGGCGCCGATCGGTGATGGGGCGCGCGGGCATAACCCTGCCCTCGCCGCGCCAGACGGTCCGATACGCATCGGCTGGTTCGGCGCCTTGCGTTGCAGCCGCTCGCTCGCGGCACTGTCTGGCCTTACACAAGAGATGGATGGTCGGATCGAAGTCGTGCTGCGCGGCCGTCCGGCCCGGACCGAGTTCGACGACTTCGACGGGCAGGTCACGGCCCAGCCGCATCTGCGCTTCGCCGGGCCCTATCGCAATCCGGATGATCTTCCCGCGATCTATTCGGACGTGCACTTCTCTTGGGCCATCGACTTCTTCGAGGCCGGGCAAAACTCGGCCTGGCTGCTGCCGAACCGCCTCTATGAGGGGTGCCTACATGGTGCGATTCCGATCGCAGTTGCGGGCACCGAGACGGCCGCCTTCCTTGAGCGGCACTGCATCGGGCTTATCATCGCCGATATCGAGCCGCAGACGCTGCGCGCCGCCCTGGGCAAGCTGGACATGGCGACCGTGAAAACCATGGCCGCCCGGGTGGCCGCCCTCGATCCGGCGCTGTTTTCCTACGGGCAGGCCGATTGCCGGGCGCTGGTCTCGCGCCTTTCCAGCCTCACGTCGAATTCTCACCTGATTACGGAGGTCGCATGACAGCGCCAGACAAGACCTGCCTGATCGTGGTTCCAACCCTGAATGAGGCCCGGCATATCGGCGGGCTGATCGAGGGCCTGCTGCCCGAGGCCGAGGCGCTTGGGGCGCTGATCGTGGTCGCCGACGGCGGCAGCCGCGACGGAACGCTCGATATCGTGGCCGAGCAGGTGCGGCACAGTCCGCTGGTGCGGCTGCTGCACAATCCCAAGCGCATCCAGAGCGCCGCGATCAACCTGGCGGTGGACCGCTTCGGCGCCGATATCGACTATGTCATTCGCATCGATGCGCATGGCGCCTATCCGGCGGACTATTGCCGGGTGCTGGTGCGCGAGGCCCAGGCCAAGGACGTGGATAGCGTCGTGGTGCCGATGAAGACGGTGGGGATGAGTCTTTTCCAGCGGGCGGTAGCGACGGCGCAGAATTCGGTGGTCGGCACCGGCGGATCGGAGCATCGCACCGGGCGGGCCGGCCGCTTCGTCAGCCATGGGCATCATGCGCTGATGAGCATTCCCGCCTATCGCGCCGTTGGCGGTTATGACGAGAGCTTCCGCCACAATGAGGATGCCGAACTCGATTTTCGGCTGACCCAGGCGGGGTTTCGCATCTGGCTCACCGATGAAACGACGATGACCTACTATCCGCGCGCGTCAGTGTCGGGCCTGTCCAAGCAGTATTTCGGCTATGGGCGCGGGCGGGCGCGAAACCTGCTCAAGCACAGGATGCGGCCGCGTCTGAGGCAGATGCTGCCGCTGGCCATTGCGCCGGCGGCCGTGCTGGCGCCGCTGGCGGTGGTGCACTGGACAGCGGCGGTGCCACTGGCACTGTGGATCGCCGCCTGCCTGGGATTGGGCATGCTCGCCGCCCTGCAGCTGTCGGATCGCTACAAGCTGCCGCCACAAGGCGCGCCGCTGGTGGGGATCAGCGCCATGATCATGCAATTTTCCTGGTCGACCGGCTTCTGGCTGCATCTGGCGCAGTCGCTGTCGCCGCGGAAAGAGGCTTTGGGCACAGCATGAGCCAGCACAGCGTCGATATCTGCATCTGCACCTTCCGCCGCGCCTTCCTCGCCGAGACATTGAAGTCGGTTGCCGGGCTCGATGCCCGGGGCCTGACGATCCGCGTAGTCGTGTCGGATAATGACGAGACCCCCAGCGCACAGGGACTGGTCGAGCGGGTCGTGGTCGATTTCCCCTTTCCGGTGACCTACCTCCACAGCCCCGCCGCCAATATCTCGATTGCCCGCAATGCCTGCCTCGACGCGGCCACGGCCGAGTTCGTTGCCTTCGTGGATGATGACGAGATCGTCTCGCCCGGCTGGCTGCGGGCTCTGCTGGATACGGCTGATGAAACCGGGGCTGGCGTGGTGCTCGGGCCGGTGCGAGCGATCTATGGCCAGTCAGCGCCGCGCTGGCTGGTGGAGGGTGACTTTCATTCGACCGGGCCGGTGCTTGTCGATGGCGCCATTCGCACCGGCTATACCTGCAACGTGCTGATGCGCTGGCAGGCGCCGCTTAGCGGCTTGCGGTTCGATCTTGCGTTGGGCAAATCGGGTGGCGAGGATACCGACTTCTTCTATCGCTACAGCGATACCGGCGGCAAAATTGCCTTTGCCGGGGATGCCTGGGTCGAGGAGCCGGTGCCGGCCAATCGCGCAGCGATGAACTGGCTGCTCAGCCGACGCCTGCGTTCGGGGCAGACCCACGGAATGCGATTGCGGGGCACGGCGGGCTTGGGAATCGGCGCCGCCAGCATTGCTGCCAGCAAGGCGCTGTATTGCCTCGCCATGGCAGCGGCCACGGCCTATTCGCCGACGCGCTGGCGCAAGAATCTGCTGCGGGGGGTGTTGCACCTGGGCGTGATCGGCGGGCTGTACGGCGCCGCACAACCCGCCCTTTACGGCCAGAACAAGCCGAGTTGACCGCTGCTATTCCGCAGCGGCCTTGGTCGGTTCGGCCATCACTTCGTCCAGGCTGAGCCGTTCGAGAGCCGCCAGGAACCCGTCGCGGATGTCGGGCCGGTCCAGCGCGTAGGCGACATTGGCGGTGAGGAAACCGATCTTGGAACCGCAATCGAAGCTCTGCCCGACATATTTCACCCCGGTGAAGGGCTGGGTGTTCATCAGCGTTTGCATGGCATCGGTGAGCTGGATTTCGCCACCGGCCCCGCGCGGCTGATCGGCCAGCAGGGCGAATATCTCGGGCTGGAGAATGTAGCGGCCGGAAATGATGAGGTTGGAGGGTGCCTCTTCCGGCCTGGGCTTTTCGACCATCTGGGTGACGCGGAAGCCATTGTCAGCGCCGGCGCCACGACCGACAACGCCATAGGATGAGACCTCGGCATGCGGCACCTCCTCGATGGCGATGACGTTGCCGGCGCTTTCCTCGTAGGCGTCCATCATCTGCTTAAGGACGCCGGGCTTGCCCTTGAACAGCATGTCGGGCAGCAAGAGGGCGAAGGGATTGTCACCCACGATATCACGGGCACACCAGACGGCGTGGCCCAGGCCCAGAGGCTCCTGCTGGCGGGTGAAGCTGGTGCGGCCAGCCGAGGGCAGGTCCTTGCGCAGCTCTTCGAGCGCCCTTGTCTTGCCGCGCAGTTCGAGCGTGGTTTCCAGCTCGAACTGGCGGTCGAAGTGATCTTCGATCACGCCCTTGCTGCGGCCGGTGACGAAAACGAAATGCTCGATTCCGGCTTCGCGGGCCTCGTCAACCGCATATTGGATCAGCGGCCGGTCGACCACTGTCAGCATCTCTTTGGGTAAAGCCTTGGTGGCAGGCAGAAAACGGGTTCCCAAACCTGCAACAGGGAAAACCGCAGTCCTAACGCGCTTGGTCACGAGGATAGCTCCTTTGATCGCCGTCAGTCGAGGCATGCGACCACAACAGGCCGTCAAAGTCTATCTTTGACGTCTGCGCTCACCGCATGGCTCCGACGCGAAAAAAGACAGATGTCGTCGGCAGGATGAGAGTTCACGATCAATCACGCGCGCGGCCGCAATGCGGCACGCAGATCGATGCTGCGCATTTGTGAATGTTTGATTACAAATGTCCTCGCCGTTGCCGCGCAGATGTCCTCAGCCTCTCATATATATTTGATTTCGTAACGGCTTTATCACTGCTACGTTGATATCCAAATATTACGAGTTGGATGAAGAGCGGACCTTCGGCATGACGGTCGCCGCAATAAGCGCGCACGCAAAAGTGGTTGAAGCGATCGTGAGTTGCTGTGTCAGCGACTCGCTTTAGTTTCGGTTTACCGATACGATTGTTTATTGCTCCGTGAGGTGGGTATGGAGCGTGTTTTTAAGACCGCACTAATTGGCCTGGCTGTAGACGACCACGAGCGGACCACTTCTATGCGGGGGGATCGATGGAACAGCAGGCAGAAAAGAAGGACATCGACGTCCAGCAGACGGCCGCCCCGCAGCGTGACGCATGGGCGCGTTGGCCGACCGGACTGATTGCCATCGCGGTGCTCGCGGTTTCCTGGTTTGGAATCTACCTGCTGTGGCGCGGTATCGCACCCTTGCTCGGACTCTGAATCGCCCCAGCGCTGCTGTTTGCACCCCAAATAATGCAGCAGCCTCAAGCGGTTGAGGCGATGATGAATCGCCTATCGCGGCACTAGTCGACAATCTAGACATTTTTGAGAGGCGTCATCGTTATGACGCTGCGGCGAGCGCATAACTGCCATGCGCTCGATCTGTTGTCATGCCCGCCCATTCATGGTTCCTTGATTGCACACGAACCTACGAATAATGCCGCTATATATGGCTATTATTTAGGCACGACCGCACGCAACGCGAGAATAGGTCGAATCAATAAAGTAAAACCGAGACCGGTACGCCGGTCGATCGAGACCAGAAACGTCCTAAAGCACGCAGGTGGCTAGATGTCGGTAATCAATTACGATCTTGATGCATCAAATTCAGCGTCCGATGTTCGTACTCCCAAAGGCGGCGCAGCGAAACGTGCGTTCGATATCAGCGTCGCGACGCTGCTTTTGTTCTGCGCCATGCCCGCGATGTTCTTCATCGTAGTGATCATGTGGTCGAGCGACCGCGGCCCGGTGCTGTTCAGTCACGAGCGCATCGGCCACAAGGGGCGGCGGTTCCGCTGCCTCAAATTCCGGTCGATGGTGACCAATTCCCAGGAAGCGCTGGCGCGCCACCTCGAATTGTTCCCTCAGGCCAAGGCCGAATGGGAGGCGAGCCAGAAACTCCGCGACGACCCGCGGATCACGCGGCTTGGCGCGTTCTTGCGCGCCACCAGCCTCGACGAACTGCCTCAGCTCATCAATGTCATTCGTGGCGACATGAGCCTGGTGGGCCCGCGCCCGATCGTGCAGGATGAAGTGGTGCGCTATGCCAGCGACATCACTGCCTATGTCAGCACCCGCCCCGGCATTACCGGCCTGTGGCAGGTCAGCGGCCGCAGCGATGTGGACTATGACCGCCGCGTGCAGCTCGACGCCCAGTATGTCCGCGAATGGTCTTTCCTTGGCGACATCGTTATCATGGTCCGCACCATCAAGGTGGTCCTGCTGCGCACCGGCAGCCGGTAAGGAGGCCATGCCATGAGCTCGATCTTTTCGGTTCGCCCGCTCTTTCGCTCCCGCAATCCGGCCCGGAACTACAATACCGATCTCGATCGCCTGATGACCATCAAGCGATCGGTGGAAGCCGGCGTGGCCAGCGCCATCTCGGAACGGGATGGCCTGCAACGCCGGGTCGACCTCTATTACGCGCAGGCCACCAACCTGCTGGATAATTCGGGCGAGTTCGGCGAGCGCTCCAGCGCCGACGAAAGCTCGATCAAGCTGGCCGAACGCAATGCCGGCCAGGCAACACAGCGGATTCGCGACGTCTCCGCCCAGATCGACAAGCTGCAGCGCGTGCTGGCCGAAGTCGAAACCCTGATCGCCGAGCTACACCCGGTAACGGACGAAGCCCAGGCGGCGTCCGGCTAGCAGCCAGCCGACCCTGCATCATCGCTACACCCGCGCCGAGAGGTTCTCATGTCGAACGACCACAGCGAGGGAGGAGACGTGCCCGCCGGAATCCGACCCATCGTGTCGGTGATCATGGCGAACCACAATGGCGCCGCCTATCTCGGCGAGGCCACCGCGTCGGTGCTTGCGCAGACGCTGGACGCGATCGAGCTCATCATTGCCGACGACGCCTCGACCGACGACAGCCTCGCCATCGTGCGATCGCTCATGGCGACCGATCCCCGCATTCGGCTGGTCGCCGCACAAAGCAACGGTGGCCCGGCCCGGACGCGCAACCGAGCCCTCGATCTGGCCCGTGGCGACTGGATCGCCATTGTCGACGCCGACGACGTGATCGCGCCGCATCGGCTGGCGCGGCTGGTGGGGGCCGGCGAAGCGCGCGGCGTGGATATCGTCGCCGATGACCTGCTCTATTTCGTCGACGGCGCCGAACCGCATGCAAGGTTGCTGCAGGACGCTATCCTGGCTGGTCCCGAACAGGTCACGCCCGAGGGCTTCATTGCCGGCAAGAGCCAGGCCGGCGGTGCGGTGGCCTTCGGCTATCTCAAGCCTCTGATCCGCCGCTCGGCGCTGGCCGGACTGCGCTATGACGAAACGCTGCGGATCGGCGAGGATTACGACCTGCTGCTGCGGCTGCTGCTTGGCGGTGCCGAGCTCTGCGTCCTGCCCGAGCCGATGTACCACTACCGCCGCCACAGCCGATCGGTCTCCCATCGCCTGTCGGTCGCGACGGTGCGCGCCATGATCGAGAGCCAGGACCGGTTCGTGGCCGGGCATGGCCCCTTCCCCGCGCGGTTGGCTCTCGCCTTCGGCCAGCGCCGCGACGCCCTCGCACGGCGGCTCGATTACGAAGAACTCGTCGACGATCTGAAGGGGCGCCGGCTGGGCGCCGCGTTCGGCGCGCTGCTCAGCCAGCCCAGCCTGTTGCTCAAGCTCGCGCGCTCGCTCAATGAACGGCTGACGCGCCGCCTTTCCCCAAGCAGAAAGGTGGCCGGATGAGCCTGTATGCGCCGGCCATGGGCCCAGCACGGGCCCCGGTCATCGAGATCAATATCGCGGCCTGCCTCACGGCCATCATTCTGGGCGTGCTGCTGCTCAACCCGCTGTTTGGCGGGCTGACGGCGCTGATCTTCCTGGGCTGCGGCGCGCTGCTGATGGTCACCAATGTGGGCCATACCATCCAGTCGCTGGCCCGGTTCTGGTACCTGCTGCTGCTTCCGGCCTATTGCGCACTGTCGACGCTGTGGTCGCAGGAGCCTTCCGAGACGCTCCGTGGCTCGATCCAGCTCGGCGCCAGCCTGGCGATCGCCATCGTCATGGCCTGTCGCGTGCCGCCACGGACGCTGGTGCGCATCCTGTTCGGCGTGTTCCTCTGCGCCATGATCGCCAGCGTGCTGTTCGGCCGGGTGCGCAACTCATCGGGCGCCTGGGTCGGCATTTTCGGCAGCAAGAACGCCTTCGCCGCCATCGTCTCGGTCTTCATCCTGACCTCGGTCGCGGCTTTGGTGGACAAGCAAGGGTCGCGATTCCAGCGGCTGGCGGCCCTCACATCGCTGCTGGTGTCCGGGCCGATCCTGCTGCTGGCGCAATCGGCCGGCGCGATCATCACCCTGGTGCCCAGTGTCGGCGCCATGCTGTTGGTGCTGGGTGGGCGGTGGCTGAGCCAGTCCCAGAAGCTGGTGCTGCTCTGCGCCATCGCCATGCTGGGTGCGGTCATCGGCCTGCTGGCGGCCGGGTATTGGACCGAGCTCATGAACCTCATGCTCAATACCACCGGCAAGGACGCCACCCTGACCGGCCGGACCGACCTGTGGGCCGTGGGCATCGACGTGATCCGTGATCATCCGCTGTTCGGCGTCGGCTATCGCGCATTCTGGATCCAGGGCTATGCACCTGCCGAAATGCTGTGGGCGCAATTCGGGATCGCCAGCCGGTCCGGATTCAACTTCCACAACACCTACATCTCGAACGCCGTGGAGATCGGGCTTCTCGGCGTGGCGATGCAGTCCGCCATGCTGTTCGGCGCCTTCTTCCTGGCGCTGCGCTGGGGGCTGCGAGCGCCTTCCCCGGCCAATGCGCTATTCTGTGGCTACCTCACCAGCGCCATTTTCGGCAGTTTCGTCGAGGTGGCCGTGTTCTTCCAGTTCAGCCTGCCCTCGATCCTGGTCGTGGCGGCGCTGGTCTATGGAGTGCGAGCATCCAGACCATGACAGACCATCAGCATCTCGTGCACATCCGCACGCCGACCTATCGCCGTCCCGAAGCCCTGACCCGGGCGCTGCGCAGCATGCAGGCGCAGACCTGGAGCCACTGGGTTTGCGACGTGTTCGACGACGATCCGGATGGTTCCGGCGAGGCGGTCGTCCGCGATCTGGGCGATGCCCGCATCGCCTACCACAAGAACGCCAGGCAGCACTTCGCATCGATGAACATCGACCAGTGCTTCAGCCGCGATAACCCCCACAATGCCGACTATTTCTGCGTGGTGGAGGACGACAACTTCATTCTCGACACCTTCATCGAAGCCAATATCGCGCTCTGCCGCGCCCAAGGCGTCGAGATCGTGCTGCGCAACCAGCTCTTCGAGCATGCCAGCGGCACCGCCGACGCCTATCTTGGCACCACGGGCGTGCTGGATGACATGTTCACCGATGGTCTCTACGACCCACAAGCCTTCCGTACCTCGCTGCTGATCGGGATCGGCGTTTCCAATGGCGGCCTGTTCTGGAGCCGCCACGTCCGGAGCGAGCTGGAAATCGGCTATGACTGCACGGCGACGCTGCAGGAATATCTGCGGACCTTCTCGATCCGAGAGCCGATCTACGTGGCCATGGAACCGCTGGCGGTGTGGGCTGAGAATGCCGAGCAGACCACGCGCAATGCCGGGCTCAATACCTCCTATGTGCGGCGCGAGATGAACCTCAAACGCAATGTGCAGCGGTTGCGGCGCGCCGTGTGGGGTGAGCTCTCAGCCGAAGCCCGCCGGGCCTATCTCGACAGCACGCGTTTTGCCGCGCCGCCGGCGATACGCGCCGAAGGACTGGTGCGATCGATGATCTGGCACCGGGCCGGCGCGCCGATCGCCCCGATCGAAGCGGCGCGCCTGGGCCTGCGGGCCGGCCTCGTCGCCGCCATTGGACGATCCGATGCGGCATTGAGCGATTTCATGGCGTCCCGCCGGGCCACAGCCAAGGCGCGACCGCCGACCGGCACGGACTATCAACCCCGAGGTGCAGCATGATCCTGGAAGCAATCGACAAGCCGCAGGTGTCCGAGACCGACGCTCCAGTCGTCACCTTCATCGTCCCAGTGCGGCATCAGGATAATTCCAAGGACTGGCCGGCGCTGATCGTCCGCCTGATGCAGACGGTGCAATCGATCGCGGCCCAGACCCATGCCTCGTGGCGCGGCCTGGTGGTCGCCAATGTCGGCGCCCAGATCCCGCCGTTGCCGCGCGGCTTCGAGGTGGTGCGCGTCACCTATCCGCCCAATCAGCTGCATGATCTAGGCGCGGGCGACAAAGAGGCCATGTATGAGGCGTTCCGCCTCGACAAAGGCCGGCGCGTGCTGTCGGGCATGATCGCGGCCGGGCAGACCGGCTATTTCATGATCGTCGATGACGACGATTTCGTCAGCCGCGATATCGTGGCGCATGCCGCGCGCAATTACGGGGCGAATGGCTGGACCATCGAGAACGGTTTCATCTGGTCGGAGGGCGGACGACTCGCGTTCCTGCACTCCCATTTCGCTACGTTCTGCGGGACGTCACATGTGATCCGTTCGGACCTCTACAGTGTGCCGGCCTCGGTTGCTGAGGCCGACGAGGACTACATCAAGACCATGCTGGGCAGCCATGTGCGCATCGAGGCCATACTCGAGGCGCAGGGATTTGCGCTTGAGCCCCTGCCCTTTCCCGGCGCGATCTATCGCGTCGGACATGCCGGGGCCCACAGCAAGTCGCGCGGGATGATCCGGAATTTCGTCATCAACAAGTCGACGCTCAGATCGCCGGCCCTGCTGCTCAACAATGTGAGCAAGCTGCGTTTTGTTTCGAGGAACTTGGCCGACGCGTTTGGAATGAGTCTCTAAGCCGGTCCCGGCGGCGCGTTGTCCGGTGTGAAAGATCAGATTTTGAGTGTTAGCAGCCAGAGTACCCCGGAGCCGCATTACGGCCATCTGAAGACCGGGCGGACGCGCGCCGCGATTGTCGGCCTGCTGTGGTCGCTGCTGAGCGGCTTCGCCCCTGCCGCGATCGGCGCGCTGGTGTTTCTGGCGACGTCACGCGCCCTCGGGCCGTCCGAATTCGGCACGGTGGCGCTCGCGGCCACGATCACCACCATTGCCAGCGCGCTGGTGCCTGTGGGGTTCGGCGATGCGCTGGTACAGCGCGCCGAGATTACCCGCGACCATCTCGATACGGTGTTCTGGCTATGCTTTGGCGTCGCCGGCACGATCTATGTCGCCGTGGTGCTGGCGGCGCTGCCGCTGGCCGATGCCTTCGGCACGCCGGAACTCAGGCTGCTGATTCCGCTATTGGGGCTGAAGGTCTTCTTCGATCTGCTCGGGGCGGTGCCGAATGCGCTGCTGACACGGGCCATGGCCTTCCACAAGCTGGCGGTGCGGACCACGATGGCCTCGCTCGCCGCTGCCGCGATCTGCATAGTATTGCTGCTGCTCGACTATGGGTTGTGGGCACTGGCTTTTTCGCAGCTGGCCTCGTCGCTGATTGCGTGCCTCGCCTCAATGCTCTCGGCGCGCTGGTGGCCGCGGCTCAGCTTCAGCATGACAGCACTGCGCGAGCTGGCGCGGTTCGGCCTGTTCTCCTCGGGGCAGCGGGCATTGCAGACCATCAACCTCGAACAGGTGCTGATCGGCTCGTTACTGGGCACGTCGCTGCTGGGTCTGTTCAGCTTCGCGCGCCGCATCTTCCAGCTGGTCAGCGATCTCATCGCCAGCCCGCTCAATGCGGTGTCCTATCCGCTGCTGTCTTCGCTGCAAAAGGAGCCGGGCAAGCTGCGGGATGCCTATATCTTTGCAACGCTGGCCTCTTCGGTGTTTTCGTTCCCGCTGTTCATCGGCATGGCCGTGGTCGCCGATGACCTGATCCCGATCGCTTTCGGCGAGCACTGGGTGGATGCGGTGGGTGCCGTGCGCGCCTTTTGCGCCATGGGCCTGCTGACCAGTGTGGGGGTGCTGCAATCCTCGCTGATCCGCAGCCAGGGCCAGGCCGGCCTGTGGCTGTTCTACATGTTGGCCCGGCAGGCGATGACCATCCTCTACATCGCCTTCTTCCACAATTGGGGGCTCGACGCGCTGGTGACGGCCCTCGCCATCCAGACCTATCTGATGTGGCTGCCGGCCGTACACATGGTGATGCGGCTGCTCAACATCAGCCTCGTCTCGTATTTCAAACCCTTCGTGGCCCCTGCCCTCGCAGCCTTGGCCATGTTCGTTGCCGTCTCGGCGATCAAGGAAGCGTTGCCGGGGGATGCGGTCATTCGCCTGCTGGCCAGCATAGGCGGCGGCGCGGTGGTCTACACCGCCGTGCTGCTGTTGACGGCGCGCAGCCAGATCAACCGCATCCTGTCGGTCGTGCTCGGCCGCAAGCGCGCGGCCTGATCGTTCAGGCTCGCGCGGCCGTGACGCTGTAATCCGCGACGAAACGGTTGACCGCAGCCAGGGCCCGGTCGGTCACATCGGCGATGGCCTGGTCGGAGCTCAGCTGAGGCTCCTCTTTGGCCAGTGCCTTGAGGTGTTGCGCCGCCCGCCAGGTGAGAATCTTGTTGGGCAGCGCCGAAAGCACGCTTTCGTTGAGCCGCCCCGACCGACCGTTCTCGCCGCCGCGGCCGGTGGCGCCGACATAGAGTTCGAGGACGCTCGAGGGCTTCAAATCATGCACGCGCAGGTCGATGGATAATGCCTCGGACCAATCGAGCCACTTCATGTGATGGCCGCGATAGATGGGCTTCACCCCGATCCAGGGCGTGCGCAAGGCATCGGCGACGATGGCGCCATGCATGGCCTCGGTGATGAGCACGCGGGCACCCTTGATCTGGCCCAAAATCTTGTCGGTGGGATCGGTTGCATCGATCAGCGTGATCCCGGCGAGCTTGCAGGCCTCGGCCCAGAAGCCACGTTCGAGGCTCTCATAGTGGGGCATGAAGGCGACATCGATGCCGGGCGTCGGGGCCGGCAGGTCCATGGTGCGGAGCAGGATGGCGCTGTCGCAGATCGCCTTCTCAGCTGGCAGGCCCAGAAAGGCCGCCGTCCGCGGACCGCGCACGAAGGCGATGTTCCAGCTGCCGTCGCTGAGGTCGGGCCGGCCCATATAACCGGCATAACCCGACCCCATCACATGCTTGCGCGCGCTGGTGGGTAGGTGGTCGCCGATGATCGAGCCGATACCGACGAACAGATCGCTCTCGTCGTCATCGAGAAAGCCCTGCGGCAGGACCGATTGCCAGACGGTGGTATTCAGCTCGTCGCCGAAATTGGGCACCTTGCCCCGGAAAAACACCAGCTTCATTTGTTCCACTTCAGCCTGGGGAGGAAGCCCTGTCGGGCGGATTTTGGCGCGGTTTGTGCCATCAGCAGGTGATGGATTGCGGGAAAAGGCAGGCCTCGCCCGGCGCGGTGTAGCCGAACCAGTCGAGCTCCATCTTGAGCGGCGCGGCCGGCGGCTCGAATGGCCCCATCCAGTCGGTCAGCGTGTCGCTGCCCCAGAGGCTGAAGAACACGTTTTGTTCGTGTGTGGGGATTTCATGCGGGGCATCCATGGTGCGGATGAGCTCGCCATCGGCATAGAATTTGATGCTCTCGGGCGCCCATACAAAGGCGTAATGGATGAAATCGCTGTCGGCGGCGTGCGGCAGATCGAGGAGTCGACCAGCGCCGTTGCCCGGTGTGCCCAGCCCGCTCTTGCCGTTGACGAAGGTCCCGGTGCTGACTTTGCTGGTGTCGCGGGCGAGAACCTCGAAGTCGATCTCGTCATGCGGCTGCTTCATGGTCGGGCCGGTATAGGTGAAGAAGGCGGCGTTGAGGCCAGACCCGGCCGGGGTCTTCAGCCGCGCTTCGTAGGTGCCGTACTTGAAGGCGGTACGGGTGCGGATTTCGCCGCAGGTGTAGTTGCGTCCGGCCATCTGGCCGGGGCCGAAACCGATCTCCAGGATGCCGTTGTTCAGCTTGACGCGGTTGTCAGCCCAGCCGCAATTCTGGTGCGTGCCATTCGCCCAACCGTCCGAGGCGTACCAGCGCACGCGGTCGAAGCGGTCGAAGTCATCGAAGAAACTGGCGCCGGCCTGCTGCGTCTGCGCGGCAGCGGGCAAGGCCGACAACACCAGCAAGGCGGCGGAACTCAGCAGGGTGAGACTCGGGGCTCGGTAACCATCGGCCATGACGGGACAACTCCTGTAGGTTTACAAAATTCGGCTCACTCTTGTGGTGGCGTGATGAGCAGCACCACCTTGACGACATCTCCAGGTTGCAAGGCCGTGACGTCGGTTGCCTCCAGTTCGGCACCGTCACGGATGATGATGTATTCGTGGTCGATCAGTTCGCTCGACGAACTGGCGCCGAGCAGCACGGCGTCGGTCATCAGCGCCTGCTGGGTCGATATCTGCGTGCGCAGATCGGCGATCTGGGCGTCGACCTCCTGGCGCTCGGTTGTCAGGTCGGCGGTGCGATCGCTATCGAGCGCCAACAGGTTCCGATCGGTATCGTTGATGTCCTTCTGCGTGCGCAGGATGGCGGTGCCGATATCGAGCAGCCTGGTTTCGAGGTCGGCCACCGATTGTTCGGTTGCCGAGACCCGGGTATTGGCCGCCAGCCCGCTGTCGGCCAGCGATTGCACCCCCGCTAGGTCTTCCTTGGCGCGCGCCAGCTGGCGTTCGACGGTTTCCTGCTTTTGCTGCAGTGTCGCCAGCTCCTGATTCAGCAGCTCGGAAAACTCGGAGAGCGAGAGTTCCTGGCCGTCGGACTTGCTGGCATTGGCATCGAGCACGGCCTGTTCGACACCGATGATCGTGCTGGCGCTTTCGAGTGATGCCAGCTCCTGGGGCACTTCCACCTGCCGCTCGCCTGCCAGTTGGGCATCAAGCCGCGCCCGCGTGGCGATCAGCCGTTGCAGCTGGCCCTGCAACACGCCGTAGGAGCCCTGGGCGGAAATCAGGTCGCGGTCGCTGCGCAGCCCCGAATTGGCCGAGGTCTTCTCACCACCGGCAAGGCTCAACGCCTTGATGACGTTTAGGCCGGGGCTATAGGCGTATTCGCCGGGGGTCTGCACATCGCCGAGCACGTAGATCGGGCCGAAAGCCACGATCGCTATGGTCACGTTGGGCGGGTTGGAAAGGCCGAAATACTGGCTGAGTTCAGCGCCGAATTCGGCCGAAAGTTCGGCCGTGCTCTTGCCGGCGGCGGCTTGTTCGCCGAGGAATGGCACGGACACCGTGCCGGTTGGACCGATTGAATATTCACCACCGACCGCCGACCATTCGCGGAAGTCGCCGGCGCCGGGCAGCCATTCGACCACCTTGATGGCGATGCGGTCCGAAATACCCAGCCGATAGGGTTCGGCGGCGAAGGCGGAACTCGTTGACGCGGCGAGATGCCAGATGACGGCCAACGCGACGCCCATGCAGCGGGCGGCAAGAGCCAGTGGTTTGCGTGTCTTCACGAGATGCTCCCGTTCTGCTTTTCCGGAGTCCGCCACAGATAGGCTGGCGTGCACGGACCGCTTGCTGGTCTGCATATTCGGTGAAGCCTAGCACCAAAGTGTGGTTTGACATTCCCGCTCAGCACAACCCAGTCCTGCGTGAGAAGGGCGGCCAAAAAGGCCATCAGGTCATCAAATCCGCCTCAATTGCCGCTATGGCGCGCGGGATGGTCTCGACTCCATTGGGGACATCGAGGATGCAGACCCTGCCGGCATTGGCCAGCTCCGCGGCGCGGCGAAAGTGCAGGCCGATGGCGCTTCCGAACCCCGCCTCGCCAAAGCGCCCCATATAGGAATAGCGCATCAGCGCCTCGAGCCCGGCCTTGGGATCCAGTGGCAGAATTGCGGCGCGTTCGCTCCGCCGCAGCACGTAAAGACGGGCCAGGGGAACCGCCTCAGCGCTGAAGCCGGTGGTGAGATTGAACTGGGATTTGTCGATCGACGGATGCAGCCGCGCCTGCCGTTCGAGGCCCTCAAGGCCGATGCCGGTGGCGGCGGTTTCCCAAAGCTTGAGCTGGCTATAGGCGGGGACGATCTTCACGCCATCGGCAAAGTCGAGCGCCACCACGTCGTCGGACAATAGCGCATGCCCGGCGGCGACGATGGCGCCCACAGTGGTGGATTTGCCCGCGCCCTTGTCACCCAGAAGGCCGACGCCATGGCCTGCGATCGATGCGGCGCTGGCATGGAGCACGAAGTGGCCGCGCCGCTGCAACAGGGTCGCCATTACTGAACCGAGCAGGGGCAGAGCGACCAGAAAGTCCGACACGTCGGGATTGGGATCGACCTCGATCAGGCTGTCGCTGGCAACCAGGAAGCCGCCAACTGTTTCCCAGCCCAGATATTGCCGATCGGGCGCAAAGTCTGTGACGGCACCGGGGGCGTCCCGCAGGGGATGAGTGATCCGGGTGCGCCGGATGACGAGGTCGGTGCCATCGGCGCGGGCGGTGCGCATCTGGGGCATTTCGATGTCGGATGCGACTGTCAGTCCAAACATCTCGTAGCGGAAAACCCTATTGGGCGGCATGGCGGCTCCGAAGCCAGAGGGACAGGAAGACGCAGCGCCAGATGATGAAGAGCTCACCGGCTTCGAGCGCCATGGGCTGGGCGATCAGCCGGTCGATGGCCGCGCGCAGCCTGATGGTATCGACATAGGCGGCAATGGGGCTGTCGCCACGCGTGAGATCGGCGAGAATGCCGGCATGGTGCTTGATCAGGCCCAATCGCATTTCCGGGCCGAAGTCGATCTTGTCGCGCCGCCACTGCACCTTGGCCGGCAGCACGTCCTGCATGGCGCGGCGCAACAAGCTGCGCGTCCAGCCATTCTGCAGGATTTCGCTCGCGGGCACGCCGAGGACAAAACTCACGACGCGCCGGTCATAGAAGGGGAAGCGCAGCTCCACGCCGGCGGCCATGGCGGCGCGATCGAGGGCCTCGAAGGATTCGCCGACTTGCGGCATCGAGACATTCCAGGCATGGAGCGCGCGCTCACTGGCCTGCGCCTGCCGCAGACGCTGCTGCCAAGCGTCGTGTCGGTCGCCAGCTTCGGTGCGGGCAGCGAAGGCCGGATCGAGGAATGCCAAGGCCGTCGAAGTCGGGGGGCCCGAAGCCCCCGCTCCCATGCGGAGCATCACTCTCTGCAACCGCCTGCCGGGGCCATAACGGGCAAAATACCGAAGAAACAGGCGGTTCGGGCTCTCGCCGAACAGTTGGGCCGCGCCCTTGAGTTCGCGATAGAGGCCGAACCAGTCCCCGCCCGCTGCCAGTTCGGAAAGCCGGCCAAAACCGTGCGAAACCACCTCGTCGCCACCGTGACCATCGAGCAAAACCCGGGTGCCGACCTGGCGGGCGGCAGCGAAGAGGCGCGCCATCTTGGGTAGGCCTGGCGCAAAGAGCAGATCGCTTTGCCCGTCCGCGAGCTGGTCGAGCCCTCGCAGTGGCGCCAGGTCGTCGAAGCTGACGAAGGTTGGGTGCAGGGCATAGGCATCGAGCACCGCCTCGACATATTGCCGCTCGTCGAGGTGCGGATTGTCCTTGTAATCGAAGGAATAGGTCCGGAGCGGCTGGTCCGGACCGCCGGCGAGCTGGCGGGCGGCGACGGCTACGATCGAGGACGAATCGAGCCCGCCACTGAGCATGGCGCCGAGCGCCTCCGTGCCCCGCAGCCGCGTCGCCACCGCTTCGCCGAAACGCTCCCGGAATATCTCGACGGCCGGCCCCTCATGCGGCTCGGCGGCATCGGCCAGCGACCAATAACGCCTGATGGCAAGCCGACCATCGCGCAGGGTAAGGCTGTGGCCGGGAGGCAGGCGGTTTGCGCCGCGATAGGCCGTCAGCTCCTGCTCGACGCCAAAGCCGATAAGGAAACCGGCTAGCCGCGTCTCCTCGATTTCTCCGCCGGGAGAAACCACGCCTGAAAGTTCGGAGGCAAACAAAAACCCGTTGGCCCCGTTGGCATAGAAGAGCGGCTTGACCCCCATCTGGTCGCGCGCACAGAACAGCGTCTGGTTGGCCTTATCCCAGATGGCAAAGGCGAAATCGCCGCAGAGATAGGAGCAGCAGTCCTCGCCCCAACGCTGGTAGGCCGCCAGTACAAGCGCGGCGTCGGAGGTCGTCGCCAACCCGTCGATGTGGAGCTCTCGCGCCAGTTCGGCGCGGTTATCAAGACGGATATCGGCGACGATCGCCGTGGGCACGTCGGCCTGATCCAGATTGCTTTCGTGAAAGCCGGTGGTGTCGCGATGCGCGTGGCAGAGATAGACGTGTCCATCGGACCAATGCGCCTCGCCATCTGGGCCGCGCGGCCGGATGGCGCGCGCCTGGCGGGCAGCGATATCTGATGGAACCGAGCGCTCGCGATCGGCGAGGATCGCGCCCGCTATTCCGCTCATTTTTGCCCGCTGCCGAAACCGGCGATCGGTGCAAAGGGTGCCAGATCGCGGACTGCACCGCCAATAACGACCCTGCCATCCACCACGACCCAGGCATGAGCGGCGAGGCCATCAGGGCCATCCCGCCTGACGCCGAGCTTCAGTTCGGAGGCGACGCTGCGGCGATGTAGTAGCGCTTGTAGCGCCAGGCCCTGGGTCAGGCAACTGGCGCCCGGCACCAGGCGAGCCATGTTGCGGGTGGACCAGGCGATCTGCTCCAGGGCATCGGGTGGCAGATGCCTGGTCAGCGTCGCGGCCGGCAGGAACCCGGCCTGAACACGGGTCAGCGAGGAAAATGTGAGCCCAAGACGTATGCGGATGAGGGTGATGACCGCCTCGGCCAGAAGCGCCGGGCCTGACGGGCCGAGGGCGATAAGCTTACGGGCCGGGTGCAGGCGTGACTTCGACAAGGTCGGCCCCCACCAGCTCATGCAACAGGGTATCGACATCCCTGGCGCAATCGGCGCGCTCGACCTCATAGATCTCAAGAACGTCGTCGACGATCTGATCCAGCGTGCGCGGGGTCTGCAAGGACTGCCAGACCACGGCGCCGACTTCGGCGAGGCTGAAATACTGGTTGCTGCGCAGGTCGAGTAGCGCGGTGCCGTCACCCAGGCTGGTGGCCATCACCGTATCGTCGGAAACGGCCCGGTAGGTCGGCATATCCGCCGGCTGCATCTGGAGTGTCATCATGCCTCCATATCAGGAGAGTTCGCTGCCGGGCGCCGTGAGACGTTCGACAGCGAACGTTGTCGTCACTTACGAGAAGGTCAGGTCGCCGAAAGGCGTTCCAACCGGGAACGTCGCGTCGAGGAACGAACCGGTGGAGGAACCCTGGGTGAGGGTTTCGACCGAGCCGTGGCGAACCAGCCGAGGGGCAGTATACGTCGATTTCTTCTTCATATTCAGCTCCATTGTAATTGTGTGATCGATCAACGTGAGAGCAACACAAGCCCTCACATTGCAAAATCTGCCCATCCCCCAAAGTTCATGTCAAGGAAGGCTGCCGCTGTTTGAGGGCAGCAACTCTTGTTCATCTGCTCCCAAATCTCTCGCGCTGAAAACGTGTATTGACATTCTTCTAGGACACGTCCTTGGGCTAACCCGGATGGATGGAGAAGAGTGGTATGAATTTCACTCCCGAGCTCGACCTAGTGCTGGCGGCGCTCCGTGGCCGATTTGTGTCCGGCGCGATGTCGTCGCCGACCCGGTCCGACCCGGCCATTGTCACTGCGGCCATGCAGATCGCGGTGCGAAACAAGCTCCTGCTCTCGCTGGCGGCGCCCCTTGCAGCCGTGATGGATCAAACGCAGATTGGCTATGTGTCAGAATACAAACTGCGCACGGTCCAGATGAATTCAGCGCTTATGCGCGAATCTGCGACACTTTGGGAAGCGATATCGAAACACAATATCGAATTTATATTCATAAAAGGACCAATTCAGCAAAAATCTATATATGATGATTTCTTCTCAAGACCATGCTCTGATGTAGATATTCTTGCAAGTGGCGAGAATTATCATAAAATATACACCATTCTGTCTTCGCTCGGGTACAACACGACATCGTCGTCGCTGTGGTGGCGCATGTTCCTGGGGGAGCAGCACCTGAGCAAGGCTGGACCACCAGCGGTAACAGTGGACCTCCATTACCGGATTCAGCAACCGGGCTCACCGGCGCCGCGGAGCACGAAAAGTTACCTTGCCAATCCCGATCATACGAGCGTCCTGGGCCGGCAATTGCCGCATCTGGCGCGCGAGGATGTTCCGGTGCTGTCGGCGATCAGCATCGTCAAGGGGCTGTTCAACCGGGAATCTGTGGGTGCGCATGTCTGCGACCTATACGCCTGCGTCAAGGCTGATGCTCCACAGCAGCTTAACACATTCTTAACCCTGGCCACCCGGCAGAACCTGCGCGGGACGGCGCTATTCGCCCTGCGCATCGTATCGGCGACCTTCGGGGCGAAATACGACGTCGCGGACGAGGTCGAGGCCATGCTGCCCGATGTTTCGGGGCCCGATCTGGTGCGAATGGCGCTAACGCCGGACGACCCTGCCCTCGTCTGGCCCAAGCGTCGTGAGGTTCTCTGGCACCTGTGCCAGAGGCGTCCCCTGAACTATGCCGGGGAAGCCGCCCGGGCGCTCGCCTCGGAGGCGGCGCTGCGCCTGTTCGAGCGGCCGGGGCCGGCGGCCAAGGATTAGCGGACTGCCCGAAGGTCAGCCCACTTTCTTGATCGGAATCTGGTAGGAGCCGGCATAGGTGCCCATGAAGCGCTCGGAGCCGCCGGGTTCGCTGAAGTTCGGCAGGTCGGCGAAATCGACCTTGTTCAGCACGACGCCCTGGATATGCGAGGCCAGCACCGGTTCCTTTTCGAGGATGGAGCGGATGAGGCGGCGCGGAGTCTTACCCCAGTTCACCACGAAGACGAATGAATCTGTCCACGGCATGATGACCAGCGCATCGACCACAGGGCCGAGCGGGGGCAGATCGATGATGACGTAATCGAACTCCTTGCGCAGTTGACCGAGCAATTGCGCCATGGCGGCCGAACCGAGGAAGTCGCGGGTATGTTCGGTCGAGGCACCCGAAACAGTAGGAAGCACCGAAAGCCCCGTGGCTTCGTCCTTGTGGATGGCCTGTCGCCAAGGCAGTCCGGCCGAGACCTGCAACAGCCCATTGGTGGCGTTGGGAGCGGCAAGCTTGCTGGCCCCACGGTGGCGGAAATCGGCATCGAGCAGCAGGACCTTGGCGCCGGAACTGGCGAGCATTTCGGCAAAGGTCACCGAGACCAGGGTCTTGCCCTCATTGGGGAGAGCCGAGACCACACCCACGACCTGGCAGACATTCTTGGCGCCATTGGCATCGATCGCCAAACGCGTCGATCGCAAAGTTTCGGTGAACGCCGTCGAGGGCGCCGACGCGGTTTGCGAGATGATCAGCTTGCGGATGGTATTGTGCAGCGCGATATCGGCCCGCTCGTCCTTGGCCTTGCCCTGCCTGGTGCGGCCGCCACGCTTGCTCAGCAAGGGCAGATAGCCGATGAAGCGCAGACCCAGCTCCTTGGTGATCTGATCGCCGATGCGGAAAGAGCGCTCGCGCGTCTCGTTGAGGAAGGCGAAGAGCACACCAAAGAACAGGCCGCCCATGGTCGCGCCGATCATGGTGAAGACGGTATTGGGCGAGGCCGCTCCGCCTGGCATTTCGGCCTCGCTGATGATGCGGGCGGTCGGGATCGGGAACGACTGGCGTTGCACCAGTTCCTCATAACGCGACAAGAACGAATTATAGAGAACGGTCAGCGCCTGCGAGCGCTGCTGCAGCTCATTGAGCTGGGCGCGGTCATTGTTGAGCGACGTGGTGCGCGAGCTCTCGGCCTCGACGCTGGCCCGCAACTCCGCCTCGCGGCGCTCGGCGATGCCGACCTGGTTGCGGTAATATTCCTGCAGGGCCTGCAGCTGGACGAAAATCTCGTTGGCGACCGCGGTCAGTTCACCCCGGAGCGCAGCAACCTGCGGATGCTCGGCGCCAAACGACTGGGTGACCTCGGCAATGCGGCGCAGGATGGCCTCGCGGCGCGTACGCAGCTCGGTCACATTATCCAGATCGACGCCATCGCCAGCCAGCACAGATGCACGGCCGGCGGCCTGCTCTGGCCCCAGCGCGATGAGGGCTTCGAGCTGGGCCGACTGGGCGCGTATCTGCGCGGTCTCCGACTGTGCCAACACCAGTTGCTGGGTCAGCGATTCGACGCGATGATTGACGACGGTGGTGTCGTCCTCCAGCGACAATCCGGTCTTCTGGCGGAAGGCGCCGATGGCCTCGGTCGCCTGCTGCTGACTGACACTGAGTTCGGCCAAGCGCTGCTGCAGCCAGTCGGCGGCAGTCCGCGAAGCGTCGAGATTGGTGTTGAGCTTGTCCTGCACCAGGGCGTTCGCGTAAGCGCGGGCAATACGATAGGCCAGTTCGCGATCGGGCGAGCGGAAACCCAGATTGAGCACGAAGCTGCGGCCGACGCGCTCGATGATCACATTGCGGCGCAGCAAGCCAGCCACGATTTCAGGTGGAAGCTCGTCATAGAGCTTGTCGGGCTCCGGCGGACGACCGGTGACCATGCCCAGGCCCTGCTTAGCCAAATCGACGAGCCGTCCGGTGAAGGATGGCGGCGGATTGAGGAAGGCGGCATCGGTAGCCAGGTTTTCCATGGCCGCCACATCATTGGCGAGCCGGGTGGAGCGCAAGACCTCCATCTGGTTGAACAGATCCGTCTCGCCGGCCGCCATCGACAGGGGATTGTCCTCGTCGGCAACCACCTGGCCCGCATTGGCGTCGATCAGGATCTGGCTGAAGGCGACATAGCTTTTCGGCGAGAGACCGAGATAGAGCAGACCGAGAAGAATACCGATCGCGGTGCCCAGGCCGAGCACGAAGACCTGCCGGCGCATGGCGGTCAGTATCTTGCCGATATTGATGAACTGGGCGTCGGAGGGGATGGCGCTTTCCAGCGACGGGCGGGGCGCAGCCGACAGGCGTTCGCCATTGGCCTGGCGTAGGCGATTGGGATGCCAATCACCGGCTAGATTGTGTTCCTGCAACGTCGAACCTCCAATTGGGTCTATCCGGACACACCTCTATTCAGGCGGTGCGACCGGCCGGCATCGGCACATATCTGCTCTTGCCCATACGACTTGGCGACCGACCGGGCGTCAATTCGGCCAGCAGCGGGACAGGCCTGCATGAGGTGCATGGATGGTGATGCCCTCATTCATCGCGCCGGAACTGCAGGCGGCCCAGCTCTGCATAGCGTCCGCCGCGAGCCATCAGCTCGTCATGGACACCCCGATCGATGATCTGGCCCTTATCCAGGACCAGAATTGTGTCAGCATCCCGAATGGTGGCCAATCGGTGGGCGATAACCAGCGTGGTGCGGCCACGTTGCAGGCGCTTGAGCGCGGTCTGCACCAGTTGTTCACTACCGGCATCGAGGGCGCTGGTGGCCTCGTCGAGCAGGAGAATAGGCGCGTCCTTGAGCAGCGCGCGCGCAATGGCGAGGCGCTGGCGCTGGCCACCGGAGAGGGTGACGCCGCGCTCGCCGACGAAGGTTGCGTAGCCGTCGGGAAGCTCGGAAACGAACTCGTCGACCAGTGCCGCCGTCGCCGCCGCAACCACTTCCTGCCTCGTCGCATCGGGTCGGCCGAAGCGGATATTGTCCTCGACCGTACCGGAGAAAATGGTGGGGTCCTGCTCGACCACGGCGATGCGGCGGCGCAATTTGCCGATATCGACCTGGCGGATATCGAGCCCGTCGACGAGGACCGAACCACCATCGACATCATAGAGCCGCTGCAGCAGCGCGAAGATGGTCGACTTACCGCCGCCGGATGCGCCGACCAGCGCCGTTGTGCTGCCCGCCTCGACAGCAAAGCTGAGCTCGCTGAGCGTAGCCGCCCCCGCCTCGCCGCCATAGCGGAAGCTCACCCTACGGAACTCGACCGTGCCGAGCGGTGGCGCCGGCAGGGCGATGGGGCTCGCCGGCGATGTGATGGCCGGCGCGGTATCGAGGATTTCCACCAGCCGCTCGGTCGAGCCGGCGACCGATTGCAGGGTGCCGGCCACATCGGCCAGGCTCGCCACCGCGCCGGCGCCCATGACGCCATAGATCAGGAACTGGGTCAGCTCGCCCGTCGTAGCGGCGCCCGAGAACACGGCCTGCGCGCCCCACCACAAGACGAAGATCATGGCCAGGCTCGATAGCAGCATGAGCAGGCCGACGAGGAAGGCCCGCGTGCGCAGGCGGCTGAGTTCGGAATCAAAGCTCTCGTCGCCACGCTGGCCGTAGCGCCGCACTTCCTCGCCCTCGCGGGTGAAGCTCTTGATGGTGCGGTTGGCGCCCAGCACCTCGTTGGCCTGCGCCGAAAGGTCGGCCAGCGCATCCTGGCTGCGGCGCGACATCTTGCGGAGCCGACGGGCCAAAGCCAGCATCGGTACCAGCATCAGCGGACCGGCAATGACAACGGCGAGGGTCAGCACCGGGCTGGTGATCAGCATGAAGATGAAGGCGCCGACTATGGTCACCACCGAGCGCAGAGCCGTCGACGCGGTGGAAGAAATCGCGCCTCGCACCGCCGCCACGTCGCCATTGAGCCGGGCCGTCAATTCGCCCATGCGCTGTTTGTCGAAGAAGGCGGTGTCGAGGGTCAGCAGGTGGCTGAACATGGCGAGCCGCAGATCGGCCAGCATGCGTTCGCCCACATAGGAGACCAGATAGAGCCGTGCCCCATTGGTCACCGCGCCGACCAGACCGAAGGCGGCGATGATCAGGGCATAGCGGCTGACCATGCTCATATCCTGCGCCACGAAGCCGGTATCGATGAGGCTGCCCAGGTTGAAGGGGATGGCGAGCGACGCCAGCGCCGAGGCCAGGAGGAACAGCAGCGTCAACACCAGCCGCAGCCGGTAGCGCAGGAGGAAGGGCCAGAGGCGCCGTAGTGGCGACAACCGCTTGAGCGGCAGCGTGGGGGCCAACCCGAGGCGGGCGAGAGCCGGTTTTTCGGCGGCGACCTGATCCGTCATGCGGTCGCCGGAACGGACGATTTGGGCCGAACTACATAACACATCACGGCATCCTATTTGTCGGGACAACAACAGGTCGTCGGCGGTTCGCTGGTTAACAAAGCGTATCGCCTGACTAGAGGGCTGACCAGAAGCGCACGTCCCGCTGTTCGAATTGGAGCCATGCTCCCGACGCATGTAAAATTCGATCCCGGACGACCGTATCGGTTACCGTCGTCACACCATTTGGCCGCCGTAACCCGCTGATCCCAAGGAGACTTCCTGAACCTTGGCGAGGGCAAGGCAGAGCTCGACCATGCCCGAATCAAACGGTGTCGCCGAACCGCCACACGGCGTGGCTCGTGTTGACATATGCCGCCGAAGCTTTGCCCTTAACCGCGTCGGAAGCAATGCGAGGATATCGCCATGGCTGAGAACCCGGTCATCAAAAGTGAAATTCGTTCACTCACCGGACTGCGGGGAGCCGCCGCGGTTTTCGTGGTTTTCTACCACGCATTGCATGCCGGTCCGGCGCTTGCCGGACTGCTGCTGGGCCGGGGCTATCTCTGCGTCGACCTGTTCTTCGTGCTCAGCGGCTATGTGATGGCGCTGAACTACAAGACCCTGTTCGCCGATGGCGGCAGCTTCCCCAATTACCTCAAATTCCTCGGGCTGCGCCTTGCCCGTATCTACCCGCTCTACTTCGTCATCCTGCTGCTCACCACAGCGCTGGTCTCGGTCGGCGCGATGCCGCTCTATGACGTGCCCAACCTGATGGCAGCGTTCTGGTGGAACCTCAGCCTGATGCAGGGCTGGTCATTTGGCGCCGGCAATATCAATCTGGCGGCCTGGTCGATCAGCACCGAATGGTCGGCATACCTGCTGTTCCCCATCCTGGTCGCGGCGGTGTTTTCGGCGTCGCAGGCCCGGGCCTGGCTGATGGGTGCCCTGGCGATCATCGTGCTGATCGCCATCGCCATCGTCGCGCCGCGCATCTTCCCCGCCGGTGAGTTCGAGGGTCCACTGGCCATCTTCGGCACCCAGGATCCGCTTGCCGTGTTCCGCTGCGTCGCCGGGTTCCTGCTGGGCCTCGTGGTCTATCGCCTGCAGAATACCCAGTTCGGCGACTGGCTGGGGGCGCGACCGATCACCGGCGACCTGCTGGCCGCTTTGCTCGTCGTCTTCATCCTGGTGCCATCGACCGACATCGTCTTCGTCGTCGGCTGCGCGCTGCTGATCATGCACCTGGTCCGCTCGACGAGCGCCGTATCGACCCTGCTCGGGTCCGGCGTGGTCTATTACCTGGGCACGATTTCGTACTCGCTCTATCTGGTGCATGTGCCGGTGCTGCTAACCCTGCGCCGCTTCTTCGATACGCAGGGCTGGCCGTGGACCGCGGCGAGCCTTTTGGGCATCGTCATCTCGCTGGCCTGCGCGCCGATCGCCTACCACTTCATCGAAGTGCCCGGCCGCAAGGCGATGCGCGCGCTGCTGTCACCGCGACGGCCGGCTCGCACCTGACGCCCGATGTGACTTTCCCGGCCTCCGGTTTCGTGCTGAACTCGGCCGGAGTTTGGGAGACCACCATGAAACTGAAAAGCTTGATCGTCGCCGCGGCCATGCTGGCGAGCACTGGTGCCGCCATGGCCAATTGCTACGAAATCATCGGCTGCGACGACAGCGACTATTTCCAGCGCGCCGACCTGCGGCAGTTGAGCTGCCAATCGCTCTACGAGGTGCGCAACCTCATCTACAAGCAGAACGGCTTTTGCTTCTCGACGCAGCGGGCCAAGCAGACCTTCGGCAATGAAGGCTGTTCGATCACCAAGCAGAGCCTGGTCCGCCTCAACGCGGTGGAACGCGACAATGTCGCCACCATCGCGGCGGTCGAGAAGACCATGGGGTGTAATTAGGCACCTGCTTTGGCGGTCCGTGACGTCTCCTCACCCGTCACCACCCGGCTTGTCCGGGTGGTCCATACGATGCTGCGGCAGCGCTGGATTGCCCGGACAAGCCGGGCAATGACGATGGAACGGAGATGCGGCCGGAGGAATAACTCAGAAAAGCGCCGGGGCTCTCACCCCGGCGTTTCCGTTTTACGCGATCTTCAGGCCCTTGGTCAGCTCCAGCGCCTGCCGTTCGAACAGCCGGCGATAGATGCCACCATTGAGGTGGATAAGGGCATTGTGGTCGCCCTCCTCCACGATCTTGCCCTTGTCGAACACCAAGAGGCGATCGAGCGCTCGGACCGTCGACAGCCGGTGGGCGATGACCAGCGTGGTGCGGCCGATCATCAGCCGTTCCATGGCCTGCTGGATCTGCACCTCGCTCTCGCTGTCGAGGCTCGAAGTTGCCTCGTCGAGGATCAACACACGAGCATCGGCCAGGAAGGCTCGGGCGATGGCGACACGCTGACGCTCGCCGCCCGAAAGCTTGACACCACGCTCGCCGACCAGGGTTTCGTAGCCCTTGGGCAGGTCGAGAATGAAGTCATGCGCATTGGCCTGCTGGGCCGCCAGCTCGATCTCGGCGCGGGTGGCGTCGGGACGGGCATAGGCGATGTTTTCGGCCAGTGTCCGGTGGAACAGGATGGGCTCCTGCTGCACGATGGCGATCTGGCCGCGCAGGCCGGACTGCTTCACATCGGCGATGTTCTGCCCGTCGATGGTGATCGCGCCCGACTTCACGTCGTAGAGTCGCTGGATGAGCTTGACGAAGGTCGTCTTGCCCGAGCCCGAATGCCCGACCAGGCCCACGCGTTCGCCCGGCGCGATACGCACCGAGAAATCGCGGTACAACGGCGTCGGATGCGCACCGTACTGGAAAGTGACGTGATCGAACTTGATCTCGCCCTTGCCGATAACGATGTCGCGGGCGCCCTTGACGTCCTCGATGCCCAAGGGAGCCTTGTGCAGCAGCACCAGCTCTTCCATGTCGTTGACGGCACGCTGCAGGTTGCGGATGTCCTGACCCACTTCGCGCAGATAGCCCTGCAGAACGAAGAACATGGCCAGCACGAAGGTGATGTCGCCAGCACTTGCCGCGCCCTGCTGCCACAGCAGCAGGCCGGTGCCCAGAAGGCCGGTCTGCATCGCCACCATCATGAAGCCCTGGATGGTGCCGTTGAGCGTACCGCGCTTCCAGGTCCGCCGCGTGCGGCTATCCCACTTGCGCAGCACACCCTTGAGGCGATCCTCCTCGCGGACCTCGGCGCCAAAGGCCTTGACCACCGAGTTGCAACTCACCGCATCGGCCAGCGCGCCGCCGAGGCGCGTGTCCCAGGCATTGGCAAGGCTGGCCGCCGGCGCGACAAAGCCCATCGACAGGGTAACGGTCACCCCGATGTAGATGAGCGAGCCCAGGCCCACCACCAAGCCCATAATGGGCCAGTGCAGAGCCATGAGCACAGTCGCGCCCACCAGCATCACCACCGACGGCAAGAGAGCCACCAGCAGCAGGTCGTTGAGCGCGTCGAGCGCCCACATGCCACGGGTAATCTTGCGCACGGTGGAGCCGGCGAAGCTATTGGCGTGCCAATCGGTCGAGAAGCGCTGCACCCGGTAGAAGCCGGCATTGACGATCTCGGCCATCATCTTGAGCGTCAGCTTGATGACGCCGTTATAGATGAAGTAGCGCAGCGCGACCGCGGTAAAGCCGAGCGTCACCACCATGGCGAAGGCGCGCGCCGCCTGCGCCCAGGCAGCCTGTTCGGTGTTGGAAGCGCTGGTAATGGCGTCGACGATCTGCCCGGAAAACAGCGGAATCATCACCTCGGCCAGCGTGGCCGTGATCACGAGCGCGCAGATCAGCACGATGCGCCTGGGCTGCTCGGCCCAGTGACGGAAGGTAAAACCGAGCACGTTTCGGAACGCGTCGGCGCGGAAATCGAGTTTCTTGCGACTCATATTGGCAGCCCGGCCCCGTTATCCGGCGACCGGCCCTCAAAGAAGAGAGATGAAAGGCACAGCCGGAACGGAGGACGAATCGATCCCCGTCAGATCATTTGGGCTGTGATGGAAGAACCGCGGGCGGCTGGCCTAAAACGGCGGGCCGCGGATGGCGATGACCTAACGTCGAAAATCGCCAAGAGGGAAACCGGTGGATGTCACTGCCATTCAACGCCTCCCTAGTTTGAGATCTGAAGCGGTGGACGATTAGTAGCCAAACAGTTCGGACTTGCCAACCGGGTATTTTGATGGCCCGCGGCGGATGGTGCGGGAAAGACACATCAGCGCCCCTCCGATCGTCATCCTCGGGCTGACCCGAGAATTCTTTACTTGGCAAGCGCCGGGGAAGTGCAGAGCCCTCGGGTCAAGCCCGAGGGTGACAATCGAGTTTGGCGGCGCCTCCATCACTCCGGCGAAAACACCGTCACAGCGCTCGGCCGGATGATGAAATGGGCGGGTGTGTGGGTAACGATGTCGCCATCGGTATTGATGGGCATCGGCTCCTTGGTGCGAATATCGAACTCGGTGCTCTTGGCGGTGCGGACTTCGTCCCAGGCGCCATGTTCGCCGCGCCGGAAGGCGCCCAGCATCAGGCCAAATTTCCAGACGTCGGCCAGTTCGAGGCTGTAGAGGTCAAGGTGCCCATCCTCGATGGTGGCATCGGCATGCACGACATTACCGCCGCCATAATGCACGCCATTGCCCACCGCGATCTGCAGCGTCTTGACCGATACCGTCTCTTCGCCGCTGATGATCTGGGCGCGGAACGGCTTGGTCTTGAGGGCGACCTTGAGCGCCGCCAGCGCATAGCCCAGCTTGCCCCAGCGGCGTTTGACCTCGGGCGTCAAGCCGCGCGCCAGATCGGCGCTGAGCCCGAGGCTCGCCACGTTGAAGAAGGGGTGGCCGTTGACCTCACCGAGGTCGATGCGGCTGACATGGCCGGCCAGGATGATATCGGCGGCTCTAAGCAAGTCATCGGGAATACCCAGCGTCCGCGCCAGGTCGTTGGCGGTGCCCATCGGCATGATGCCCATGGGCAAGCCGGTTTCGAGCACGCCCTTGGCTGCCGAATTGATGGTGCCGTCGCCGCCGCAGACGATGACCAGATCCGCTTCGTGCCGGCGGCGGGCAATGTCGGCGGCGACCTCGTCCGGCGTTTCGAAGCGCTCGATTACCGTATCGATGCCGCCGGCGCCAAGCCGGGCGACCACAGGATCGAGCCCGGTCGCACCGCGGCGGGAGTTGGGATTGACCAGCATGAGGGCGCGGCGGCGAGCGAGCATGGGAACTCCGGATGGGACTACGCTTCGACATGGCCCGGCCGGGCCGGCAGCGCAAGCTTCCCAAGCATTACCATTTGGAGAGGTTGGAAATTCGGTCGCGGCGGGTGGCGTTGCGGCAGGCCCGGCGCTAACCTCCCGGCCAACCAGACTCAGAACAAGAGGCATTCGCCCATGACGATTGATCCCATCAAGCTCGACAAACTCGCCCAGGTTGCCATCAAGGTCGGCCTGCAACTGGCCGAGGGCCAGGACCTGGTCATGACCGCGCCGATGACCGCCGCGCCACTGGTGCGCCGCATCACCGAGCATGCCTACAAGGCCGGCGCGGGCGTCGTGACCACCATATATTCGGACGAGGAAAGCACCCTCGCCCGCTACAAGAACGCCAATAGCGCCAGTTTCGACAAGGCGGCGGGCTGGCTCTATTCAGGCATGGCCGAAGCGTTCAAGAACAACGCAGCGCGTCTCGCCATTGCCGGCGACAATCCGATGATGCTGGCCGGCCAGGACCCGGACAAGGTGACCCGTGCCATGCGCGCCAATTCGGCTGCCTACAAGCCGGCCCTGCAGCTGATCACCGGCTTCGACATCAACTGGAACATCGTGTCCTACCCCACCGCTTCCTGGGCCAAGCTGGTCTTTCCCGATGTCAGCGAAGAAGAAGCCGTCAGCAAGCTGGCCGACGCCATCTTCAAGGCCTCCCGCGTCGACCAGGACGATCCCATCGCTGCCTGGAAGGAGCATAATGCAAACCTGAAGAAGCGCTGGACATGGCTTAACGGCAAGGCGTTCTCGGCGCTCAAATATACCGGCCCGGGCACCGACCTCACCGTTGGTCTTGCCGATGGCCATCGCTGGAAGGGCGGCGCCTCGGAGGCAAAGAACGGCATTACCTGCAATCCCAACATCCCGACCGAAGAAGTCTTCACCACGCCGCACCGGTTGCGCGTCGACGGTCATGTCGCCGGCACCAAACCACTGAGCCACAATGGTGCGCTGATCGAGGATATGCAGGCCCGCTTCGAGGGCGGGCGGCTGGTCGAATTCAAGTCGTCCAAGAACCAGGACCTGTTCAACAAGGTGCTCGACACCGACGAGGGTGGCCGGCGCCTGGGTGAAGTGGCGCTGGTGCCCCACTCCTCGCCGATCTCGGCTTCGGGCATCCTGTTCTTCAACACGCTCTATGACGAGAATGCCTCGTGCCATATCGCGCAGGGCCAGTGCTATTCGGATTGCTTTGTCGGCGGCAAGGATCTGACGCAGGAACAGATCAACGCCCAGGGCGGCAATACGTCGAACATCCACATCGACTGGATGATCGGCTCCGACAAGATCGACATTGACGGCGTCCATGCGGATGGCAGCAGCGAGCCGGTGATGCGCCAGGGCGAGTGGGCGAACTAGGGCGCAACCGCGTCAGGAGGATAGTGCATGAAACGACTGCTACCGGTTCTCAGCCTCATCATCCTGGCGCAACCCGCTTTTGCGCAGACGGTCACCGATTCCGACTTCGTGCTCACGATCAACGAGGGCAGCAGCAATGAGGTGGTCGAAAGCACCACGCTTATCCCGCTGCTGGAGGGCGCCTGCTACGAGTGGCGGCTCAAGCTGACCAAGACCAAGGATGCGGTCGATATCACCGAGGTATTCACCCTGCCCTCGGCGCCATCTGGCTGGGGCACGCCGGGGGACAATGTCACCATTTCGGAGGATATGAAGACCGCGACGTCCACCCTCAGCCTGGTGCCGGAAGGCGGCTGGATTGGTCACGGCTGGTGCGTGGCGGAGGGCGATCCGGCCGGTGGCCACACGATCGTGGTCAAATCCGGCGACAAGGTGCTGGGCGAGTTCCCGTTCGTGGTCGAGGCGATGTAGGCCTGACAGGCGGTGTCATTCCGGCGAAGGCCGGAATCCATGCCCCAGGCTGGATGTCGGCGGCTAGCTACGGACATGGATCCCGGCCTTCGCCGGGATGACACCGCGTTCTGGACTAACCTCTGAACTCATTCTCCCGGATCGACTCCGCCTTCATCTGGATCGAGAAGCCCGGCAGCTTGGGCGGCATGTAGGCGGCGTTCCTGATGTCGCAGGGCTCGATGAAGTGCTCGTGCAGGTGATCGACATATTCGATCACGCGGCCTTCCTTGGTGCCGGATACAACCAGATAGTCGATCATGCTCAGGTGCTGCACATATTCGCACAGGCCAACGCCGCCGGCGTGTGGCCAGACCGGCAGGTTGTACTTGGCGGCCATCAGCAGCACGCTCAGCACTTCGTTCAGGCCACCGATGCGGCAGGCGTCGATCTGGACGATGTCGATAGCGCCGTCCTTGATGAACTGCTTGAACAGGATGCGGTTCTGGCACATTTCGCCAGTCGCGACCTTGACCGGGGCCACAGCATTGCGGATGGCCTTGTGGCCGGAGACGTCATCGGGGCTGGTCGGCTCCTCGATGAAATAGGGGTTGAAGCGCGAGAGCTGCTTGACCCAATCGATGCCCTGATCGACTTCCCAGACCTGGTTGGCGTCGATCATCAGGTAGCGGTCCGGCCCCATGATATCACGGACGATTTCGAGGCGGCGGATATCGTCGTCGAGATCGCGGCCGACCTTCATCTTGATGTGCTGGAAGCCTTCGGCCACCGCTTCGGTGGCAAGGCGGGTCAGCTTCTCGTTGGAGTAGCCGAGCCAGCCGGCCGAGGTGGTGTAGCACTGGTAGCCCTCGGCCTGGAGCGTGGCGATGCGTTCGGCCTTGCCGGCTTCGGCCCTGCGGAAGATCGCGAGCGCCTCATCGGGCGTGATGGCATCGGTGAGGTAGCGGAAGTCGATGATCGAGACGAGCTGCTCGGGCGTCATGTCGGCGACGAGCTGCCAGACAGGCTTGCCGGCATCCTTGCCCAGCAGATCCCAGACCGCGTTGACCACGGCGCCGGTCGCCAGATGCATGGCGCCCTTGTCGGGGCCGATCCAGCGGAGCTGGCTGTCGCCGGTCACATGGCGCCAGAAGCGACCCGGATTTTCGGCGATCCAGGCCAGGTCCAGGCCCAGCACCCGGCTTTCCAACGCCTTGATCGCCGCCACGACAACTTCGTTGCCGCGACCGATGGTGAAGGTCAGCCCATGGCCTTCATACGTGCCGTCGGTGCCGAGGATCACATAGGCGGCAGAGTAATCCGGATCGGGGTTCATCGCATCCGAGCCGTCGAGCGACTGGGAGGTGGGGAAACGCAGGTCGTGGGTGCGGAGGGAGGTGATCTTGGTCATGTTTCGTATTCCAGAAAGCCCCCTCACCCGCCCTTCGGGCACCCTCTCCCACAAGGGGAAAGGGGGGCATCGCATTGGTTCAAAGCTCGGAGTTCCCCTTCTCCCCCTTGTGGGAGAAGGTGGCGCGCAGCGCCGGATGAGGGGTCAGCCCGTCCAGCCGCCGTCGATGATGTGGACCTGTCCGGTCGTGTAGGTCGCGCCGGCCAGATAGACGGCGAGGTCGGCCACTTCTTCGGGCCGCGCGATACGGCCGATCGGCTGGCGGGCGATGAAGGCCTTCCTGGCCGCTTCGAAATCGCCAGTCGCATGCCAGCGCTCATGCAATGAGGGGCTGTCGACAGTGCCGGGGCAGATGGCGTTGATGCGGATATTGCTGGTCACGTAATCGGCGGCGACGGACTTGGTCAGGCCGACGACGGCAGCCTTGGAAATCGTATAGGCGGCGCGGTTAGGCACGCCTTTGACCGAGGAGGCAACGGTGGCCATGTTGATGATGGCACCATCCTTGCGTTCCAGCATCTGTGGCAGCACCGCCTGAATGGTACGGATCTGTGCCCGAACGTTGAGGTCGAGGGCGAAATCGAGATCCTTGTCACTCATTTCCAGCACGGTGCCAGAATGGACAACACCGGCGCAGTTGAACAGCACGTCGATATGACCGATTTCGGCCACCGCGGTTTTCACCGCATCGGCTGACAGTACATCGAGGATACGTGTCGTAACTCCGGCCATGCCGTCAAGTTCGGCCAGTTTGCCAGCATTGACGTCGGTGGCGATCACCTTGGCGCCCGCAGCGACAAAAGCTTCCACCGAAGCGCGCCCGATGCCCTGGGCAGCGGCGGTGATGAGGACGATTTTACCGTTCAGGTCAGCCATGGCTACACTCTCTTGAGAAAATCGGGCCGGACGCCAAGGTCCGGCCCGCAGTCAGGTCAGTCGTAAAGCACGGCGGCGATTTCCGGCTTTTCCATGGTCGCGGCGTCGTAGTAGTAGAAGCCGGTATCGATCACGGGCGGCAGGGTTTCGCCCTTGAGCGCGCTGACAGCGGCCTGGACCGTCTGGTAGCCGATGCCCACAGGGTTCTGGGTGATGGCGCCAGCCATGACGCCGGAGGTGATCAGGGCCTTCTGGGCTGCGCCGGAGTCGAAGCCGATGACCACGACCTGGCTGCCCAGTTCCTGCTTGCCATTGGCGACGCCGATGGCCGAGCCCTCATTGGTGCCGAAAATGCCCTTGAGATCGGGGTTGGCCAGCAGGATCGACTTGGTGATTTCAGTCGAAGCAAGCTGGTCGCCGTCGCCGTATTGCACGGTGACGATCTCGATCTTGGGATAGGCTTCCTTGATGCGGTTGACGAAGCCATCAACGCGGTCGATGCCGGTGCGGCTGGTCTGCGAGTGACCGACGACGGCAACCTTACCTTCTTCACCGATGAGGCCGGCCAGGGCATCGGCAGCCAGAGCGGCGGCGGCAACGTTGTCCGTGGTGGCAGTGGTCAGCGGAATGTCGCTATCAACGCCCGAGTCGAAGGCGATGACCGGGATATTGGCATCCTTGGCCTGCTGCAGCAGCGGCGTTGCGGCCTGGCTGTCGAGCGCGGCAAAACCGATGGCGTCGGGCTTGCGGGCAAGGGCTGCCGCCAGCAGATCGATCTGACGATCGACCTGGGTCTCATTGTCAGGACCTTCGAATGTCACGGTGACGCCGAGATCCTTGGCGGCCTGATCGGCACCGGCCTTCACGGCCTGCCAGAACTGATGCTGGAAGCCCTTGGAGATCAGGGCGATGTCGTAGTTTTCCTGGGCGAACGCGGGTGCGCTTGCGGTCAGGAGGGCCAGGGCGCTGATGGCCCCGATAAGAGTACGGCGGTTGAACATAGTTCCTCCCAGAGTGTTGAAGTCGTCGTCGGTCGTCGAACGAGGCTTGTCGCCTGCTTGGTATTGGCGCCGGGTTTGGAGCAGCGCAGCGAGATCGGCGCTAAAGACTGCGGCGCCGCAGGATATCGGCGTAGACGGCCAGGATGATGATGGTGCCGGTCACCACCGTCTGCCACTCCTGGGCCACCGAAAGGATGCGCAGGCCATTGGCCAGCACGGAAATGATGAGCGCGCCGATCAGCGTGCCGAGCACGGTGCCGCGGCCGCCGCTGAGCGAGGTGCCGCCAATGACCACGGCAGCGATGGCGTCGAGCTCGTAGCCCTGCCCCAAAGCCGGCTGCGCCGAATTGAGGCGCGAGGCGATCAGCAGTCCGGCAACGCCGCAGACCGAACCGGCCAGCGCATAGACTGCAATCTTCCAGCGATCGACATTGACGCCCGAGAGACGCACGGCCTCTTCGTTGGAGCCGAGCGCGAAGGTGTAGCGGCCGAGCGCCGTCTTGCTCAGCACGAAGCTGATGACGATGGCGACGAGGAACAGGATCAGCACGCCGTTGGGAATGGGCAGCGCGGGGATGACCGAGCCGACGAGGGAGCCGGTCGAAATCAGGCTGAAACCGGGTGTGTCGTTGAAATAGATCGGGCGGGTGCCCGAGATCACCAAAGACAGCCCCTTGAGGATCAGCATCATGCCGAGGGTGGCGATGAAGGGTGGCACCTTGAGCTTGGCAATGATGGTGCCCGAGACCAGACCCGATGCCATGCCCGCGAGGATGGCGGCAAGGACACCCAGTGGCAGCGGCAGGCCGAGGAAAGTCAGGACCACGCCGGCAATGACTGCGCAAAAGGTCATCAGCGTGCCGACCGACAGGTCGATGCCACCGGTGATGATGACCAGGGTCGCGGCAATGGCCAGCACGCCGTTCACCGACGTCGCCTGCAGAATGGCCAGCACGTTCTGGGTCTGCATGAAGTTGGGCGAGGCCAGACTGAACACAACCAGTAGGGCGATCAGCCCGGAGAAAGCCAGCAGCTTGTGATAGGCGCCCGACGAGCGGATGCCGGCTAAAAGGCCTGGTTTGGCGGGAGATGTCGTGTCGGTCATGGTGCTTCTCCGGCGTAATGTCGTGTCCGGCATGGGGCATGATTTACATCCCAATCACCGAGCGGCACCTCCCCCTCGATGGGGGAGGCTGGGAGGGGGTGCGCGAGCCCCGATATAGGGGCCAATCGACCCCCACCCTTGATCCCTCCCCACAAGGGGGAGGGTGTCGACTGAGACATCTCAACCTCAACCTGCATGGCGCACCTCCGCCACGGCGCTGGGCCGCAGTGTCGCCAGATGCATGATTTCTTCCTGGCTGGCGCCGCCGGGCAGGATGCCGGTCAGGCGGCCCTCACACATCACGGCGATGCGGTGGCTGAGGCGGAGCACTTCCGGAAGTTCAGAGGAAATCACGATAATGGCGCGGCCCTGTTCGGCCAGCGTCTGCAGCAGCTTGTAAATCTCGGACTTGGCGCCGACGTCGATGCCGCGCGTCGGCTCATCGAAAATCAGGATATCGCAATCGCGCAGCAGCCATTTGGCAATGACCACCTTTTGCTGATTGCCACCCGACAGCAGCCGGGATTCCTGGGTATCGGAAGGGGTCTTGATGGCGAGCTGGCGAATATAGCCCTGGGCCACCTCGCGCATTTCGCCCTCGCGCAACACACCGCCCGGCCCGACAAAGCGTGACAGTGAGGCCAGGGCGATATTGTTGCGCACGTCGAGGCCGGTCGCGAGGCCGAATTGCTTACGGTCTTCACTGAGATAGCCGATGCCGGCCCGCACCGCGTCCTGGGGCGAGCGGATGGAGACCTTGTTACTGTTGACGAAAATCTCGCCAGCCTCGATCGGGTCGGCGCCAAAAATGGCGCGCGCCACCTCGGTACGGCCGGCTCCCATCAGTCCGGCAAGGCCAAGGATTTCGCCCTTGCGAACCGACAGGCTCACATCGCGGATTTCCTTGCCGCGCTTCAAGCCACGCACCTCAAGCGCCACCGGCGCCTGGGACGTATCGGGAATGGTCACGGCCTCATTGGTCAGCGTGCGGCCGACCATCATCGAGATGATGGTTTCGATCGGTGTCGTCGCTGCCGGGACGGTGCCGACATATTCGCTGTCGCGCATGACCGTCACCCGATCGGCGATACGCTTGAGCTCGTCCATCTTGTGCGAGATGTAGACGATGCCGACACCCTCGGCCTTGAGCCGGTTGATGATGGCGAAGAGTTCGTTGATCTCGGCGTCGTTCAGCGCAGCGGTCGGCTCATCCATGATGAGGACGCGCGACTTGTAGGAGAGCGCCTTGGCGATCTCGACCATCTGCTGGCGCGCAATGGTCAGCCCGCCCACGGTGACGCGCGGATCGAGCTTCAGATTCATCGAGGCGAAGATGGCCTCGGCCTGGGCATTGAGCGCTCGCTCATCGAGCAGCAAGCCGCCAAGCTGGCGCGGCTCGCGGCCGATAAAAATGTTCTGTGCTGCCGTCAGGTCGCGCATCAGCGCCAGTTCCTGATGGATGATCGAAATGCCCAGATCGAGCGCCCGGCGCGGGCTACTGATCTCGACTGGTGTGCCATCGAGGCGAATTTCGCCGGCGTCTCGGGTGTAAACGCCCGACAGCACCTTCATCAGCGTCGACTTGCCAGCACCGTTCTCACCCATGAGGGCATGGACTTCGCCAGCCAACAGTTCGAACCGCGCATCGTGCAGCGCCCGGACGCCCGGGAACGACTTGTCGATACCCACCATCTCGACGAGCGGGGTCACCATGGCGACCTCGTCGGTCGCGAATGTCGGGCGGGGATAAGAAGCATCGGCTTGGACGTCCTCCGCGCATTCTTGCGATGCGCCTGCAAACAATCTATTCATAAATGAACCGACGTTGCAAGAACTAACATGTCAGTATGAAACGACATAAGCGACGGGTTGGTGACTGTCAGGGGTAACAGTCTGCTAACATTTTCGGGCAAAGGGAGGCGTTTGATGGACCCGGATGGGAATGATCGTTACCGCGCGCCGGCGCTGGACAAAGGGCTCGACATCCTCGAGCTGCTGGCCGCGACCGCCGACGGGTTGAGCCAGGCCGAGATCGCAAAATCGCTGCAGCGGTCGCCCAATGAAATCTACCGCATGCTCGACCGTTTGGTGCGTCGTGACTACGTGCGCCGCACCCCAGAAGACCGCTATGCCATCACCCTCAAACTGTTCGAGCTGGCCCATGCCAGGCCACCGCTGCACCGCCTGATCAGCCAGGCAACGCCGGTCCTGCGCCACTTCGCGCTCAAGGCCGAGCAGGCCGTGCATATGGTGATCCAGGAGCGAAACATCCTTGTCGTCGTCGCCCAGTTCGACAGCCCGGGCTATTGGAATGTGTCGGTCCGCGTCGGCAGCCGGATCGGGCTGATCAATACGGGCTCCGGCCACGTTTTCCTGGCTTTCGCGACGCCCGAGGAGCGCGAATTGATGCTGGAAGAACAGGACCTGGGAAGCCCCGAAAAGATGCCGAAAGGTCTGGTCGTGCGGCTGGAAGACGTGCGCGCGCAGGGCTACGAAATGATGCCAAGTGCCCAGGTTTCGGGGGTTTCCAACCTGTCGGTACCCATTTTCGGCCCCCTCGGTTCGGTTATCGCCGTCCTCACTTGTCCTTATACGCAACGGCTCGATAAGCTCGACGCGCCAGACATGCAGACCGCGCTGGAATTGCTGCAGCAGGCCGGCAAGGAAATCTCGCAACGCTCGACCGCCAGCGTCTGACCACCAGGAGCCCGCATGCGCATTCTCGATACGCACCTGCATCTGATCTATCCGGAAAAGTTCACCTATCCCTGGTTGGGCAACGCGCCCAAGATCAACAAGCCCTGGCCTGTCGAGGCCTATTTCGCCGAAGCTCTGCCGCTCGGGATCGAGTCGGCGCTGCATATGGAGGTCGATGTCGTCGAGACGGACGCCGTTGCCGAAAGCGAATTCGTGCTGACTTTGCCCCGTATTGCCGGGGCCATCGCAGCTTGCCGGCCCGAGCATATGAACTTCGTCGACCAGATCGAGCGACTCAGCGAGCATGCCCATATCAAGGGCGTGCGGCGCATTCTACATGAGGCGCCGGATGAGCTGAGCCAGTCGGACCTGTTCATCGAGAATCTCCGGCATCTGCCCGATTATGACCTGAGCTTCGATCTCTGCCTGCGGGCGGATCAGCTGTGGCTGGGGGCGAACCTGGCGCAGCGGGCGCCGGATGTGACCTTCATCCTCGACCATTGCGGCAACCCCGATATCAATGGTCTCGGGCTCGATCCATGGCGCGGCGCGCTCAAGGAAATCGCCAGGAACCCCAATGTGATGGCCAAGGTGTCTGGCATCGTGAACCATTGCGATCCAGGCTGGACCGCCGAGACGCTGCGACCCTATGTCGAACATGTGATCGAGACATTCGGCTGGGATCGAGTGGTCTGGGGCTCCGATCATCCAGTGGCGACGGTGACCGGCGGCACGCTGACCGACTGGGTCAATGCGGCGCGGGAGATCGTGCGCAATGCCAGCCCGGACGAACAGGCCAAGCTGTTCCACCGCAATGCCGAGCGCATCTACAAGGTCTGATTGCCGCGAAATCGCCTTGTGGATGAACGCATTCTGAAGGCTATCTTGCGCACGCCTGAACGGCGATGCACTGTTTCGACAACAAGAACCGATGGATGACAACATGGCCCAAGTCAGTGCCGATCGTATTGCCGTTTCGACCTGGTCGCTGCACCGCCTGCTCGGCACCACCTATCCACACGATCTGACCACCACCGAGATCGGGCCCATGCAGGAGACCTATGGCGAGGGCGAGGAATCGCTGCTCGGGCTGCCGTCGGTGCTGGCGAATCACGGCTATCACCGGCTGGAGATCGTGTCGTTCCACCTGCGCAGCCGCGACCCGATCTATCTGGGTGAGCTGCGCGACCAGCTTCGCATCGCCAATGTGCGCCTGCAGACGCTGCTAATCGATGCCGGCGATATCAGCCATCCCGAACACGGAGCGCGCGACACGGCGTGGGTGGCGAGCTGGATCGAGATCGCCAATGAACTGGGCGCCGAAAATGCCCGCATCATTGCCGGCAAGCAGAAGCCGACCCGCGATGCGCTCGACCGCTCGGTCAAGGCGCTAACGGCGCTAGCCCACGGCAATGCCGGCTCCTCGGTGCGGCTGGTGACGGAGAACTGGTTCAACCTGCTGGCCGAGCCGGCACATGTGCATTACCTGCTCGACAAGCTCGATGGCCGCATCGGCCTGCTCGGCGATTTCGGCAATTGGGGCGGCGCCAGCAAGTATTCCGACCTCAAGTCGATCTTCGGCCGGGCGGAACTGTGCCACGCCAAGGCCAATTTCATCGACGGCGATCTCGACGAGGCCGATTACGGGCAATGCGTGACGCTGGCCGAAGAGGCTGGCTACAAGGGGCCCTATACACTGATCTTCGACAGCGAAGTGCCGGGCGAATGGCATGGTCTGGCGACGGAACGGGATTTCATTACGTCGCGGGATGTTTGAGGCGCCACTGCTGAGCTCATCCCACCCGCGGCCTTGATCCGCGGTCTTTCGCCGCTTGTGCCGTGTTGAGAGTGACCCGCGGATCAAGTCGCGGGAAGCGATTGTGGGTGGGGATCCGTTGTGTCCTGCCCGCTCACTTTAGCGGCTGCAAATCCGCCAGCAGGGTCGGAATCAACTCGGTCACGGTGGGGTGGATGTGCATGGTGTGCATCATGGTGGTGTAGGGCGTGCCCGCGACCATCAGTTGCAGCAATGAGTGGACGATTTCGTCGCCGCCTATGCCCAGGATGGCGGCGCCCAGGATGCGCTTGGTTTCGGCATCGACCAGCACTTTCATCAGACCCTGGGTTTCGCCACGCTCCTTGGCGCGGCCGACCCTGGTCATGGGCATGATACCCATCAGCGCCTTCCTGCCCGACTTGCGCACCTCCGTCTCGCTCATGCCGATGCGGCCGAGCGGCGGATCAATGAAGAGGCCATAGACCGGGACGCGGCCGGCGGCCGAGCGCTTGCCGCCATCCATGACGTTGTCGGCGACGATCTCGAAGTCGTTGTAGGAGGTGTGAGTGAAGGCACCGCGACCATTGATGTCGCCCATGGCCCAGATGCCCTTGACCTTGGTGCGCAGGTTATCGTCGACCCGGATGAAGCCCCGCGCATCGGTCTCGATCCCGGCGGCGGCCAGGTTGAGATCGGCGCTGTTGGGTGTCCGCCCCAGTGCAAGCAGCAGGTGCGAGCCCTCGATCGAAGAACGCCGTTCGCCGGATTTGAGGGAGATCAACGCGCCGCTGCCGGCCTTGGAAACTGCCTCGACAGTGGTATCGAACAGGAACGAGACGCCCTCAACTTCGAGGATGGTGCGAATGGCCGCGGAGATGTCTTCATCCTCGCGGGGTGCGGGACGTGGCCCGCGTTCGATGATGGTCACCTTGGAGCCAAAACGCGCATACATCTGCGCGAACTCGAGGCCGATATAGCTGGCCCCGGCGATGATGAGGTGACTGGGCAGCGTGTCCACATTCATCATCGTCGTATTGGTGAGGTAAGGCGTGCTCGACAGGCCCGGCCAGTCGGGAATTGAAGCCCGGGCACCGGCATTGATGAAAATCTGTGGCGCGGTCAGCCGGCGCCCGCCGACTTCGACGGTGTCGGCAGAGACGAAGCTGCCGGACCCCTTGATGTATTCGAGCGTCGGCATGCCGCCCAGCCAATCGCTGAGGCTCTGGACCGAAGCGTTGACGACGCGGTCCTTGCGCGCCTTGACCGCCTTCATGTCGACGCCGACAGCCCCCTTGATGGTGACGCCGAAATCCTTGGCATGGCGAGCCGACCAGGCGGCGCGCGCGCTGGCCACAAGGGTCTTGGTTGGCGTGCAACCATCGTTGACGCAGGTGCCGCCGAGATGTTCACGCTCGATCAGCGCGACATGCTTATTGGCGGCCGCGAGGCGCGCGGCGAGGAACGGGCCGGATTGGCCGGCTCCTATGATGATGGCGTCGAATTGCTCGGACATGGAGGCCCCCAAATCGGTAGCAAATGTAGGACAACTATGCGCCCTGCGCCAGCCGCCCAGATGGCTGGCCCCGATTAAGGTGTTCTAAATGCTACTCGATCGGCGCCGCCGGCGTGACGCGCGGCATTCGGTTCCAGGCGTCCAAGGCTGCGATTTTGTAAGCTTCGGCGAGCGTCGGATAATTGAAGGCGTTCTCGACGAAGTAGTCGAGCGTGCCGCCCAGGTTCAGAACCGCCTGGCCGATATGGATGAGTTCGGTCGCGCCCTCGCCCACGATATGGGCGCCCAGGAGCTTGCGGTTTTCGAGCGAGAAGATGAGCTTCATCATGCCCGACTGCAGGCCCATGATGTGACCGCGCGAGGTCTCGCGGAAACGGGCAATGCCAGCCTCGTAGGGTATGCCCTGCTCGCGCACCTGCTGCTCGGTGAGGCCCACCGTCGAGATCTCGGGCACGGCATAGATGCCGTAGGGGAAGAATTCGGGCGCCGGCGGCATGGGCGCGCCACAGGCATGGAGCCCGGCAATGCGCCCCTGCTCCATCGAGGTCGAGGCCAGGGACGGCCAGCCGATGACGTCGCCGGCGGCGTAGATATTGGGCACGTTGGTCTGGAAGGTCACCGGATCGACCTTTATGCGGCCGCGATCGACGAGGGGGATGCCGCAATTCTCCAGGCCAAGGTCGGCGGTGGCGCCGGAACGGCCAGCGGCGTAGAGCAGCATGTCGGAGCGGACGCGGCGGCCATCGGCCATGATGGCGATGGTCCAGCCCTGTGCGTCGAGTTCGACGGCATCCACCTTGGCGCCGAGGCGGATGGTCATGCCGCGCTTGCGCAGGTCGTGGGTGAATTCCTCAATGATTTCCTTGTCGATGAAATCGAGAATGCTGTCGCGCGGCTCGATGATGGTGACGGGAACGTCGAGCGCCGAGAAGATGGTGGCGTATTCGAGCCCGATGACGCCAGCACCGACCACGGTGAGGCTGCGCGGCACGCGCGGCTCCGACACGAGACTATCGCTATCGAGCACCGAATGGTCGTTGAAGGGGATGTGGGCGGGACGGAACGGCGCGGTGCCGACCGCAATGATGGCGTGGCGGAAGCCGACCTTGATCTCCTCGGCATCCGGCGTGACGACGGCGATGTGGTTCGTATCGAGAAAACGTGCGCGTCCACCCATGGTGCGCACGCCATTGCGGGCGAACTGGTGCTCGAGCACCTCGATCTCGTGGTTGAGCGTCATGCGCAGGCGGGCGCCGAGATCCTTGCCCTCGATGTCCTTCTTGACCCGGTAGGAGAGGCCATAGAAGCCGCGCTCGCGCCAGCCGGACAGGTTGAGCACGGTTTCGCGCAGGGTCTTGGAGGGGATAGTGCCAGTGTGAACCGAGACACCACCGAGGCGCAGGCGGTTTTCGACGACCAGCACCGATTTGCCAAGCTTGGCCGCCTGCACGGCAGCCCGGCGCCCGGCCGGTCCGCTGCCGATGACTACGATATCGAATTGTTCCAACAGCAAGCCCCCGATTCGACGCCGACGACGCCTATCGGGCCAGTGTGACACTGCGATTGCAAACGTTGCAATCGCAGTGTGGGCAGAGCGGCTTTGCAGGGGTGTTGGGAGTCACGAGGATCGGGATAATTCCACAGCGTCATTCCCGCGAAAGCGGGAATCTGTGTTTGGACGTGGCGGAAAAGGAGATTCCCGCTCTCGCGGGAATGACGCCGTGGTGGTGGCTAATCGCCGACCAGTACCTCGTCGATGGCGGGCAGATTGTAGAACTGCCGGATGACGTCCCAGCCTTCGTCGGCGCTATCAACGATGGTGAACAGGTCGGGGTCGGTGGGCGCGATGGTGCCGGCTTCCGCCAGAGCCTCAAAATTGATCACCTTGCCCCAGAATTCGGCGCCGAACAGCAGCAGCGGTACGCGGGCCATGCGGCCGGTCTGGATCAGGGTCAGGGTTTCGAAGAATTCGTCGAGCGTGCCGAAGCCGCCGGGGAAGACCGCTACGGCCTTGGCACGCAGCAGGAAGTGGATCTTGCGCGTGGCGAAATAGTGGAAATTGAAGCTGAGGTCGGGTGTGACATAGACGTTGGGCGCCTGCTCGTGCGGCAGCACGATATTAAGCCCAATGGAGGGCGCCCCGACATCGGCGGCGCCACGATTGCCAGCCTCCATGACGCCGGGCCCGCCACCAGTGACCACGACATAGTCGCGGAAATCGAGGGCGCGCGAGGTGGCCGATGCCAGCTGGGCGAAGCGCCGCGCCTCGGTGTAGTAGCGTGAGGCCGCCTCAAGGTTCTGCTTCTGGGTTTCGTTCTTTGCGGCCCAGGCGGGCTTGCCCGGCTCGGGAATGCGGGCGCCGCCGAACAGCACCACGGTCGAATTGATGCCGCGCTCGCGCATGCGGAATTCGGGCTTGAGATATTCGAGCTGGAAGCGGATGCCGCGCGTATCCTCAGAGGTCAGGAACTCGTCGTCGGCAAAGGCGAGCCGGAAGGCGGCGGCCTGGGTCTGCGGCGTCTGCGGCGCGCGTTTGGACGCGGCGACATCCTCGACCGAGGTGCGCAAAGGTGTGGGGCGGCGTTTGGCCATGCCGGCTTCTCCATTGCATCGGAGGGCGAAGCACCGCCACAATTCCGAAACGTTCGACAGGGCATATCCAGCCGGGGCCGTTGGAGCAAGGGCAAGAGGCTTGAACCAGTTCACGAGTTTGGAAGCGCGGATCGATGCGGTTGCCCATGCCGTATTGGCGCGGCTGCCGCGCGGGCCGATTGCCGATGGCGTGGTGGAGTTCCTGGTTTTCGGGCTGAAACAGGCCTGGGCGTGCCTGTTCGGCGGACTGATGCTGGGGATGATCATCGTCACCAGGCTGTGGTGGCCCGAGGATGGGCTAGACCGCTACGATGTGTTCTTCCTCGCGGCGCTGGCGATCCAGATCGGCATGCTGGTGTTTCGGTTCGAAACCCTCAGCGAAGCCAAGGTGATCCTGATCTTCCACGTGGTCGGCACCGGAATGGAACTGTTCAAGACGGCGGCGGGATCGTGGACCTATCCCGAGGATGCACTGTTCCGGATTGGGGGCGTCCCGCTGTTTTCCGGCTTCATGTATGCCTGCGTGGGCTCCTACATGGCGCGCATCCAGCGCATTTTCGACATTCGTTTTTCGCTCTATCCGCCGGTCTGGGCGACGGTGGTGCTAGCGGTGGCGATCTACATCAACTTTTTCAGCCACCACTTCATTTTCGATTTCCGCTGGGTGCTATTCGCGGTGCTGGGCCTGCTCTACTACCGTAGTTCCATGCATTATCGCGTGTTCCGCTTCCGCCACCGCATGCCGATGCTGCTGGCGTTCCTGCTGGTGGCGCTGTTCATCTGGATCGCGGAGAATATCGGCACCTGGTCACGGGCCTGGCTTTACCCCGATCAGGCCGATGGCTGGTCGCTGGTGAGCTGGAGCAAGCTGGGCTCGTGGTACCTGCTGATGCTGATTTCGGTGGTGCTGGTGACGCTGGTGCACCCGCCCAAGGTGTACGAGCCGCCGCGCTAGTCCCGGGTCAGGTGCGGGGCCATCGCCTTGCTGCCCAATTGCATGACCCAACCGCCGATGGTTTCGAAGAGGCCTGGCGGGTCCTGGTAGCCGGCCAGCATGCGCTCGGCCAGCGCATAGCCTTCGCGCACGATGCGGCGCTCTTCGAGTGTCAAACCGATGGATGGAACGCGCATCGCGACCTCCCTGCCTTATGGTTGACGAAACCTTAACGCGGAAAGAGCCGGCCGTCCGGCATGACCTTCGTTCATGGTTTACGCCGGCGGCTTGTTGATCGGCGGGGCCTTGCCATTGTCGCATTTTATTCGCATATAGCGCCTCGGGAGGTTGGCGCGGACGTGTTCCTCGCCAACCGGGTCAGGTCCGGAAGGAAGCAGCCCCAACGAGACCTTCACGGGTCGTTGCCAGCCTCCTACTTCGCCCTATTATGGTCGGATGACCCAAGGCAGATTCCCCACACAAGCGACAGAAGGGCTCGATGGCTGACGCACCGACCTCGCCCTATCTCGTGCTTGCCCGCAAGTACCGGCCACGCGACTTCACCACGCTGGTCGGCCAGGATGCCATGGTGCAGACGCTGGGCAATGCCTTTGCGCAGAACCGCATCCACCATGCCTTCATCCTCACCGGCGTGCGCGGCGTGGGCAAGACCACGACGGCCCGCATTCTGGCGCGGGCTTTCAACTATGAAGATGCCACCGGCCCCCATCCGACGCTCGACCTGAGTGTCGAGGGCGAGCATTGCCGCGCCATTATCGAGGGGCGCCATGTCGACGTCATCGAAATGGACGCCGCCAGCAATACCGGCATCAACGATATCAGAGAGATCATCGACTCGGTCAAATACGCGCCGTCCTCGGCGCCGTACAAAGTCTATGTGATCGACGAAGTGCACATGCTGTCGACGGCCGCCTTCAACGGGCTGCTGAAGACACTGGAAGAGCCGCCGCCCTATGTGAAGTTCATTTTCGCCACCACCGAAATCCGCAAGGTGCCGGTGACGATCCTGAGCCGTTGCATGCGCTTCGATCTGCGCCGCATTACGCCCGAAATCATGACGGCGTATCTGCAGTCGATCCTGGGCCAGGAGGGTATTGAATTCGAACCCGAGGCGCTGGCGATGATCGTGCGGGCGGGCGAAGGCTCGGCGCGTGATAATCTCAGCCTGCTCGACCAGGCGATTGCGCATGGCAATGGCACCGTCACCGCGGCGACGGTCAAGGCCATGCTCGGCCTGGGTGATCGAGCCCGGATTATCGACCTGTTCGAAGAGCTGATGGGTGGTCGCATTGGCGAGGCCATCGAGACCATGCGGGCGCTCTACGATATGGGTGCCGATCCTCAGACGCTGATCGCCGACCTCGCCGATTTCACGCATCTGGTGACGCGCATCAAGGTGGTGCCAGCGGCGGCCGACGATGTGTCGCTGACGCCGGACGAGCGCAATCGTGGCGCCGAACTGGCCGGCAAGCTGCCGATGCGGGCGCTGACGCGGGCCTGGCAAATCCTGTTCAAGGGACATGACGAGGTGGCGCGGGCCAATAATGGTCTGCAGGCGGCCGAAATGGCGCTGATCCGGCTGGCCTATGCTGCCGACCTGCCAAGTCCTGACGACCTGATCGCGCGGTTGGCCAACCAGCCGGCTCCCGCACCGGCCCTGCAGCCGATGGCGCCGATCTCACGCCCCTCGGGCGGTGGTGGCGGACCGTCGGCAATGCGCGTGGAAGCACCGCGTCCGGTCATGACTGAGGCCGTTGCGGTTCAGCCAGCGGCATTGCAGGCCAGCGCTCAGCCCGCTGTCGCGCCTCAGCCAGTCGCGCAGCCAGCACTCTCCAGTGTCGGCTCGTACAAGGAGCTCATTGCTCTGGCGGGGGCCAAGCGCGACGTGCTGGTGAAGCTGGCACTCGAAGGCTCGATGCGGCCGATCTCGTTCGAGCAGGGCCGCATCGAAGTGGCGCTGGCCGACGGCGCCGATCCCGGTATTATCGCTACGCTCTCGGCGCGCCTGCAGGTGTGGACGGGCGAGCGCTGGCTCATCATGGTTTCGACCAAGCCGATCGACGGCCCCACGCTCCGCCAGGAGAAGGAAGAGCGCGCAGCGCTGGACCGCGCACAGGCCCACGACGACCCGCTGGTCAAAGCCATTCTCGACACATTTCCCGGCGCCAAGGTGGTCAACGTCAAGGTCAGGGACGACGCCGAAGCACCGGTGCAGGATGCGCCGCTCGCGCCAATTGAAGAGGACGACGAATGAAAGACATCATGGGCATGATGAAGGCCGCCAGCGAGATGAAAGGCAAGATGGAGGCCATGCAGGCCGAACTCGCCGATCTCGTGGTGGAAGGCCGTTCCGGTGGCGGCATGGTCACCGTGTCGCTGTCAGGCAAGGGCGAGCTCAAGGGGCTCAAGATCGACCCGAGCCTGTTCAAGGAAGACGATGTCGAGGTGCTCGAGGACCTGATCGTCGCCGCGCATAACGACGCCAAGATGAAGTCGGAAGCCGAGATGCAGAAGCGCATGGCGGAAGTGACGGCTGGATTGCCGATCCCGCCGGGCATGAAGTTTCCGTTTTAGATGCATTGATGGACGGTGGCCGGGAAAGGCGGATTGATGCTGGTGCGGCACTGCTCCTGTCGGCGCTGGTGGCGAGCGGGGTCATGCTGATCGGCAGCGGCCAGTGGACCCCGATGGCTTTTCTGATGGTGCCTATATTTGTCGTCTTCGGGTTGACTGCGCCGTTCTCGGGTTTCCTGGGGTCGGCGGGGTGGATACCATTCGGCCTGACAATTCTGGCGCTTGTGGCAATCTTATTGGCACTTGCGCTGATCCCCAATCGAGCCGCCCGGATCGTGTCGGTAACGGTTCTGTTCTGCTCGACGTTTTTCTGCGTCGCTCCTTTTGGACTTTTGACAGCGTAAACCATGGCTTCCGGCGGACCCGAGATTGAACAGTTGATCCAGCTCATGGCGCGCCTGCCGGGGCTGGGGCCGCGCTCGGCGCGCCGGGCGGTGCTGCAGCTGATCAAGAAGAAGGATCAGTTGATGATCCCGCTATCGGCGGCGCTGGACCGGGCCGTGGCGGCGGTGCGGACCTGCGAGGTCTGCGGCAATGTCGATACGATGAGCCCCTGCGCAATCTGTGCCGATCCCCGACGCAGCGAGAGCGGCATGCTGATCGTGGTGGAGGACGTGGCGGACCTATGGGCGTTGGAACGCGCCGGGGTGGGTGCGGTCAAGTATCACGTGCTGGGCGGGGTGCTGTCGCCGCTCGATGGCGTCGGGCCTGATGACATCAGCATTGACGACCTACTCAGGCGCGCGCCTGATTTCAAGGAGGTGGTGCTGGCGGTAAATGCCACGGTCGAGGGTCAGACGACGGCGCATTACATCACCGACCGGCTGGCCGGATCGGGCACCAAAGTGACGCGACTGGCGCACGGCGTGCCTGTCGGCGGCGAGCTGGATTATCTCGATGAGGGTACGTTGAGCCAGGCGCTGAAAGCGCGGACCGAGCTTTAGGGTCTGTGGCCGAGGTAAGTGGTGACACCTCAACCACCAGCCGTCACCCTCGGGCTTGACCCGAGGGTGTTACAGTTTTCTACAGTTTGTGAAGTGTAGAGCCCTCGGGGCAAGCCCGAGGGTGACGCGTGGTGGGTGCGGCACGGCCCAGCCTTGCCAGTGCATCACCAGGCCGAGCGTAGCGTGCCACTACGACGCACCCTAGTGCAAATCCCGCTCCGGGCGGAATTCGTCGCTGCCTTCCCAGGTTGCCTCGTCCGCGGCTTCATCTTCTTCATCGTAGAAGGCTTCGTCGCTTTCGATGGCGTGGCGCGCATCGACATCGTCGGGGGATAGCGCATCAAGGCGATCGGCCGGATCGCGCTCCAGCGGCGCTGACAGGTCGGCATAGTCCTCGCCGTCATCGGCATTGGCGATGGTGGCACTAAGTTCATCGATGGCGCGGTCGAGCTCGTCGAGCATGGCGGCCGGATCCTGCCCGCCCCAATCACCGCTTTCGCGAATGGCGCTTTCGTCGCGCAGTTCGCGCAGGCGCGCCAGACGTTCGCCGGCCGGGCGGTCATCGCCGTAAAGCAGCTCCTCGACTTCGCTCTGAGTATAGGGCTGGGCGATGCCGGGCTGATCGGCATTATCGAAATTGGTATCCTGCGGCACCATGGTGCCGTGATGGTCGTGATGTTGAGCCATTCTCGTCTCCCATGCTGGCTGATGGGACACAACGCGCGAGCGGCCATGCGGTTCGACGATCGTGATCGGCGACCTATTCCCCGGCGAGGCGCTGGGGTTCCTCGAAATCCATGGCGTCGATGCGCTCGCTTCGCTTGGTCACCTTGCCGGTCGAAATAAGGATATCGCCAATATCCCGGTTGGCCTGGGTGAAATGGGTCTGCAGCTTATTGACCCGCTCGTCGAGGCGGGCGACATCGCCGAGCAATTCGCGCACTTCCTTCTGGATCAAGTGGGCCTGCTCGCGCATGCGCACGTCGCGCAGCAGGGCCTGCACCACCTGGATCGAGAGCATGAGCAGCGCCGGTGAGACGATGACGACGCGGGCGCGGGAGGCCCGTTGGACCACATCCTCGAAATGCTCGTGCAGGTCGGCGAAGATGGATTCGGAGGGCACGAACATGAAGGCCGTATCCTGCGTTTCCCCCGGGATCAGGTATTTCTCCGAGATGGCGCGGACATGCACGGCGATGTCGGAGCGGAAGCCGGATTGAGCCTGGCGAAGCTCGTCGGGATTGCTGGCGGCGGCGAGGCGCTGCCAGCTTTCGAGCGGGAATTTGGCATCGATGACCAGCGATGGCGCATCATTGGGCATGATGATGAGGCAATCGGGGCGGTAGCCGTTGGAGAGCGTCGACTGGAACGAATAGGCGTTGGGCGCCAGCCCATCGCCCACAATGGCCTCCATGCGGCCCTGGCCGAAGGCGCCGCGGGTCTGCTTGTTGGCGAGAATGGATTGCAGCGAGACGATCTCGCTGGAGAGCGAGGTCATGGTGGATTGGGCGCGATCGATGACGGCGAGCCGTTCATGCAGCTTGTTGAGCCCTTCATCGGTCTTGGCGCGAGTCTCCTGCAGGGCCTGGCCGACGCGCTGGCTGGTGGAGTCGAGGCGTTCGTTGACCAGCCGGGCGAGGTCAGACGTGCGCGAGCCGAAAATCTCGGACATGGTCTGCATGCGGCCGGTCATTTCGGACTGCACTTGCATGAGGCTGGCTAGGTGCCGCTCCATTTCGGCGGAACGCGCCATCGCGGCTGCGGCATCTTCGGCGCGCTCGCGGCCAGCGCGCAGCGATGCGACCAGCAGAATGAGAAGCAGCACACCGGCCAGCGCAACGCCGCCGGCAATTGCAGTCGCCAGCGTTACGACAAAGTCGCCGAACACGAAGAGCACATTGTCCATCACTACCTCATAACTCGATTCGAGTGTTCGCGAAATGTTCCCATTTGGCAAGTCACAGAGTTGACCGGACGCGCGGAAATACCATATCGAGAGGCAAATCCCCTTCTGCCGGACAAATTCCCATGGCTGTACGCCCCATTCTCGTCATTCCCGATGCGCGCCTGCGGGCCGTCGCCGACCCGATCATCGAGGTCGATGACGAGATCAAGACGCTGGCCAAGGACATGCTCGACACCATGTATGACGCGCCCGGCATCGGCCTGGCTGCGCCGCAGATCGGCGTGATGAAGCGCATCGTGGTGATGGACCTGGCGCCGGAAGGCGAAACGCCGGAACCCATGGTGCTGATCAATCCCGAGATCACCCATTTCGGCGAGCAGATGCAGGTGACCGAGGAAGGGTGCCTCAGCATCCCCGAGCTCTATTACGAGGTCGAGCGACCGAACGAGGTGACGGTGAAGTACACCGACCTCGACGGCAAGGAAGTGATCAAGGAAGCCGAGGGCAAGCTTGCCGTCTGCATCCAGCATGAGCTCGATCACCTCGATGGCGTGCTCTATATCGACTATCTCAGCCGCCTTAAGCGCGACCGCGTGATCAAGAAGTTCGACAAGCAAGCCAAGCGGGCTGCGGGCTAGTTTCGCGGCGGAGAAATCCGTTGCCGTCATCACCGGGCTTGTCCCGGTGATCCATTCCGGGCTCCGATATGGATTGCCCGGACAAGCCGGGCAATGACGGCGATCTTGAGATTTCGGACATTCGCCGGGCCGAGGAGCAACAGGTATGCGCGTCATTTTCATGGGCACGCCCGAATTTTCCGTGCCGACGCTGACCGAGATCGTTTCGTCGGGGCATGAGGTCGTCGCGGTCTATACGCGGGCGCCCAAGCCGGCCGGGCGCGGGCAGGAAGAGCGCAAGTCGCCGGTGCATCTGGCGGCGGAAGGTTTCGGCATTCCGGTGTTCACGCCGCGGTCGCTCAAGGGCGAGGCCGAGCAGATCGTCTTTGCCAGTCACGGCGCCGAGCTGGCGGTGGTGGTGGCCTATGGCCTGTTGCTGCCCAAGCCAGTGCTCGACGCGCCCGAACATGGCTGCCTCAATCTGCATGGTTCGCTGCTGCCGCGCTGGCGCGGCGCGGCGCCGATCCAGCGAGCGGTGATGGCGGGTGATCGGCAGACCGGCGTCATGGTGATGCAGATGGAGGAAGGGCTCGATACCGGACCGGTTGCCGTAGGCGAGGTCATTCCTATTGGCCCTGACATGACCGCGGGCGAATTGCATGACGTGATGATGCGCGTCGGCGCTGACCTGATGGGGCGGGCGCTGGCGGCGCTGGAGCGCGGCAGCCTCGATTTCACGGCGCAGACCGAAGACGGCACGATCTATGCCAAGAAGATCGAAAAGGCCGAGGCACGCATTGACTGGTCGCTGCCGGCGCAGGATGTGCATAACCACATTCGCGGCCTGTCGCCATTTCCGGGGGCCTGGTTCGAGATTGAGCTGGGTGGCAAGCCGGTGCGGGTCAAGGCGTTGCGCTCGACCATGGGCGAAGGTGCGGGCGCGCCCGGCACGCTGCTCGACGGGCTGACCATTGCCTGCGGCGACGGCGCGGTGCGCCTGACACAGGTGCAGCGCGAGGGCAAGGGCGCCATGGATGCGGCGACCTTCCTGCGCGGGGCGGGTTCGTTGCCGGAGCGGGTGGGATAGTGGCTCCTCGTTCGCCCCATCTTCGATCGTCACCCTCGGGCTTGACCCGAGAGCCCTTCACTTTAACGCGCGTGCAGCAAGTGCAGAGCCCTCGGGTCAAGCCCGAGGGTGACGACCGGTGGGTGGGGAATAGTTGCGCGGACACCGCCGATGCCACGCTATAAGCTTACCATCGAATATGACGGAACCCCCTTCTCCGGCTGGCAGCGGCAGGCGGAGCGGGCCAGCGTGCAGCAGGCGGTGGAAGAGGCCATTTGTGGCATGTCGGGCGAGACGGTCACCCTCCAGGCGGCCGGGCGCACCGATGCGGGGGTGCACGCGCTGGGTCAGGTGGTGCATTTCGAGCTGAGCAAGGATTGGGATCCGTTCCGCATCCGTGAGGCGCTGAACTATCACCTGCGGCCGCAGCCGGTGGCGATCATTGCCGCCGAGGCCGTGGGTGAGGATTTCGAGGCGCGGTTCTCAGCCAAGGCGCGGCATTACGAGTATCGCATTCTCAACCGGCGAGCGCCGGCGGTGATCGAGCGCAACCACGTGTGGCATGTGCCGATGCCGCTCGACGCCGACGCCATGGACCATGCGGCGGGGATGATCCTCGGGACGCACGATTTCACCACCTTCCGCTCGGCGGAATGCCAGGCCAATTCGCCGATGCGGACGCTGGATCACTTCGCGGTGCGGCGCGAGCTCGACCATATCGTCATCACCGCCAGCGCCCGCAGCTTTCTGCATCATCAGGTGCGCTCGATGGTGGGATCGTTGAAGTTGGTGGGTGAAGGCAAGTGGAAGCCGGCCAAGCTGCGCGCCGTGCTGGACGCGCGCGATCGCAGCCAATGCGGCGCCATGGCGCCGTCGGCGGGCCTCTACCTGACGCGGGTCGATTACTAGCTGACGGCCGGCGGGCCGATGAGGACGGCGACGACGGCCAGCGCCAGGAACACGCCCACCGCCTGCGAGACGAACAGGATGCCGATCTGCAGCGGCGTCAACGTGACGACGAGGCGGCCGATATTGATGAAGGTGGCGATGGCCACGATCACCACCAGGATCAGCACGACAATGCCCAGGGCTCCGAGCAGGGTGGAGAGCAGCAGCAGGACCGCCGAGGCCAGGGTGACCCAGTTCGAGGCCACCATGTAGGGCACGAAGCCATCCTGCCGGCCCATCTGGCGCAGGGCGACGAAGCCGGTGCCGGCCTGGGCGAGGAACAGGGCCGCATTGACGATGATCGATTGGGTGGCGGTGCCCGGCGGCAGATTGGCGCCGATCAGCATGGGCCCGAAACCGGCCAGGCCAATGGCGATGACCACGGCAATCAGGCTGCCGATCAGTCCGCGCTGGCTGAAATCGAAATAGGACGGAGCCTGACGGTTGCCGATAACCAGTGCCACGCAGCCGCGTGCGGCAGTCATCACTTCATCGAGGAAAGTCGCGGTCGGTTGGGCCAAGGGCTTGTCTCGATGGTCAGATGGAAGAGCCGGAAAGGTCGCTCAGCATGTAGAGCGCCCAACGCATCGCGACAAGCAGGAGAACGGTCAAAACTGCAAAGGCGACGGCAACACCGGCATTCCAGGTGGTGGAAACGCGGATCAGGCGGAACAGCATATAGCCGAGCACCAGCCAGCTGAGCATGATGACCGGCCCGCCGATCATGGCGAGGATACCCTCGGCCAGCAGGAAGGCGGTGAGCGCGTAGACCCCGGGCACCAGGACGGGCAGCAGTGGCTCGTCGCCCTTGAGCGCCATGCGTGTCCCCAGGAGTGCGACGATCAGCGCCGTGAGCGGCAAGCCCAGAACGAACATTGCAGCGACGACGCCGCCGGCGCTGGGCATGCCGATGCTCATCGACGCGAAAGCTACCGCCAGGAAGGTCATGAAGACGAAGATGAACAGCGCCGTGACCAGGCCGGGGGCGGTCAGCGCGAATCGGTCGCGCCACTCGCCCTCGCCGCGCAGGATGACGATCCAGCCGGCGGCGGCATTGCTGAGGGCGGCCCAGAGCTTCATGGCGAGACTCCGAAGAAACGCAGCATGAATGCGCGATAAATTTCGGTCAGGCCGGCGAGATCTGACAGGGCGATGTGCTCGTCGGCCTTGTGCATGGAGGGGCCCACGAGACCGCATTCCACCACCGGACCATGTTGCGCAATGAATCGGGCGTCGGAGGTGCCGCCGCCGGTGGAGAATTCGGGGCTGCGGCCGGTCACGGCCTCGATGCTGGATGACAGGGTTTCGACATCGTCACTCAGCGGCGACAGGAACGACCGCGATGGCACGCCCACGATATCGAAGCTGATGGTGGCGCCTGCCGGATCGACACTGGCTATGCGGCTGCGCACCCAATCGGCGAGAGTCTGCGGGGTCCAGCGATCATTGTAGCGGATGTTGAAGCGGATGGTGCCGCTGGCCGGAATGACGTTGGAAATGGCATTGCCGACGTCGATCGAGGTGACTTCGAGATTGCTCGCCGGGAAGTGCTCGGTCTTGTCATCGATCTTTTGTGTGAGCGCGGTGACGATGCGGGCCAGCGCCGGCAGCGGATTGTTGGCCCTGTCGGGATAGGCGACATGGCCCTGCGTACCAGTGACGGTGATGGTGCCCGACAAAGAACCGCGCCGGCCAATCTTGATGCTGTCGCCGAGAAGAGCGGCGGAGCTGGGTTCGCCGACAATGGCGAAATCGAAACGATGCTGCTGTTCCTGGGCCCAGGCCATCAGCTTGTCGGTGCCGTTGATGGCGTCGGCTTCCTCGTCATTGGTGATGGCGAGCATGATTGTGCCGGCTTCGGCGGGAATGGCGGCGGCGGCGGCAACGAAGGCAGCTATGCCCGACTTCATGTCGGCGGCGCCGCGGCCATAGAGCTTGCCATCGGCCTCGCGTGGGGTGAACGGATCGGCGGTCCAGTTGGCAAGATCACCAGGCGGGACAACGTCGGTATGGCCGGCGAACAGCAGGCGACGGCCGCCCGTACCCCTGATGGCAAAGAGATTGTCGACCGGGTAGGAGCCGTCACCCTCAAAGCGGAGCCGCGTGACGGAAAAGCCGAGTTCGCGCAAGGCGCTATCCAGCACATCCAGCGCCCCGGCCTCGTCGGGGGTAACGGACGGACAGGCAATCAGCGCTTTGAGCAGGGGCAGTGCCGCCAGATCGTGCGGCCGAGCTTGATTTGAATCAGGAACATTTGCCATATCGCATTGGCAATATCAGGTGCTGGGGGACGAATGAAGGGGCGTGTCTTAGGTTACGACGCGGCAAGCGGTACGGGCCAGATTTCCGGCGATGACGGGCAGCGTTACAATTTCACCCGAGCGGACCTCAAGCCGGGCGGCGGGGTAATGGCGGGAACCGAGGTGGACTTCGACACTGTCGGCCGCCATGCCAAGGATATCTATGTGTTGTCGGTTGCGCCCTGGCAGGCCGCCTATGCTGGGCCAGTCGGTCCAGAGCTGAGCTTCTTTGGCTATTTCAAGCGGGCCATGACCACCGACTACTTCAATTTCTCGGGCCGTGCGCGGCGCAAGGAATATTGGGGCTTCTGGGTGTTCCCGCTGGTGTTCTACGCCATTATCGGCGCGGTGGCGCTGTTGAGCTTTGCGGGCCGCGATGTTGCCAACGAGGGGCCCAGCGCCCTGTTCATCGTGGCGCTGATCGCACTTGGTGTCTTTGCGCTGGGGATGATCATTCCCGGCCTCGCCGTGCAAGTCCGCCGATTGCATGACATCGGCCAGTCCGGCTGGGTGCTGTTGCTGATGATCGTGCTGTCGCTCGTACCGGGGATCAATGTCCTCGTGACCATTGGCTATGTTGTGCTCGGCTGTCTTGACCCGCAGCCGGGCGCCAACAAATACGGCCCGCCGGCGAAATAAGGACAGAATAAACCCGCCCTCCGGTTTGCCGGAGGGCGGGTTTGATCGTGCGGCCGATGCGATCAGGCGCGGGCGGTGCCCAGCGGGTTCGGACCGTATTGATTGGTTTCCGGAACGCCTTCCTGCACGCCGATTTCATAGATCATATAGATGGCGCCGAGCAGCGGGATGAGCGCAACCAGCGACCACCAGCCGGACTTGGACCGATCGTGCCAGCGCTTGGCGTAGAGCGCCAGAGCCGGGTAGATCAGGACCAGCGAGGCGATCGTCGCCAGGTAAGACAGCGGCCCCCAGATGGCGCCGAGAATGCCGCCAACGATCGCGATAGCGATATTGACGACGATCAGAACAATAACGCCAGCCCAGAACGGCTGGCGATTAATGCGCCCCTCGAAGCTCGTGAACAAATACTGCCAATCTTGATTGAACATGTGCTGACCCTCTCATCGTTGCACAAGCGCGCACGGCACGCCAAATCACCGGGACCCATCCGGTGCGGATAGTCTAGGTGACTCGCAAGTTTAACGCCAGCGGCGGCTCAGTCGCGCAGCAGTTCGTTGATGCCGGTCTTGCTGCGGGTCTGGGCGTCGACGGTCTTGACGATGACGGCGCAGTAAAGTGAAGGGCCCCAATTCTGGCCGGGCAACGCCTTGCCAGGGATGGAGCCGGAGACGACCACCGAATAGGGCGGCACCTTGCCGACATGGATTTCGCCGGTCTGGCGATCGATGACCTTGGTGGAGGCGCCAATAAAGACGCCCATAGAAATGACCGAACCTTCCCCGACCACGACGCCTTCGACCACCTCGGAGCGCGCGCCGATGAAGCAATTGTCCTCGATGATGACGGGGCCGGCCTGCAACGGCTCGAGCACGCCGCCAATGCCGACGCCGCCCGAAATATGGACGTTCTTGCCGATCTGGGCGCAGGAGCCGACGGTCACCCAGGTGTCGACCATGGTGCCTTCATCGACATAGGCGCCCAGATTGACGAAGCTGGGCATGAGGATGACGCCCTTGCCGATATGGGCCGAGCGGCGGACGATGGCGCCGGGGACCGAACGGAACCCGGCATCGCGATAATTCTTCTCGCCCCAGCCCTCGAACTTGGAGGGCACCTTGTCCCACCAGGACGAGCCCTGCGGGCCGCCTTCCATCATCTCGTTGTCGTTGAGGCGGAACGAGAGCAGCACGGCCTTCTTGAGCCACTGGTTGACCTGCCAGGCGCCATCGCGCTTTTCGGCGACGCGGGCGGTACCGCTATCGAGCAGCCAGAGCGCGGTCTCGACCGCGTCGCGGACTTCGCCCCTGGTCGACGAATTGATCTCGGCGCGGGCCTCGAAGGCGGCATCGATGGTCTGGGCGAGATCGGCGTGCGACATGGACGAGGTTCCTAAGCTAGTGCGGGCGGGACCATAGCGGGGCGGGCGGGGCTGTCAACGGGCCCGGTCAAGCGCCGGCAGTGTACCGGGTCTCGATCAGGCTTTGACTCTGGCGACAGGACGGCTAAACCGGCGCTGGATGAGATCATACGAGGAGTGGGCCGTGACGAGACGAGCAGTGAGCATTGGCGTGGCCGTGGTGCTGGCCGTATCGGCGAGCGGCATGCAAACGGTTGCCGCCAAGACCAAGGCAGCCCTCAGCGAAACCGATACCTACGCCCTCGAAATGGCCGAGAGCGCCTGCCAGAACCAGGAATTCACCTCGCTGATGCAGGCGATGGCGATTTCGGATGTGGTGCGTGCCAAATACAGCGCGCCGACCGTCGATATCGTGGAGAACGGCACTACCACCACTGTGGTGAGCGACGCTTATACCGATTTCCCGATCGGAATGCTCGATTACTACTGGATATCGGGCGCCTCAATGAAAGCCTGGGAGGCTGATCCTGCCGCCGAGATCGAGTATCTCGACATAGAGTTCAACCAGAGCCAGGCCAACCAGTGGGCGGTGGACTGGCAGGTTGTCCGCTATGATGGCAATTCGGAGGGCGGCGACGACCTCGGCGAGATCGTCGAGCGCATCGGGGAACCGGGTGTGCTGAGCTTTGAGCCCTATGACGGCTGCTGGCGGCTGATCGAGGACAGCCGCGGCCAGTATTGATTGGCCTTACCTCTCCCCCGGGGGAGAGGTGAAGATCCAGCTACTTGCTTTCGTTAGCGGGGTAGACGCCAAGCACGCGGAAATAGTCGGTGAAGAAGCCGAGTTCCTCGAAGGCATGCTGCACGCCGATATCGGAGGGGTGACCCTCGATGTCGGCGTAGAACTGGGTCGCCGTGAAGGCTCCGCCCACCATGTAGCTTTCCAGCTTGGTCATGTTGACGCCATTGGTGGCAAAGCCGCCCATGGCCTTGTAGAGCGCCGCCGGTACGTTGCGGACGCGGAAGACGAAGGTGGTCTTGACCTTGCCCCCCTGGGGCGCCTGAAGCTCGTCGCGCGAGAGCACGAGGAAGCGCGTGGTATTATGCTCGGCATCCTCGATATTGGAGGCGAGCACGCTGAGGCCGTAGATCTCGGCGGCAAAGCGCGAGGCAATGGCGGCGACGGATTTGTCGGCCTTCTGCGCGACTTCGCGGGCCGACCCAGCCGTATCGACGGCGTTGATGGTGCGGAATCCGTGGTCGGCGATGAACTTGCGGCACTGGCCGAGCGCCACCGACAGCGACTGCACAGCCTTGACGTCTTCAATGCGCGCGCCGGGCACGCCGAGCAGGTTCATCTCGACGCGCAGATAGGTTTCGCCGATGATGAACAGGCCGCTTTCCGGCAGCAGGTGATGAATATCGGTGATGCGGCCATAGAGCGAATTTTCGACCGGCACCACGGCGAAATCGGCGCGGCCGGACTGCACCGCATTGATGGTTTCCTCGAAGGTGACGCAGCCGATCGCTTCTTCGCCGGGGAACACATTGGTGGCGGCGGCGTGGCTGAAAGCGCCCGGCTCGCCCTGGAAGGCAATCTTCTTGGTCATGGTGGAGGTCCAATTCTGTCGGCGCATGGCTTTTGGCGCGCAGGCGTGTCCAAGTCAATCTGAGCGTGAAGCGGCGGGAGGCCATTCGAGCGTAGCTCTCGACCGTAGGTATCGTGGCATTCTGCCTATTTTCTCCAAGGGACGGCCGTGCCATTCGAGCGTGGCTCTCATGGCCTTCTCGCCTAAAATCGCTCCACTGGAGCGATTTGCCCTGCGGGACGGCTCGTGCCATTCGGGCATAGCCCTCATGGCCTTCTCGCCTCAAATCGCTCCACTGGAGCGATTTGCCCTGCGGGACGGCTTCGTGCCATTCGGGCATAGCCCTCATGGCCTTCTCGCCTCAAATCGCTCCACTGGAGCGATTTGCCCTGCGGGACGGCTCGAAGTGTCGCACCACGGTTTTGGACGGTTGCGCCATCCAAGCCTTGCGACTATCTTCCGCGCGCGTCGGACCGCTCCGTTGAGGCGATTTCCCTTTGGGCTATCGAAAGTTGAGCCGGGTTCGACTATCGTCCACAGGGGATGGACTGGCAGAGAGACCAAATGGATTCGTTCGAGCTTAACAAGATCATGGGCGCCGTGCTTGGCACGCTGTTGTTCGTCATGGGCGCCGGCTTTGTGGCAGAGGCCATCTACCATCCCATCGAAAATCGCGGGCCGGGCTATGACCTGCCCGAGCCGGAAGTCGCCGAAGCCGCTGGCGCCGAGGAAGCCGCACCGGCTGTGCCCCTGGGCGTGCTGCTGGCCAGCGCCAGCGCCGAGCGTGGCGCTACCGCGGTCAAGAAGTGCGCGTCCTGCCACAACTTCAACGAAGGCGGCGCCAACAAGCAGGGTCCGGGCCTTTATGGCGTTGTCGGCCGGCTCGAGGGCAGCCACGAGGGCTTTGCCTATTCCGATGGCATGCTGGCGCACAACGCCGCCGGCGACACCTGGACCTACGAGAATCTCGACCACTTCCTGACCAAGCCCAGCGACTATGTGCCGGGCACCAAGATGAACTTCGCCGGCGTGCGCACGCCGGAAGAGCGCGCCGACATCCTGGCTTACCTGCAGACGCTGTCGGCGACCCCGGTGCCGTTCCCTGCGGCCGAAGAGGCTGCCCCGGCTGACGCTGCCGCACCTGCCGAAGGCGAAGCTGCCCCGGCCGAGACCGCACCTGCGGCTGAACCGGCTGCCGCTCCCGCGGCTGAGCCTGCTGCTGCCCCTGCAGCAGAGCCTGCCGCCGCCCCCGCGGCTGAAACCGCGCCGGCTGCAACTGAGACCCCGACAACCACTCCGACCGAAACGCCGGTCGAGGGTACGCCGGCCCCCGGCGCAACCACGCCGGCACCGGCCACGAACTAGAGTCCCGCTGGATCGAGAAGAAATTGGAGCCGCGCCCGGCAATGGCGCGGCTCTTTTGTTAAGGAAGAGCCGTCGATGCTGTTGCTGCACCTGTCCGATGTCGATGAAGCGAGCTGGGCCGAAAAGCTTGGCGCGGCGCTCGCCCCCTACCCCGTGGTACGGCGCGGCGACACGTTCGATCCGGCCAATATCCGCTACATCTTCGTGTGGAAGCCAAAGCCCGAGGCCTTCGATGGGTTGAGCGGGCTCAAGGCGATCCTGTCGCTGGGGGCCGGTGTTGATGCCCTGCTCAAACATCCACGGCTACCGGATGCGCCGATCGTGCGGTTCGTCGATGAAGACCTCAGCCAGCGCATGAGCGACTATGTCGTCGCGCATGTGACCATGCATCACCGGCTCTACACGCGGTTCCGCGCCGACCAGAAGGCCAGGCGCTGGAGCCAGCTCTATCCGCCAGCCGCCTCGGAAACCACTGTCGGCATCATGGGCATGGGCGTATTGGGGCAGGACGCGGTCAGCCGGCTCAAGCCTCTGGGCTTTGACCTGCGGAGCTGGAGCCGCACGCCAAAGACCATCGAGGGCGTGGAGGGGTTTGCCGGTGCCGCGGCGTTCGATGCGTTCCTCGGCGGCACCGATATCCTGGTCAACCTGCTGCCGCTGACCCCGGACACCACGGGCATCCTCAACTACGAGACATTCGGCAAGCTGCGTCGTGACCGGCTGGATGGAGGACCGGTCATCATCAACGCGGCGCGGGGCGGGCATCAGCGCGAAGCCGACATCGTCAAGGCGCTCGGTGATGGGACGCTCGGGGCGGCGAGCCTCGACGTGTTCGAGGTGGAGCCCCTGCCCCCAAGCAGCCCGCTCTGGGATATCGAGAACTGCTATATCACCCCGCACATTGCGGCGATCAGCAACGAAAAGAGCGGCGTGGCCTATTTCACCCGCATCATCCGCGAGCATGAAGCGGGCAAGCCGCTGATCAATGTGGTGGATCGATCGAGGGGCTATTGAGGGTCAGGGCCAGGGGCTCCACTCGCTCGCTACAGCTTCAGCTCCCAGATTTCGCCCATGAGCTCCTTGCCGAAATTGTGCTCCGGCATGGTTTCGACGATCTGGAAGCCGGCGGCGGCGTAGAGCTTGCGAGCCGATTCCTGGTTGGTATGGGTCCAGAGTCGCATGCGTTCATAGCCATGCTGGCGCGCAAAGCCGACCGCTTGGGCGACCAGGGTAGTCCCGACACCCTGCCCGCGCGCCGAGGGTTCGACATAGAGCATGCGCAACTGGGCCGAGCCCGGCAGGCCATCTGATGGCATGACGAAGATCGAGCCGACGATGCGACCATCCTGCTCGGCCACCCACAGGTCCTTGGCCGGCGCTGCCGGGGCGAACTGAAACTGCGAATAGATGCCCGCGATCAGCGCCTCGAACTCGATGTTCCAGCCGAACTGCTCGTTGTAGATGAGACCCTGGCGATGGGTCAGCAGACCCAGTTCGCCCAGCCGATGGCCACGAACCACGACCGGCCCGCGTTGCAGCGCGTCGTCGCCCAGCAGCCGCCGGATCGTCCGCATGGCGTCAGCCAGTTCGCTCTTCTGACTATCGCTCAGCCGGTGGACGAGATCCGCAACCGCGTCGTCGGAACGTTGGTTGAGCCGTTCGACGATGATATCGCCATCGCTGGTCAGCGCCACGGTGTTGCTGCGGCGGTCGCCGGGCGTCGGCGACACCGAGGTCAGTCCGGCATCGACGAACTTGGCCAGCATGCGGCTGAGATAACCGCGATCCATGCGCAATTGCTTGAGCAGGTCGCGGGCCGTGGTGTGGCCGCGGGCGTCGATCTCGTAGAGCACTCGCGCCTCGGGCAGCGTCAGCGGCCCGTCGGCGAACTGCTCCTCGAGCAGACCGATCTGGCCGGTATAGAAGCGGTTGAACGCACGAATTTCAGCAATGTGTCCAGTCGCATCGGCGGCCATGATCATACCCACGTCAATTGTTGACATGGTCAACCACTTAGTTGTCAAAGTCAACTATACCGGATAGCGCTGCTTGAGCACACCGTAGACCGCGCGGATGCCCTGGTCAGTGCCACCCTGCGGCCGCGCTGGTCGCGCCTCGGGGGCCCAGCCATAGATGTCGAGATGCACCCAGGCACCAGCGTTGCTCACGAAGCGGCGCAGGAATAGCGCTGCCGTCACGGAGCCGGCAAAGCCGCCGCTGCCGGCATTGTTCACGTCGGCAATTTTGGAACTCATCATCGCGTCGTAGGGCGACCACAGCGGCATCTGCCACAAGGGATCATCGCTCGCAGCGCCGGCTGCCATCAGCGCGCGCGCGAAGTCGTCGTCGGTGGAATAGAGCGGCGGCAGGTCGGGGCCCAGAGCGACGCGAGCGGCACCAGTCAGCGTCGCCATGTCGAGCAGCAGAGCCGGGCTTTCTTCGTCGGCCAGTGCCAGCGCGTCGGCGAGGATCAGCCGGCCTTCGGCGTCAGTATTGCCGATCTCGACCGTGATGCCCTTGCGCGAGCGCAGGATGTCCCCCGGGCGGAAGGCGGCGGCGGAGATGGCGTTTTCGACGACCGGGATCAGCACCCGCAACCGCACCTTGAGCTTGGCCGAGACGATGGCGTGGGCGAGACCCAGGATGTTGGCGGCGCCACCCATATCCTTCTTCATCAGCAGCATGCCGGCGGCGGCCTTGATGTCGAGGCCGCCGGTATCGAAGGTGACGCCCTTGCCGACGAGGGTGACCTTGGGATCCCCGGCATTACCCCAGGTCAACTCGACCAGGCGCGGCGCTTCGGCACTGGCGCGGCCCACGGCATGGATCATCGGGAAATTGGCCTTGAGCAGATCGTCGCCTGCCGTGACCTTGATCTTCATCTTGCGGGCTGTGGCAAAGGCGCGGATTTCGCGCTCCAGTGCATCGGGGCCGAGATCGTTGGCGGGGGTATTGATCAGGTCGCGGGCCAGAGTGGCGGCCTCGACCAACCGATCGACCTCCCCGCCATCGGCATCCGCGGGATTGGTCAGCACCGGCGCTGGCTTGCCCTGCCGGTAGCGGTCGTAGCGATAGGCGCCAAGGCGGAAGCCGACCGCCGCCAGCGTGGGATCGCCATAGGCGCCTTCGAGCCGGTAGATGCCTTCGGCGAGCGCGGCGCCGGCCAAGCCCGCGACAAGGGCCGGACGGCCGGCATCGGCACCGGTGCCGAAGAGATAACCGGAGAGAGCGCCGCCCGCGTCAGGCAGCGCCAGGAGCCGTCCGCGCTGGCCGGAAAAGCCGTTGGCCTCGGCCCAGGCGCGCTGGGGCGTGGGGAGATTGGCCGCTGCGAGATCACCCTCGCCCACGAAGATGACGGGAAGGGTTTTGGCCTTGGACATGGCGGACTCGCACGGTTGAAAACACGAGAACTTGTAGCGGCCGACCGGCCTTGCGGCAACGGCTGCGAACCCGTCTTTAACCGGCTGTTAGGGTTAATGATTTATTGCTCGGTTGGACTGGGCCCATCGCCCGAGGAGCTGCCCGTGACGTCCGCCAACCGCCTCTACCGACCCATGCGCACCCTGCTGCTCGCCGGTGTCGCGGTTCTGGCCATCAGCGCCTGCGCCTCCAATCGCGGCAGCATGCCCTCGCCCGACTATTCCGGCATGCCGGCTGGCCAGACCCAGCAAAGCCTGGCCGAGCTCACCGCGCGCTATAAGTCCAACCCCAAGGACAAGGGCACCATCATCTATTACGCGGCAGCGCTACGCGCGGTGGGCCAGAACCAGCAGGCGGTCGCGGCGCTCGAAATGGGCATGACCTACCATCCCCGGGATGTCGATATCTCGGTGGCCTATGCCAAGGCGCTGACAGCCGATGGCCGGTTCGATCAGTCCCTGACCGTGCTCGACAATGTCATCCGGCCCGATGCGCCGGACTGGAACGCGCTGCTGGTCAAGGGCGCCACGCTCGACCAGCTGGGACGCAATGGCGAGGCGCGCCAGCTCTATGCGCAGGCGCTCACCATCGCGCCCGGCGAGGCTTCGATCGAGGCCAATCTGGGCCTCAGCTACGCCATGACCAATGAATTGCCGGCCGCCGAGCAGCACCTGCGCAGGGCCGTGCAAATGCGCGGCGCCTCCAGCCGGATCCGGCAGAACCTGGCGCTCATTGTCGGCCTGCAGGGCCGGTTCGACGAATGCCGCGCCATGTATGCCGCCGAGCTGCCACCCGATCAGGTGGAAAGCAACATGGCCTATGTCCGGGCCCTGCTGACCCAGCAGAACCGTTGGGACATGATCGAACAGGGCTAAGCCCTTAGCGCTGGTACGATCCCTCGATCACCACACCTTTGATATTGGCCTGCCCGCCCGGCGATGCGGGCGCGTTGGGATCGAACTTGATCGCGCTACAGATGGCGCTCGCGACCTCGGTCGCGGTCGACAACGCCGGATCGTTCAGGCCGAGCAGTTTGCGGATCGTGTCAGCCGTGGGCAGAAACTGGCACAGGCTCGCCGTTGCCTGCTGAAACGGGTGCTCCTGACCGGGTGAAGTTGTGCCCTGCTGTGTGGTTGTACACCCAGCCAGTAAAACTACGCATGCAACTGCCATTGCCGTTGACTTCATTTGCATCCCCTAATTGTAGTCTCCACAATCCCGTGCAATATATTTGCTCGGTGGTTTTTCGCCAACGTTTATTTGGCGGATGCATGAATTCACAATTCTGACCAAGCAACGGCGGTCAAGATGTTGAAATCGATAGCAATCCTATTCTTCCTGGCCTTATGTTTACCGACCCATGGTCATGATTTTGCTGGGCAGATGCACCATGAGGAAATGACCGGCGGAGAAGGCCTAGAGGGCGGCGAGTTGATCAACCCGTTGCGGCTGCGCGCATTGCAGGCGGCCGGCGGGCTGGAACAGGGCGATCCTGGCTATTTTCTGAGTGTAATCCGGCAGTTCGACCCCGCCGGCATGGCCACCCCCGAGCAGAACTGGCTCAAGAGCAAGCTCTGGGCGCAAAATCACATCCTGCGCGTCTGCTTCTTCGATGGCTCCAAGCAGGCGCAGGACCACGTCATGGCGCTGTTCGAGGAGATTCTGCAGCATACCAATCTGGGCGCCGGGGTCACCCTCGCCCCCTGCCCCACGCGTCCGATCGATGTGCAGATCAAGTTCGAGACCTCGTTCTGCATGGGGTATTACGGCCGCCAGGGCCGAGATGTGATGGCCCGAAACCCGAACGAGCCGACTGTTTCGCTCTGCGGTGCGGATGGCCCATCCTGGTCAACCCGGCAGAACGGCATGATCCGGCACGAGCTAATGCACACACTGGGCGCCGTACACGAGCACCAGCATCCGGACTCCAAGTGTCGCGAAGAGCTCGACTGGGAGGGGCTGCTTGCATACGCCCCCGACATCGTGGCGGACGAAGACCTGGAGAAATGGCGGGAAGCGAATTACGGCCGCATCACCGCGACCTACAGTCCCGAGGACGTTGCGGTGCTGCCGCCCGACAAGACCTCCATCATGCACTATCGGCTGGCAGGCGACATGTTCCTCGACCCAAGGACGGCCACCTGCGTGCTCAACCGGCACAATAACGAGCTGTCGCCGGGCGACATCGCCATGCTCAACGCCATGTATCCCCCAAGGAGGTAGCTATGAAGACGCGCGCTTTTGTCGTGGCCTTGTGCCTGACCTTGTCTGCCGGCGGCGGGGTCTCGGGCCAGACGGCATTCCCCGACCTCGGCCTGGACCAAAAGCCCCGAGGGCCGCGGGGGCCGCTCGGTTGCGTCATTATTCGCGCTTGCAATGAAGGTGATCCCGCCCTGCAAAGGATCCTCGACAATCTCAACACTATGAGAAGTGACAATTTGTCGTCCGAGGCGGCCGGTACGCAATCATGCTGGGACGAATTCGACTGCGCGCAGTCGCTCTATGGGTGGCATGCTGGCGTAACGGGGCTGGTAGCCAATGGCTTTATCGACAGTTCCATCTGGTCGGACGGCTTCGACGAAGTGGAACTCGAAGCCCGGGCACCGGCTATTCTTGCTTGCCTCGATATGGAGGCCTGCGGCCAGGCCATCGACGCACTCGTGCAGGAAGCTCAGGCGAGATGATGCGGCGAGACATCGCCAAACTAGCGCGACATAGGCGTCGGGAGACGGCTATGAACATACGGACTTTCAGTGCGGCTCTGTGCCTGGCATTGCTGGCAGGCGGCACGGCGCAGGGTCAAACGTCACCGCCGGAGGGGTACACCCACTGGAAGCCGATTGGGCCGCGCGGGCCGCTGACTTGCGTGCTCACGCGCGCCTGCAGCGAGCGCGACCTGACGCTCGAGAAGGTCATCGAAAATCTTAATGCAACAGCCGCCGGCGATCTGCCGCCGACACTGCTTTCGGGGGCCGGCGTGCAATCATGCGTCAGTGATCCGACCTGCGCCGCGTTGTTCAGCGGGTGGCGTGCCGGGATCATCGAACTCACACAGGCCTCCGCGACGACACCGCCGCTCTGGCCAGCAGGCGTCAACGCCGTCGAACTCAAGGTGCTTCAGACCCCCGAGGTCCTTGGCTGCCTTGGCGACGGAGCATGCTCGCTTGCGATAGAGGGCCTGGTGGAGCGGGCCAAATGAGGTGGCGGGTTGCGTTGGTCCTTGCCTGCCTGGCTGCGGCGCCACCGGTGGCAATGGCGGAGGACGCCGAGGCCCAGACCTATCTGCTGCCGGCGGGCTGCATCCTCTCGGGCACCTGCTTTAGCCAGCCCTCGTCGTGGAGGGGCGCGAGCGCTTTTTCCGGCGCTGAACTGGAGGCGGACGCGCTGGACGAGGTCGTGCTGCAGCCGCAGAGCATCGTCCGCATGCCGGCCGTACCGCAGGCGCTGATGACCAGTGTTCTCGAGGAACTCAGCAGGCCGTATGTGCCAGCGGAGACCTCGCCCGAGGACGCCTTCTCGGAGCTTCAAAAGGCGGAACTGGCGGCATTTCCCGACTACGAGCCGCCCCCGCTCCCTGAGGCGCTATGGGCGGAAATCGAGGCATACATGGCCAGCGAGCGCTACACGCTTTGCGACGCCGCGGTGGCGCGACTGGGGGCGCTGGAGGGCTCTTCGGAGACAATATCGGAAGACGAGCTAGCCTATATGGGGGCGGTGTACACCGTCTATCTCGACAATTGCCTCGGAAAGGCCAGCATCGTCGATGCCGGCATAAGCGACCGGCTGGTGCTGCTGACCAGCAGCTTCCGTACCGGCATTCCGGCGGTCTACTGTGCCGGCTTCAATATTGCGGGGCCGTATGTCCTCACCGCCAAGCATTGCCTCGTCGAGCGTCAGACCCTTGAGGATTTTGCCCAGGACTACGGCGCGGGCAATACGACGGAGCGGATCACCAACGTCAATGTACTGCCGGAATCGGTGGCGTTGGTTGCCGGCATCGCGCCCCACCGCTTCGCATTCGACATCGCGCCGGCCGATGAGGTCGAGCAGGACCTGGCGTTCAATCCCAACCTGCCGCTGACCGACCTTGTCATTCTCAAGCTGCAGGACTTCCCGGCCGGCCCCGAACCCTTTGCCACTGCGCCAACATCCTATGGCGACCGGCTGGCCATCTATGGCGGTTTTTTCTCAGCCGCAGGGATAAAGGACATGCCGAACGACGCGCTTGCGCTTGACCTGCGGTCCAGCCTGCGCGTCGACACGGCGCCTACCTGCCGGGTCTATTTCGTTGGCAATGGCTGCATCCACCATGGGTGCCAGACCTTTGCCGGCTTTAGCGGCAGCCCGATCTTCGTCGAGAAAGGGGCCGGCTGGGCGCTGGCGGGCGTGCATGCCGGATCAGCGGCGCCGGAAGCGAACCTCTGCGCCTATCCCCGCACGACCTTCTTCCCGAACTATGGCGTCGACCTGTCGGCCGCCGGTGCGATGCCCGAAATCCGCTAGAACGCCGCGCGGCCTAGCCGCCGGCCACGCCGCCCGGGCCGAAGACCTTGATCACCGCCGGCGCGATGATGACGATGAATAGCACCGGCAGGAAGAACAGGATCAGCGGCACGGTCAGCTTGGGCGGCAGGGATGCGGCCTTCTTTTCGGCCTCCATCATGCGCGTCTCGCGGCCTTCCTCGGCCATGACGCGCAGGGCCTGACCCACGGACGTACCGTAGCGGTCGGCCTGGATCAGCGCGGTCATCACCGACTTGACGCCGTCGAGCCCGGTACGGCGACCGAGATTGTCATAGGCGCGGCCGCGATCCTCGAGGAAGGACAACTCGGCGGTGGTTAGGGTCAGCTCCTCGGCCAGCTCGGCGCTCTGCTGGCCGATTTCCTTGGCGACGCGCTTGAAGGCGTGTTCCATCGACATACCGGCTTCGACACAGAGCAGCATAAGATCGAGGCAGTCGGGCCAGGCGCGCTTGATCGACATCTGGCGCTTGGTGGTGGTGTTCTTGAGCAGGACATTGGGCAGGTAAGCGCCGATGATGCCGATGCCGATGGCAATGGCCAAGTTCATGTAGAGCGGCCGCCCACCGGGGGCCAGGAACAGCACATAGATGGCGCAGAGCACGAAAACCACGATCGGGGTTGCAAAGCGCATGAACAGAAACGTGGTCAGGTGCCCCTGCCCGCGATAGCCAGCCATGGCCAGCTTGTCGACGGTGGCATCGTCCTGGAACGCCTTCTTGAGATCGAAGCGATCCACCACATTCTTCATGTAGGTCTTGGTCTCGCCGGAGCGGCGAATGGAGCGGCTGTCGGCCACGCCGCTGCCACGCAGGCGCGCCATTTCCTCGGCGCGCATCTTGTCACGTTCGAGCGCAACGCGCTTGATGCGATCCTTCATCTCGGACTTGACGATGAAGCCCGAGCCGAAGGTGAAGACCACGGCGGCAGCCGAAACGGCGGCCAGGACGGCGATGAGGAATTCGCGTTGCGCCAGCATCTCCAAGAAGTTCATCGGGCGCTCCCTAGTAGTCGAACTTGACCATGCGATTCATGATGAACACGCCAGCGGCCAGCATGACCGTGCCAATGCCCAGCCAGATATGGCCCAACGTGGTGGTGAAGAGCGGCGCCAGATAGGTTGGCGAGGTGATGCTGACCAGAATGGCGACGACAAAAGGCAGCGAGCCGATAATGCCGGCCGAGGCCTTGGCCTCGGACGACATGGCCTTGATCTTCTGCTTCATCTTCTTGCGGTTGCGCAGCACCTTGGCCAGGTTCCCCAGCGCTTCGCTGAGGTTACCGCCGGCCTGTTGCTGCACGGTGATCACCACCACGAAGAAGTTCACTTCGGGCAGCGGCACGCGATCGAGCAGCACGTTCACGGCCTCGGTCATCGACATGCCGAAGGCCTGCTGGTCGAGCACGCGGCCGAATTCGGACTTGACCGGCTCCTTGGCATCCTTGGCGACCACGCGGATGGAGTCGTTAAGCGGCAGGCCGGTCTTGACGCCACGCACGATGGCTTCGACGGCGTTTGGCAGCTCGTCGAGAAACTTGTCCTGATACTTCTTGCGCTTGCGGCTGACCCACATGCGCGGCAGCAGGTAGCCGGCAGCGACGCCGAACACCGGCGCCAGGTAGATGGGGACCTGCACGACGACCAAGAGCAGGGTGACGGCACCGCCGAAAATGATGCTGTTGCGGATAAACGCACCCGGCTTGATGGTCATGCCGGCCTGGAACAGCATCTGTGGCAGGGTCACGCGCTTCTTGGAGTGGAGCGCGTCGGTCTGCTGCTTCAGTGTGCGCTGCAAATCCTTGCGGCGCTGATCACGGTTACGGTCGGCATCCAGCGCCATGCGATTGGCCCGCACATCGCCCTGGAAGGCCTTGCGGCGCTGCTCGGCTCGCCCGCCGCCCAGTGCCGACGGCACCAGGGCGAAACCGAGCGCACCGACGAACAGCATGGCGAGAATGGCGATGACGATCGGGCCCAGCATTTAGGAATCCAGAAGTTCGCGCTGTTCAGTATTGGACTTTTCGAGCGCTTCGACGAGGTTGGCCTCCTCGTTGAAGTAGCGCGCCCGCTCGGCAAATTGCGGCTTGGTGATACCGGTCGAGCGGTGGCGGCCGACCAGCATGCCGTTCCCGTCTTCGCCCATGATATCGTAGAGGAAGATATCCTGCGTCACGATCACATCGCCTTCCATGCCGAGGATCTCGGTAATGTGGGTGATGCGGCGCGAGCCGTCACGCAGACGGGCCGCCTGCACCACGACGTCGATGGACGAGGTGATCATCTCGCGAATGGTGCGGCTGGGCAGGCTGTAGCCGCCCATGGTGATCATCGATTCGAGACGGGAAAGGGCTTCGCGCGGGCTGTTGGCGTGCAACGTGCCCATGGAACCGTCGTGACCCGTATTCATGGCCTGGAGCAGGTCGAAGCTCTCCGGGCCGCGGACTTCGCCGACGATGATGCGTTCTGGACGCATACGCAGGCAGTTCTTGATGAGATCGCGCATAGTGATCTCGCCTTCGCCCTCGAGGTTGGGCGGACGGGTTTCGAGGCGCACAACGTGCGGCTGCTGCAGCTGCAATTCGGCCGAGTCTTCGCAGGTAATGACGCGCTCGTCCTTCTCGATGAAGGCGGTGAGGCAGTTGAGCAGAGTGGTCTTGCCCGAACCCGTACCGCCAGAGATCAGCACGTTGGCGCGGACACGGCCCAGGATGCGGAGCACTTCGGCGCCTTCGGGCGAGATGGAATTGTATTTGACCAGCTGCTGGAGGGTCAGCTTGTCCTTCTTGAACTTACGAATGGTGAGCGCGGCGCCATCGATGGCCAGCGGCGGAGCGATGACGTTGACGCGTGAGCCGTCGGGGAGACGGGCGTCGCAGATGGGGGAGCTCTCATCAACGCGACGGCCGACCTGGCTCACGATGCGCTGGCAGACGTTCATCAGATGCGCATCGTCGCGAAAGCGCACATTGGTGAGGCGCACCTTGCCAGCGACTTCGATGTAGCAGCGCTGGGAACCGTTGACCATGATGTCGGCGATGTCGTCGCGCGCCAGCAGCGGCTCAAGGGGGCCATAGCCGAGCACGTCGTTACAGATGTCTTCGAGCAGGTCTTCCTGCTCGGAAATGGACATGATGATGGATTTGAGCGCTATGATCTCAGCGACGATGTCGCGGATTTCCTCGCGCGCCGCGTCCTGATCCATGGTCGCGAGCTGGCTCAGATCGATAGAGTCGATCAGGGCACTGAAAATCGCCGACTTGGTGTGAAAATACTCCTTGTCGCGCTGCGCATCGACAGGCGCGCGGACGTCAACGACCTCTTCGCCACCGCGCATGCGGGCAGCCATGGCATCGCCATCGGCGGCGCGGCGCGCTGGCGCAGCCGGCTCGGGGCGGGCGGGGGCTGCGCTCGGAATGGGGCGCGCGACTTCGCCGACGCCCGGAGTGTTGCCGCCAAAGGTTGTGCGCTTGCCAAACATGGTCGTCCTACCTCTTGAAGGGAACGGCATTCCGACCAGGCCGGAATCCGCCCTCCGCTATCATCGTCTCCGCCGGGCGTACCCGGCGCGTCTATGTCAGGCCCGCTTCTTGAGGAACGAAGGCAGCTTGAGGCCGCTCGCCTTGCCACCGACATGGGTTATCTGCCGGCCCGTCACGTGCAGGCCGATGGCGCGGTAGACCTCGTTGATCTTGTTGTTGGCGGCCACCTCGGCGATCATCTGGCCGTTGTTGGCGGCCGTGCCGAACAAGGCAGCATCGAACTGGACCTGCCCGAGCAACTGGCACTCGACCGAGTCGGCGAATTCGCCAGCATTGATCTCGGGCCGACGTGGCATGCCGGTCTTGTTGAGCACCAGGCTCGGCGCATTCTCGGTGGGCCGCAGCGCCTTGATCGTATCGGCCAGGTTCTTGGCATTGCGCAGGTTGGCCAGGTCAGGCTCGGCCACGATCACCACTTCGTCGATGGTGGCGAGGGTCTGGCGGATCCAGGCGTTCCAGGCGTGGGGGATGTCCAGCACCACAACCGGCATGGTGTTCTGGCACAGCTCCAGGATCTGCTCGAACTCGCGTTCCTCGAAATCGAAGGTGCGATCCAACGCCACGGGGGCAGCCAGCAGATTGATGTGATTGGCCGCCTTGCTCATCAGCCGATCAAGCATCGTCTGATCGAGCTTCTGATTGCTGTTGAGCGCATCGGCCAAGCCGTGCGGCGGGTCCTGGTTGAAATTGAGCCCGGCGGTGCCAAAGGCCAGATCCATGTCGAGGATCAGGCTATCCTGGCGCAAAGCCGTAGCAATCGCCCAGGCCACGTTGTGGGCCAGGGTGGAGCTGCCAGCGCCGCCCTTGGCGGAGACAAAGCCCACCGTACGACCGATGGGCGCCGCATTCTCCGAAGCGAACAGCTCGGTAATGGCCGAAACGATCTGCGAAGCCGTGGCCGGTAGCACTATGTACTCGGAAATGCCGGAACGGATCAGTTCGCGATAAAGCAGCACGTCATTGACGTGACCGAGCACTACGACGCGGGTCGAGGCGTCGCAGACCTCGGCGAGACGTTCCAGCGCCACCGGAATCTGATCGGGCGCAAGAATGGTTTCGACGATAATCAAGTTGGGCGTCGGGTTGGACTTGTACGTCTCGACCGCGCCGTCAATGCCGCCATTGTGGGTGGTCAGCGCCACCTTGGACATGCGCCGATCGTGGATAGCGCTTTCGACCAGTTGCGCCGTCTGCGAGTGCTCGCAGAAGGCCTGGATGGTGATGCGTGGCAGCAACCGGGCGCCAGCAGCGATCTCGGCCGCAGGCTCATCCGTCCGCTTTGCGTCGGGGGTGAGGAAACTCATCTAACCAATTCTCCTTCGCCGGGATGCGGTCACCCGCTCCTAGTCGAGAACAAAACCCACTGAACCCGAGATACTGCCGCGGAACTCGCCACTGCCGGCAACCCCATACATATTCTCCAGCCGCCCCAGGAAAATTGCCTCGGCATCGCTGGCAATCGTCGCGGTGTCGGTAGGTACGGGGATGGAATTGGCCGGGCTTGGTGACACGAAATATGGCGTTACCAGGATGACCAACTCGGTTTGTTCGGTTTGGAAATCGCGTGAACGGAACAGTGCGCCCAAGATCGGGATATTGCCCAAGCCAGGAAGCTGGTCGATCTGCTGGCGAGAGGCCTCCTGCAGAAGGCCACCGATGGCGAGCGTGGTGCCGGCCTGCAGTTCCACCGAGGTATTGGCCTCGCGCTTGGTTAGCGCGCCGCTGGTCTGTGGTTCGGACACCGATGTATCGACTGTCAGCGCGATCAACCCATTGGCCTTGACCACTGGCGTGAACGAAAGTTCTACGCCGTAGGGCCGGAAAATGACGGTACGGTTGCCCAATGCGTCGGTCGTTCCATAGGGAATTTCACCGCCTGCCAGGAAGTTCGCTTCCTGTCCCGAAATCGCGGTGAGCGTGGGCTGAGCCAGGACGCGCAACCCGCCGCGCGTTTCGAGCGCTCGAATGGCAGCGGTGATGTTCAGGTCGCCCAGGCCGATGCCACTGGCATTGAGGCCGTTGGAGGTGGTCAAGCCACCCAGGCCAGTCACGCTGTTGTTGAAGCCAAGGTTTACGTTGCCGACGCTCAGCGACCCAGAGAGGTTGATGCCAAACTGCTTGGCAATGTCACGCTTCACCTCGGAAACGGTGACCTGCAACATAACCTGCTGTGGCCCAATGACCTGCAATAGGCCAGCGGGATTGCTTTCGGGCTCGTCAGAAATATCGGCAGCCAAGGCGCCGGCGGTGGCCTTATCCTCGGCCGTCAGAACGGTTCCGGTCAGCACGAAGTGCGTCTTGCCATCGATGGCGCCGTCGGAGACCGAATCCACCTTGATGTTTGATCCCGGGATGACCCGCGCCAAGGTCGCCTCAAGGGCGCGCCCTATTTCGGAGGGGGGCTGGATTATGCGCAGATCCAACACGGAAATCGTGCGCCCGGCATCGTCGAGAAAGAAGACGTTTGTAGAGCCGGCTTCCACGCCCTGCAGAATTGCGCGGGTGCGTGTGCGCATGATTGCCGCCGCGACGGTGGGCTGACTGATAATGACCTCCGCAACACCGGCCGGCAGATCAATCAGCATCGATTTGTTGACCTCCAGCACCACGGCGCGGGTTGCGCCATATGCAGCGCCAGAAACCACCAGATGGGTTTCCTGAGCGATGGCGGACAGCCCGGGCGCGATGAGCGCCATGAGTGCCGCGCATGCCGGCGCTACCAGGAAGCGAAGGCCCTTGCGGGGGAGGTTGATCAAGATCTTGCTCATGCTTGTCTCCACCCTACTGGGGCAACACTTCAGGCTCGGCGGCAACCGATGCATTGGGGTCGGAATAATAGGCGGGGTCGGAACTGTTACTGCCGGGTGTGACCGTGCCCGTCGTCGCGCTGCCCGCGACCACGCTCTGCTCCTTGCCGAAGCGGAACAGGCGCACGGTCTGGTTGCTGCGCTGTTCGGCAACGGTGGTGTCGTTGAAATCGACCACCGAGCGGAGTGTCAGGGTCAACTGACCGCGCGTCGACGCGTTGATCAGGGTTTCGGCTTGGCCGGGATCAAGCTCGAGCGTGGCGATAGTGGACTGATCGAAGGTGATCGGGGTCGGTCCCGCGCCGGCCTCGGTGCCTTCAACCTGACCACCACTGGCGCCAATTTCACCGAGGCGCTTGCCGATAGCAAGAACGCGAACATTGGCGAGGATCACTTCGGACCGTTCACCTGCGGCGCCCTGTGTGGTCAGGATAACATCGACATGGTCATTGGGGACGACAAAGCCACCGGCGCTGGACACAGCGCTCACACCAACCGACACACCGCGCATGCCCTGGGCCAGTACGGCGGAGAGATAACCCTGGTCAGCGCGGACTAGTTTAGCCTCGCGAATGGGCTCGCCAGGGAAGAACTCGAAGCGGGCCACGGCGCCAGTCAGGTCGGACGGCGCTTCCGGCATCGCGGAAATGGTCACGTATTCTGGGCGAATGGCGCCTTCGGGCCAATCCTGCCATTCAACCGTCAAGGCACTGAGGCGCTCGCCAATGCCGATCGGGCCCTTGGCCACCAGAATCTGGGTCTTGGCCTCCTGGACGACCTCGGTATTGGTCACGACCTGCGGCGCCGCTGGCGGACGTCCGCCGCGGGTCACCAGAAATGCAGCCAGCCCACCGGCGACCAGTGCCACAACCAACAATATGATACGCGCCGGCTTCATGACTCACTCCGGATGACTACGGGCACGAATGCCCAGTTCGACCGGAAGAAGTCTGCACGCAAAGGGTCAAGGTTTGGTTAACCGGAACTTTGCGAGCGCAGTTAACAAGATGTAAATTTTAGCATTTTGCGGAATCGGAAGTATTTGCCACATCACGGGATATGCCAATACTTCCTTGTGTCGCAGATGGACTGGCGCTCGATCAGGCGGTGAGACGCTCGAAGAGGGCGGAATTTGAGTAGGTCAGCAGGCCCGCAATGGCCAGGGCGACGCCGTATGGAACCCCGGATTTGGGATTGTAGAGCCGCTCGAGCCAACCATAACGGGATAGCACCGGCATCAGCGGCAAACGCCGGAGGGCGAGTATAGCCAAGGTCAGCACGCCGCCCAGAACCGCGGCATAGACCAGATAGGGGAGCGTCAAACCGAAACCCAGCCACAGCGCCGTGGCCGCGGCCAGTTTGGCGTCGCCACCACCAATCCAGCGCAGGGCGAAAAGCACGAAGCCGACAGCCAGCACCGTAAGAGCGCACATGACGTGCATGGCAAATTGCTGCAGCGGCAGGTTGGTGGCGAGCGCGACAATGCAGAAGGCCGCGACCAGCAGCAGCACCAACTTGTTGGAAATCCGCATGGTCAGCAGGTCGGAGGATGCGGCGAACGCCATGCCGATTGGAAATAGCAGCAATGCCACGGTGGACATGATCGACCTCTTTCGCCACGGGACGGTCCGCCCGTCCATCCTGCTCAGTCGCGGTTAACAAAGCGCCAATAAAAACGGGAGGAGCTCTTGCTCCTCCCGTTCATTCGAAGGTCGGCTATTCTTACGGAACGGTAACGTCGAGCTGGTTGGCGATACCGTTAAACAGATTGCCCAGGTTGGTACCCAGGGCGGTTGCGGCGAGAATGATACCGACAGAAATCAGAGCGGCGATAAGGCCGTATTCGATAGCGGTCGCGCCGGACTCATCCTGCGCAAAACGTGCGAACAACTTCATTTCTAGGCTCCTTGAAACGCGTCATTGGATGACGCCATCGTTCGACACGTCACACATCGAACATTGCGCGAGGCTAGCCACGACCTCTTGAAATTGGGTTAATTGGCGTGCGGATGGACACCGAAGTCTTGCCGACTTTCAACATGATAATCAAAGGCTTAACAGAATGCGCGGCTTTCTATCCAAATCGCCGCCGCGCCGCATTAGTACGCGTTTCGGCGTACATACTTCTTGATACAAGCAAAATTTCATCCAAAACGAGCGATTACTGGCCTGCCTGTCGCAAAAGCCCGAGATAGACACCAACCCCCTCGAAACATGCTCGTTTGCTGTTTATTCACCATTCGCCCTGAAAATGTCAGGCAGTGTATCTGTACCGCCGGAACAAGCCATGCGCTCACGCCTCGCTATCGCCATCGCAGTCTGCCTGTCGCTCGGCGTAGGTCTTGCCCCGGTTCCGGCATTCGCCGTCGACGGCGCTCCGATCAATGTCAATGTGAACATGGCTCGCATCCTGCGCATCAACGCGGCGGCAGCCACGGTCATCGTCGGTAATCCCGGCATTGCCGATGTCACCATCCAGGATCCGCAGACGCTGATCCTGACCGGCAAGAGCTTCGGCCAGACCAACCTGATCGTGCTCGACACAGCAGGGAATCCCATCGCCGATACCATGATCGAAGTGGTGCAGATGCAGGCCGGTGTAATGACCGTCTATCAGGGGCAAGCTCGTACCAGCCTGGCTTGCGCGCCCGTGTGCCAGAATATCATCATGATGGGCGATGAAACGGGCTTCACGAGTTCGGCCGTTGCCTCTTCACAGATCGTGCAATCGATCAGCAACTAGGCCCTTTAACGACGCGTTAACCTCGTCTGTACTTGCTGGGCCACTACGGGCTCTTCCTAACCTTCAATTAGCCATGCCGGCGCTAGCTTCGCGCGTAGGCAAACAGAGCATGGCGCATGGCCACCCGACTTGGATCGTTGATCAGACGCGTGCTGTGGCGTCGGCGTGGCTTCGGCCGCGACGAACGCGGTGCCACGATCATCGAGTTTGGTCTGCTGGCGGTGCCGTTTTTCTCCATTCTCGGCGCCATCCTTGAGACGTCGATCATATTTTTGTCGACACAGGCGCTCGACAGCGCGGTGCAGGATGCCAGCCGGTTGGTCCGTACCGGGCAGGCGCGCAGCACGATCCTCACAGCCGATGACTTTAGGCAGGAAGTGTGCGGCCGCCTATTTGGTCTGTTCCGCGATTGTGACGGACTTTTCGTCGATGTGCAGCAGGTCAGTAATTTCGCCTCGGTCAACGTTAGCCCGCCGGTCGATCCCACCTGCGCAACGGCCTGCGAGTGGTCGCGCGGCGATGCATACCAGCCGGGTCAGGGGTCGAGTATCATGGTGGTCCAAGTCTATTACAAATGGCCGGTCATGCTGAATTTCGGCCTGGGGCTGGCCGACCTGCCAGACAGCAAACGCCTGTTCGCTGCGGTTACTGTGTTCCGCAACGAGCCTTTCACATGAGACCGGCGCACCGCTTGCGGCAAATTCTCGCGCGTTTCCGCGATACTGAAGCCGGCGTGGCCGCAGTTGAGTTCGCTCTCATCCTGCCCATCATGCTGCTGATCTATATTGGTTCTGTGGAAGCCAGCGCCCTGATCTCGGTTGACAGAAAGGTGCAGAACGTTTCTGGCGCCGTTGGCGACCTGGTCGCGCGGGCCAAGGAGAACCTGACTTTGACAGAATTGCAGGACTATGTCCGCGTCGCCGGGGGCATCATGGCGCCCTATGAACCGGCGCCCCTGCAGCAGATCGTCACCCAGGTCAGCGTCGATGAAGACGGAGTGGCCACGGTGGTGTGGTCGAGGGGCTACGAACACGAGAACCCCAAGCAATCGATCGCCCATGGGCAGGGCGACGAATACCCGCTGCCGGAGGCGATCACCGCAATCGCCAAGGAGCAGTTCGTCATCGTCGCGGAGGCGAGTTACAAATACCGGCCACTGTTCGGCATCGTGATCGATCAGGATATCCAGCTCTATCGCGAGAACTTCTACCTACCGCGCTTCGGCGGCCAGATCGCGCTCAACTAGGCGCACCTTGCGCCGGTCGAAGGTGCATGCCACAAGCCGGGCATCCTTCCTCTATCCGGCAGTTCCGATATGACCGATACGCTCGTTCCCGTGTTCGACCTTGGCGGCGTATTCGTCGACTGGAATCCGATGTACCTGTTCCGCAAGCTCTTCGACAGCGAGGAGGATGCGCAGTGGTTCCAGGACAATATCTGCACCCTGGCATGGAACCTCGAATTCGACGCCGGCGAGATCTACTCCGAGGGCGTGGCCAAGCTGATCACGCGCTTTCCCAAATACTGGCGCGAAATCCTGGCCTATGACCTGCGCTGGAAGGAAACGCTGGGCAATTTCATCCAGGGCACGATCGACATCCACGACGAGCTGATCGAGCAGGACATCCCCACCTTCGCCATTACCAATTTCTCCTGGGAGAAATGGGTGAGCTGCCTGGGCGAATGGCCGTTCCTTGAGAAGTTCGACGGGGTGATCGTGTCGGGGCTGGAGGGGCTGGTGAAACCTGATCCGCGGCTCTACCGGGTATTCTGCGAGCGCTACAGCCTCGCGCCCGAGAATTGCGTCTTCATCGACGACAGCGAGCCCAATATCGTGGCAGCGCGGAAGTTCGGGATGAAGGGGATCCATTTCAAGGATCCGGTGGCGCTGCGCAAGGAACTGATCGCGCTTGGGCTGCCGCTCAAGGCGAAGTAGGACGAAATACCAGAGAAGAGCGCCCGCGCACTCGGTCGTCACCCTCGGGCCTGACCCGAGGGCGTTTCACTTGGCGTAGGTTTGGTAATTACAGCCCCCGCGGCTCAACCCCGAGGGTGACGGCTGGCGGGACAGCGATACGTCGAGGACCGACGGGCTACTTCGTCCCGTACATGCGGTCGCCGGCGTCGCCGAGACCTGGGATAATGTAGCCCTTCTCGTTGAGGTGGCTGTCGATCGAGGCGGTGAAGACCGGGACGTCGGGGTGAGCCTCGCCGAAATTCTTGATGCCTTCGGGTGCGGCCAGCAGGCACAGGAAGCGAATATTGTTGGCGCCGCGCTCCTTGAGCTTCTCGATCGCCGCCGTCGCCGAATTGCCGGTGGCCAGCATCGGGTCGACCACGATGATCAGGCGATCTTCGAGGTTTGAGGGGGCCTTGAAGTAATATTCCACCGGCTCCAGTGTCTCGTGGTCGCGATAGATGCCGATATGGGCGACGCGGGCGGCAGGGACTAGATCGAGCATGCCGTCGAGCAGGCCATTGCCGGCGCGCAGGATCGAGGCGAAGACCAGCTTCTTGCCCTTGATGGCAGGGCTATCCATCTGCGCCATTGGCGTCTCGATGGGGATCATCTCCAGCTCGAGGTCGCGCGTGACTTCGTAGCACATCAGATGGGCGATCTCGCGCAGCAGGCGGCGGAACCCCGCTATCGAGGTCTCCTTGTTGCGCATGATGGTCAGCTTGTGCTGGATCAGCGGGTGATCGATGACGGTTACGCTGCTCATTGGGATCACCTGTGCGCTAGAGGAACGACTTGCCGTGCCGGCCGGGCGCGAGGCCGAGCCAATGGGCAATGCTCTCACCTATATCAGCGAAGGTGGGGCGAATGCCAATCTCGCCCTGCGACAGGCTTGGGGAAAAGACGAGGATCGGCACTTGTTCGCGGGTGTGATCGCTGCCGGGCCAGGTCGGATCATTACCATGATCGGCGGTCAGGACCAGCAGATCGTCATGACGCAGCTTGGCGATGATCTCGGGCAGGCGGGAATCGAAGTATTCCAGCGCTGCCGCATAGCCGGGAACGTCGCGGCGATGGCCATATTCGCTGTCGAAATCGACGAAGTTGGTCATGATGAAGGCGTTGTCCGCGGCCATTTCCATGGCGTCGAGCGTCTTGTCGAAGAGCTGCGGCAGACCGGTGCCCTTGATCTTGTGGGTCACACCATGGCCGGCATAGATGTCGGAAATCTTGCCGATGGCATAGACTTGGTTGCCGGCGGCCTGGTTGCGATCGAGCAGGGTCGGCTCAGGCGGCGAGATGGCAAAGTCGCGGCGATTGCCCGTGCGTTTGAAGCTTGCGGCATCTTCGCCGATGAACGGCCGGGCGATGACGCGGCCGATCATCAGCGGCGCGGTGAGTTCGAAGGCGATCTGGCAGATTTCGTAGAGTCGCTCGAGACCGAAATGGGTTTCGTGGGCGGCGATCTGGAACACGCTGTCGATCGACGTGTAGCAGATGGGCTTGCCCGAGCGGATCGACTCCTCACCCAGCTCAGCGATGACAGTGGTGCCGGAGGCGTGCTTGTCACCCAGAATGCCGGGGAGCTTGGCGCGAGCAATGAATTCGGCGATCAGATCGGGTGGAAAGGTCGGCTCGTTCTGCGGGAAATAGCCCCAGTCGAAGGGCACCGGTACCCCGGCGATTTCCCAATGACCGGATGGCGTGTCCTTGCCCTTGCTGACTTCGCGACCAACCCCGAAGCGGCCGCCCTTGGCGGCGGCGGACAGGCCTGGTGGCAGGGTGCCGGTCGAAAGCTGGATGGCGGCACCGATACCCAGCGCGTCCATATTGGGGACGTTGAGCGGGCCAGTGCGCAGGCCAGCGCGATCCGCCTTGCCTGCTGCGGCCCATTCGGCGATGTGGCCGAAGGTGTTGGAGCCGACATCGCCGTATTTGTCGGCGTCGGGTGCTCCGCCGATGCCGACGCTGTCGAGAATGCAGAGAATGGCGCGGGGCATGGGTTGATCCTCGTTTCTTGGCTCTGCGTCATTCCCGTGAAAGCGGGAATCTCCCTCCTGTTTGCAAGGGGGGGCCCGCTTTCACGGGAATGACGCCGTGGTTGGTTACTGGGTCGGCATCACGCGGTCCGCGATCAGTGGAAACAGCGGAGCGCTGTCACCCAGCCGGTAGGCGGATTTTAGGCGGGCTTCGGCGTCCGCCGCCGAGGCCTCGTCGCGCGCATGGATGCGGGCGATAGGCGTTCTGGCATCAACTTTGGCACCGAGGCCTGCGAGGCGATCGAAGCCAACCGTGTGGTCGATGGCATCGGTCGGCATAGTGCGGCCGCCACCGAGCGCAACGACGGCCATACCGACACCACGGGTATCGATGACCGTGATTGTCCCCTGCCCCGGGGCGAACACGTCGCGGACGATTGGCGCCGGCGTGAGGTGCTTGTCCATCTGTGTGACGAAATCGGTTGGGCCGCCAAGGGCCGAAACCATCTTGCTGAAATGCTCGGTGGCCCGGCCACTGTCGAGAGCACCGTCCACCAGCTTGCGGGCCGCTGGAACGCTGGGCGCAATGCCAGTCATGGCGGCAATCTCGGCACAGAGGGCGAGCGTCACCTCTCTCAGGCGGGCATCCTGGTGCTTGCCGGTGAGGAAATCGACGGCGTTACGCACCTCGAGCCCATTGCCGGCGGCACTGGCAAGCGGCTCGTTCATGTCTGTGATGAGGGCGCTGGTCGGCAGGCCCGCGCCGTTGGCAACGTCAACCAGGCTTCGGGCCAGATCGCGCGACTTTTCCAGCGTCGGCATGAAGGCGCCCGAGCCGGTCTTGACGTCAAGGATAAGTGCGCCGAGCCCTGCCGCAAGTTTCTTGGACAGGATCGATGCCGTGATCAGCGGGATGGACTCCACCGTCGCGGTGACGTCGCGGATGGCATAGAGCGTCTTGTCGGCGGGGGCGAGGTCAGCGGTCTGGCCGATAATGGCGCAGCCGGCCTCCTTCACCACCTTGCGAAACAAAGCGTTGTCGGGGCTCGTCGTGTAGCCGGGAATGGCATCGAACTTGTCGAGCGTGCCGCCGGTATGGCCAAGCCCGCGACCTGAAATCATCGGCACGTAGATGCCCACCGCGGCGAGGATCGGGGCCAGCATCAGGCTGACATTGTCGCCGACGCCGCCGGTTGAGTGCTTGTCGGCCACCGGGCCATCGAGGTCGGACCAGTCGAGCACGGTGCCGCTATCGCGCATGGCCACAGTCAGCGCCACACGCTCGGGCATGGTCATATCGCGGAAGTACACCGCCATGGCAAAGGCGGCGGCCTGGACCGGGGAAACGGTGCCCTCGGCGAAACCGGAAATGAAGCTTGAAATGTCAGCCGACGAAAGCGGCAGGCCATCGCGTTTGCGGGCGATGATTTCCTGGGGGAGCATGGTCATAGCGGGACACTACGACACTTCGCTACGGCAGAAAACGGTTCGTATTCATTGCTTTGCATCCTCATCCTCGGCAGCCGCGACGAAGCCGTTAACGCGGAATTGGCGCAGGGAATCCCTGGTATTGGACAGCATGCGGCTGATGAAGCGCCGCACGATGGCGGCCTCGTCAGGTGATAGCTCGGCAATGATATCGGCGTTGAGCCCGATCAGCCGTTGCCGCAAGCTGAGAAATTCGTGCTTGGCCGCCGCCGGCCCGAGCGAAAGCAGCACGCCGCGCCGATCGGTCGGATGGGGGGTGCGCCGGATCAATTCGCGCGCTTCCAGCCGGTTGAGCAGGATGGCGGTTGCACCGCTGGTCAGGCCCAAATGCTCGCCCAGGCGCTTGGGCGTGGCCGACCCTTCAGCACTGCGGATGAAATAGAGTGCGAACAGGTCAGTCTGGTTGAGGCCGGCCTGTTCGGCAACCCAGCGATAGAGTTGGCCGACTTCGGACGAGAGATCACGGATCAGTTCGTCGAGCCCTGGGGTCATATCCTGCGTCATATTCCTCACGCGCAATTTAGCTATTCAACAAAGATACTATGTTGCAAAGTGAAATGGAAGGGCATAAATCACCCTGCAAGAAGAGCAGAGGAATTTAGATATGGCACAGGTCAAGGCAATGATAGCCGCGAAAGACGGGACGACGGCCCAGAGCAACGCGAGCGCGCTCGAGAGCAACATGACCGTACTGGACAGCGCCGCAACCGCACTTGAGAGCAATGTGGCCGTGCTTGAGCGCGTCGAGGCTGCACCGCAGGCGCCGGCGCCAGAACCGGCCTTGCTTGAACCCACGGCCGCAACTGAACCGGTCGCCGATGCGGCAAAGCCAAATCCCAGCCGCCGGCGGGCCGGCAGGATTGCCTTGCTGATGCTGGTGGGCCTCGGCGCCGCCATCGCCTGGTACCCACTGTCGGACCACCACGCGCCCTATTCCGGCGGCGCGTCCATCATCGCCGATGTGACGCAGATTTCAGCCCGCGTACCCGGTCAGGTGGCGAAGGTTTCCATCTCGGACAATGCCGCGGTGAAGGCGGGGGATACGCTGTTCCAGATCGATCCAACCACCTATGAGATGGATGTAGAGCAGGCCCAGGCGCAATTGGCGCAGGTACTGAACTCTGCCGGATCGAGCTTTGCCGCTATTCCGGCTGCCGAGGCCAAGCTGCAGCAGGCACAGATCGCGCTCAACACCGCCAATGACGATCTGGACCGTGCTCAGCAATTGTTCGACAAGGGTCTGGTCCCTCCGGCAAAACTCAGCCTCGCCGAATCCAATCAGCAGTCATCGGCGCTCAATGTGCGAGCGGCTAGCGCCGAAGTCGATCGGCTGCGCATGGCGGCTGGCGCTGAGGGCGAGGACAATCCCAATGTCCGCGCTGCGCGGGCGGCCGTAGCCAAGGCCGAGTTTGCGCTGGCCAGCACGACCATCGTCGCGCCGACCGATGGCTATGTGTCCAACCTGTCGCTGACCGAGGGCCAGTTCGTCGGTGCGGGCACCGCCGCCATGACCTTCATCAACCCGGCCTCGCAGATGGTGATTGCCGATTTCCGCGAGAACCAGTTGATCAATGTCGAGCCAGGCGACAAGGCCATCGTGACCTTCGAGGCGGCACCGGGTCGGCAATTTCCGGCGACGGTGGAGAGCATTGCCTGGGGCATCAGCAGCGGCCGCGTCAGCGCCAACGGCCTGTCGCAGCCGACCACGGACACGCGCTGGTTCCCACCGGCCCGCAAGATCCCGGTGCGCGTGGTCCTCGATGACTTCGAGAGCCTGCCCGCCAATGTTCGACTCGGCTCGGAAGCCGGCGTGCTGGTTATCCCCGAAGACGGGATCATCCCCGCAATTGCCCAGACCATGCTCGGCATTGGCGGCATCCTGGCCGGTTTCAACTAGGGCATAGGCAAATGGAAGAGCTATCGCGCGTCGACCCCGACGAGGATCCCTATCTGGCGCTGCGCACAGCGTTGGCCGTCGCGATCTGCCTGCTATTGGGCGAGCCGCTGGGCATTACCCAGCCCATGCTGCCCATGGTGATGGCGATGAGCATCATGTCGAACCAGCGTGGCGCGCTCTCGGTGCGCACCTTCGCCACGCCGGTCATTCTGCCCGTCCTGGCGATCGTGACGAGCTGGATCGCAGCGTTAACGGTCAACGAGCCGCTGATCTTCGTGGTCGTCAATGTCGGGCTGGCCATAGCCGGGCTGGCGCTGATGCTGTTTCGCGGTTCGCGCGTGGGAATGATGCTGACCATATTCCCGCTGATGATGGCGATGTCGGCCCTCTACAGCGACTATGCCCTGGTGGCGATCCGCGACAGCATGGTGATGGGCGGCCTGGCGCTGGGCATTTCGGTCGTGGCGCTCAACATCCTGTTCCCGCCTCAGACCAGCCGTGTGCATATCGAAATGGTCACGCCGCTTGCAACCGATCGGCCGATGACGGCGCTGCTGATCCGCGTCGCCGTCTATGTTCCGGTGCTGATGTTCGTTTACGCCTCGGGCGACATGAACATGATGATCATCCCGATCATGCTGCTGTTCGTGGTTGCCGAGCCAGACCACGGCTCGCGCATGAACCAGGTGGTGGATCGTGGCGGCGGGACGCTGGTTGGCGCCTTCATCGCGGCGGCGGTTCTGGCCATCTATAGCCTCGTGCCGCAGATGCTGGTCATGGTGTTGCTGCTGGCCAGCGTGACCTATTGGCTGATCGACAAGATGACCACTGGCGCACGGCGGCCGCTGCTCTATCAATACATCTGCTCGACAGCGCTGGTCATGGTGCTGTCGGCCACGCAGGGCGGGCGCGACGCGCTCGAAGTGGTGCTGCAGCGCGTCGTCATGACGTCGAGCACCATGATCGGTGGGATCATCCTGCTGGCCCTGCTCGAAGCTATCTTCCTGCCGCGGCAGGAAGATAGCCCGGTGCTGGCTGCCTAGGCCCGGCGCCCGTCATTCGCCGCGCCGAAACAGGCTTCACCCCATCGTCATCACCCGGCTTGTCCGGGTGATCGATGCTTCAGCGCGTATGGAGGGGTGGATTGCCCGGACGAGCCGGGCAATGACGATCGGGGATGCGATCGCGCGGGGTAGTTCGCCCTGGGCTCCGGATCTTAGGGGCCCGCAGCTAGGCCCCGTAGGGGATCCAGACGTTCTTGACCTGTGTGGCCTTGGCGAGGAAGTAGTCACCCTCGAAGCGGCGGTCGGCCAGGTCGTAGTTCAGCCCGCGTGTGGTCCAGGTCTGCTTGACGTTGGTGATCGAGGCCTTTTCCACCATGGTGGAGGCTTCGGCGCTGCCGGCGAACCAGAGCGCATCGACGCCGTCATGCTCGGCCAGGGTCTTGGCGAGGGTGACGCTGTCGCCGGTGACGATATTGACGACGCCCGATGGCACGTCCGAGGTTTCCATGACCTGATAGAGATCGGTGATGGAGAGTGGCGACTGGCTCGATGGGACCAGCACCACCGTATTGCCCATCGCCAGAGCCGGAGCCAGTAGTGCGATCGAGCCCAGCAAGGGCCGGGCGGACGGCGCGACGATGCCCATGACGCCAAGCGGTTCGATCATGGCGGCGGCGACAGCACGGAGCGGCGGATTGTGCACGGCACCATCGTATTTGTCGGCCCAGCCGGCAAAGGCGAAGAGGCGTTCGACCGAGAGCGCTACTTCAGCGGCACCATCCTCGCCGGTCTGTGCCTTAAGGCGGGCGGCGAATTCATCGCGGCGATAGTCGAGGTTCTCGGCGAGGAAGTAGAGAATCTGGGCGCGCGTATGCGCCGATGTGGTCGACCAACCAAGCGCGGCTCGCGCAGCCTCGACGGCGTTGCGGATATCCTTGCGATTGCCCTCGCCGACTTCGCCGATCGGCTTGCCGCCAGCGCCGAGCACGGCGCGGGAATAGCCGCTATCGGGGCGGGCCTGCTTGCCGCCGATATACATCTTGGCGGTCTGGTCGAGCTGGCCGGCATCGAGCGGATTGGCGGCCTTGGCCGAGGGCAGTTTGGGGGCGGGAGCCGGCTTGAGGTCCTTCTCCCAGGCGGGCTTGAGGTAAGCCGCCATGCCTTCGCGACCACCCTCGCGGCCGAAGCCGGATTCCTTGTAGCCGCCGAAGCCGACGGCGGCGTCGAAATTGTTGGTACCGTTGATCCAGACCACGCCGGCCTTGATTTTGGGGGCGATATCGAGGGCCAGATTGATGTTCTCGCTCCAGATCGTCGCGGCGAGGCCGTATTTGGTGTTGTTGGCCAGCGCCACCGCTTCCTCGGGCGTGCGGAAGCTCATGGCGACCAGCACCGGTCCGAAGATTTCCTCGGCCACCAGTGTGTTGGCGGGGGAGACATTGGTGACAAGCGCAGGCTTGAGGAAGCAGCCGCCGCCCGGAAGGTCGCCATCGGGCTCATAAATGATGGCGCCTTCCTTGGTGCCGCGCTTCATCAGGTCGCGGATGCGCTCGACCTGCACCGGGGCGACCAGCGCGCCGATATCGACGGATTTGTCGAGCGGATCGCCGACGCGGAGCGACGCCATGCGGGTCTTGAGCTTGGCGATAAAGCGCTCCTCTACGCTCTCCTGCACCAGGAGGCGCGAGCCGGCGCAGCAGACCTGGCCCTGGTTGAACCAGATGGCGTCGACCAGGCCCTCGATGGCGCTGTCGATATCGGCGTCCTCGAAGACGATGTAGGGCGACTTGCCGCCCAGTTCGAGCGACAGCCCCTTGCCCGAGCCCGCAGTAGCCGCGCGGATGATCTTGCCGACTTCGGTCGAGCCGGTGAAGGCGATCTTGTTGATATCGGGGTGGTTGACGATGGCGGAGCCAGTATCGCCTTCGCCGGTGACGATGTTGACCACGCCCTTGGGCAGGCCGATGCGCTGGCAGATTTCAGCGAACAGCAAAGCCGTCAGCGAGGTGAACTCGGCCGGCTTGAGGATTACCGTATTGCCGGCGGCCAGAGCCGGGGCGATCTTCCAGGCCAGCATCAGCAGCGGGAAATTCCACGGGATGATCTGGCCGCAGACGCCGTAGGGCACGGCATCGGGGAATTCGCGGCTCAGGTGCTGGGCCCAGCCGGCATGGTGGTAGAAGTGGCGGGCCACGAGCGGGATGTCGATGTCGCGGCTTTCGCGGATCGGCTTGCCATTGTCCATGGTTTCGAGCACGGCGAAGAGGCGGCTGTGCTTCTGGATGGCGCGGGCAATGGCATAGAGATACTTGCCGCGCTCATAGCCGGATAGCGCGCTCCAGCCCTTGAAAGCAGCGCGTGCGGCCTTGACGGCCTTGTCGACATCCTCGGCCGTGCCATCGGTGACCTGGGCCAGCGACTTGCCATTGGCCGGATTATCCGACGAAAAGGTCTTGCCCGGCGCGGTCCACTCGCCATCGATGAAATGACCGAACTTGCGGCCATGGCTATCGAGCCAGGCATTGGCCTGCTCGGGGCCTTCCGGGGCCGGGCCGTAATCAAGCGACTGGAAGATTTGCGCGATCTTGTTCATTTCGTTCTCCTGCGCCGTGAGGCGCCCTCCCCCTCATCCGCCCTTCGGGCACCTTCTCCCACGAGGGGAGAAGGGGACGGAGCCGAGAGTCTTCAGTCGGTACCCTTCTCCCCTCGTGGGAGAAGGTGGCGCGCAGCGCCGGATGAGGGGGCGCGGAGCCCACCTCAGAAAACTCAAACCATCGGCTGGCGATAGTCGGCCGAATAGTGCCCGGTCAGCCCATGCTCCAGCTGCCGCTCGATATCGGTCAGCAGGCTACTCGCACCAAACCGGAACAGATGTGGCTGCAGCCAGTGGGTGCCCAGCTCTTCCTTCATCAGCGCCATGTAGTTGAGCGCGTCCTTAGTGTGGGCGATGCCACCGGCGGGCTTGTAGCCGATTTCGATGCCGGTTTCCTCGGCGAACCAGCGGATCATGCGGATCATGGTCAGCGACGTCACGAGGTTGGCGTTGACCTTTTCCTTGCCCGTGGAGGTCTTGATGAAATCGGCGCCGGCCATCATGCAGACTAGGCTCGCCTTGGCGATATTGGTCTGGGTGGCGAGTTCGCCCGTGCCCAGAATGGTCTTGATGTGAGCGTCGCCACAGGCCTTGCGGAAGGCCCTTACCTGATCGTAGAGCGCCTGCCAGTCGCCGCGCAAAACCATGCCGCGTTCGATGACGATGTCGATTTCCTTGGCCCCGTCGGCCACCGACATCTCGATTTCCTTGAGCTTGGTCTCGATGGGTGCAAGGCCATGTGGGAAGGCCGTCGACACGGCAGCCACCGGAATGCCGGTGCCTTCGAGCGCATTCACCGCGGTCTTGACGAAGCTATGGTAGACACAGACGGCGCCCGGCAGGATGCGTAGGCCACCGATATCGAGCTTGTCGAGAATATCCTGGCGTAGCGGATGGCGCGCCTTGGCGCAGAGGCGCTCGACGCGCCCGTCCGTATCGTCGGAATTGAGCGTCGTCAGGTCGATCAGCGTGATGGCCTTGAGCAGCCAGGCGAGCTGATAGTCCTTCTTGACCGTGCGGCGCGCGCCGATAGAGCCGGCGCGGCGTTCCAGCGCCGAGCGGTTCATGCGGACGCGTTCGACCCAATCGAGATCGAGCGGGAAGCCGGGATTGCGCTTGTGCGGAATGTGATGCTGGCTGTTGTCGACGACACGCAGGCTCATAGCTCCTCCACCAGCGCGGGTATTAGCTGTTTCAGCTTGGCCGCGCCTTGTACCGCCATGGTCTTGGTGTGCTCATGGCTGATGTTTTCGGTCGAGAGGCCCGCGCCCATATTGGTAATGGACGAGCAGGCCCAGACTTTCATTCCCAGGAAACGCCCGAGAATGACTTCGGGTGCCGTCGACATGCCAACGGCATTGGCGCCCAGCCGGATCGCCATCTGGATTTCGGCGATGGTTTCAAAGCTGGGGCCGGAATACCAGAGGTAGATGCCTTCGCCGAGCTTGATGTCCATGCGCTCGGCCAGGCCCTGTGCCTTGGCGCGCAGGTCAGGGGCATAGCAATCGACCATGTTCACAAAGCGGCGGTCGGTGGGTTCACCGATCAGCGGGTTCATGCCGGCATAGTTGATGTGATCGGAAATCAGCATCAGGTCGCCGGGGCGGAAGCGCTCATCGAGCGAGCCGGCCGAATTGGTCAGCAGCAGGGTTTGCGCGCCGAGGTCGGACATGGCTTCGAGCGCCGGGCGCATGGCGGCGGCATTGCCATGTTCGTAATAGTGCTCGCGGCCGGTGAGGACGGCGACGCGCTTGCCGCCCATGGTGCCGATCAGGAGGTCGCGACCATGGCCGGAGACGCCGGCGCCGGGAAAGCCCTTGAGTTCGGAATAGGGAATGGCGACCTTGTCGCCGAGCAGGTCGCCGATTGCCGACAGGCCCGAGCCCAGCACGATGGCGGCAGCGATCGGTTCTTTGCCCGCGATCTTCTGGATCGTCTTGGACGCTTTGGTCATTTGGGGAGAAACTCCGGGCCGAAACTATGCGGCAGCAATTGTGCAAGCGTGGTGACAAGCGGGGTGCCGTCGACGCCATGGGAGATGATCTCGACATCGAGATCAGCGAATTCGCGGATGCGCTGGCGGCAGCCGCCGCAGGGCGTAACCGGGGCCGCACCAGGTCCGGTGACGTAGATGCGGGTGATACGCTTGCCGCCGCCGGCGACCATCGCCGAAATGGCCGAGGCCTCGGCGCAATTGCCCTGCGGGTAGGCCGCATTTTCGATATTGCAGCCGGCATAGATCTTGCCGTCATCGGCCAGGATAGCGGCGCCGACATGGAAGCGCGAATAGGGCGCATAGGCCTTGGCGCGAATGGCTTCGGCGGCCTCGAACAAGGCCTGATCGGTCGACGTTTTCGCCATGATCATCGCTCTTTGGTATAGGCCACGCCGCCGGCCTTGGGGCCCACGGCCTTGCCGATGAACCCGGCCAGCAGAATGACAGTCAGCACATAGGGCAGCGCCTGGATAGCCTGCACCGGGACCACGCCGATGACCGGCAGCTCGAAATTCTGCAAACGGATCTGCAGGGCATCGAGGAAGCCGAACAGCAGGCAGGTGAACATGGCCGGCACTGGCTTCCACTTGGCGAAGATCAGCGCGGCCAGCGCGATGAAGCCCTTACCTGCCGTCATGTTATTGCCGAAGCCCGAACCCTGGGCGATCGAGAAATAGGCGCCAGCAAAGCCGCAGAGCAGGCCGGTGATCAGCACCGCTTGATAGCGCAGCTTGATCACGGAAATACCGGCCGTGTCGACGGCCTTGGGGTTTTCGCCCACGGCGCGCAAGCGCAGTCCGAAACGGGTGCGATAGAGCACATAGGCAGTGATCGGCACTGCCAGGAAGGCGATATAGACCAGCAGGTAATGGCCGGAGATCAGCTCGGCATAGATTGGCCCCAGGATCGGCACGCCGGCCAGTTCATTGGCAAAGGGCAGCGTGATCTGGGGGAAACGGCCGCCATCGCCGAGCGGCGGGGTGCGGCCGCCCTGGTGGAACCAGGTCTGGCCGAGGAAGGTGGTGAGACCGGCGGCCAGCATGTTGATGCCGACACCAGCTATGAGTTGGTTGCCCTTGAGCGAGATGGCGGCGACGCCTTGCAGGAGCGCCGTGGCCAGCGACACGCTGATACCGGCAAGCAGACCCAGCCACATCGAGCCGGTGATGGCGGCGACAGCGGCAGCGCCAAAGGCGGCGAACAGCATCTTGCCTTCGAGGCCGATGTCGAAGACGCCGGCCCGCTCGGAATAGAGCCCGGCCAGACACGCCAGCAACAGCGGCGTCGAGAGGCGGAGCGTGGCATCGAGGATGGAGAGGAGAACCGCGAAATCCATCGGTCAGCTCTCCGTCTTGGCGGTCGAAACCGCAACGGCGTCGGCCTTTTGTTCGGGCGTCAGCAGCATGAAGGTGCGCTCCAGCGCCGGACGGAAAAGACCTTCCATGGCGCCAGTGAAGAGGATGACCAGGGCCTGGATGACGACGATCATCTCGCGCGTAATGCCTGGAATGACGAACTGCAGTTCCTGCCCACCCTGATAGAGCGCGCCGAACAGCATCGCCGCCAGCGCAATACCCACGGGGTGGTTGCGCCCCATCAGCGCCACGGCAATGCCGACGAAGCCAGCGCCGGCGACATAATCGAGCACCAGGCGGTTCTGCACGCCCATGACTTCGTTGATCGCCACCATGCCGGCCAGTGCGCCGGATATGGTCATGGTGATCATGATCATCTTGGAGTTGGAAATGCCGGCATAGCGCGACGCCGTCGGATTGGCGCCGAGTACGCGCATGGCATAGCCGAACTTGGTGTGCCAGACGAGGATATAGACCCCGATCAACGCGATGACGGCGATGACGATGGAGAGGTTCACAGGCGAATAGCCGAAGAACGAGAAGAATTCGCGCAATTGCGGTACGCGGCCGCCGACCTCGATGGTCTCGGATTCCGGGGCCATGGTGGTGGCGGGCTTGAGCACGCGATTGACCATGTAGACCATCAGCGCCGCGGCGATGAAGTTGAACATGATGGTCGTGATGACCACGTGGCTGCCGCGCTTGGCCTGCAACCAGCCGGGCACGAAGGCCCAGAAACCACCCACCGCCGCCGCGGCCAGAACGGCCAGCGGCATGACAAGCAGCCAATGGGTCTGATCGAGCGCCAACGCCACGACGATAGCCCCGAGCCCGGCCACATAGGCCTGCCCGTCACCACCGATATTGAACAGCCCGGCATGGGCGGCGACCGCCACGGCAAGGCCGGTGAAGATGAAATTGGTGGCATAATAGAGCGTGTAGCCGAAGCCATCGCCATAGCCGAAGGCGCCATAGAAGATGACCTGCAGGGCATGCAGTGGGTTCTCGCCGATCATCAGCACGACGAGGCCGGAGACGAGGAAAGCCAGGAGGAGATTGATGGCGGGTAGCAGGGCCACGTCGGCCCAGCGCGGAAGGGGTCTGCGGGCGCTCATTCGGCAGCCTCTTTGTTGCCGATGCCGGCCATCATCAGGCCGAGTTCGCCCTCGGTCGCGGTAGCGGGATCAGCTTCACCGACGATGACGCCGTCGAACATGACGAGGATGCGATCGGCGAGCGAGCGGATTTCGTCAAGCTCGACGGAGACCAGCAGGATAGCCTTACCCTCGTCGCGCATCTTGATGATTTCGTTATGGATGAATTCGATGGCGCCAATATCGACGCCGCGGGTCGGCTGGCCGATGACCAGCACGTCCGGATCGCGCTCCATCTCGCGCGCCAGCACGATCTTTTGCTGGTTGCCGCCCGAGAACAGCGAGGTCTTGAGATTGATATTGGCGGGGCGCACGTCGAATAGCTTGATGTGCTCCGCGGCGGCCTGCTTGGCAGCACCGATATCGAGGAAGCCGTTCTTGCCGTATTTGGGATCGTTCTGGTAGCCCAGAATGGCGTTCTCCCATTCGGCGAAACTGGTGACGAGCCCCATGCGCTGGCGATCTTCGGGCACATGCGCCAGCCCGGCTTCGCGCGCCCTCGCCGCGCCGTCGTCGCTCCGCAGGGAAAGCGGCTGCCCATTGAGGGTCACAGTGCCCAGGAGCTGGTCGCGCATACCGGAAATGGATTCGAGCAACTCGGTCTGGCCGTTGCCGGAAACGCCGGCAATACCGACGATCTCGCCGGCCCGAACGGCAAAGCTCACATTCTTGACGCGGGGCACGCCCATGTCGTCCTTGACCACTAGATCCTTGACCTCGAGCAGGGTTTTGCCCGGATTGGCAGCGCCCTTTTCGACACGCAGCAGCACGCGGCGGCCAACCATGAGTTCGGCAATGGCTTCCGGATTGGTCTCGGATGTCTTGAGCGTAGCCACCATCTGGCCCTGGCGCATGACCGAGACATTGTCGGTGATGGCCATGATCTCGCGCAGCTTGTGGGTGATGAGGATCACCGTCTTGCCCTGCGCGCGCAGGGTTTCGAGCACGCGGAACAGGTCGTCGGCTTCCTTGGGCGTCAAGACACCAGTGGGCTCGTCGAGGATCAGCGTTTCGGCGCCGCGATAGAGGGCCTTGAGAATTTCGACCCGCTGCTGCTGGCCGACCGAGATGTCCTCGACAACCGCATCGGGGTCGACCTCGAGGTCGTATTCATGCTCGAGCCGGTCGAGCTCCTTACGGGCGCGGTCGAGGCTGGGCTTGATGAAGCCGCTATCCTCGGCGCCGAGCACGATATTCTCGAGCACGGTGAAATTGTCGACCAGCATGAAGTGTTGGTGCACCATGCCGATCCCCAGCGCCAAGGCATGGCGGCTGTCTGATATGGCATGTTCCTGACCGTTGACGCGGATGACACCGCTGTCGGCCGTGTAAAATCCGTAGAGAATGGACATGAGCGTCGACTTGCCCGCGCCGTTCTCGCCCACGATGCCGTGGATGGTGCCGCGCGCGACCTTGAGGTCGATGTCCTTATTGGCGTGAACGGCGCCAAATCGCTTGTTGATCTTCTCAAGCTCGATTGCCCAGCCGTTGGCCGGGGCGGATGCAGCGGCCGTTTCCGGCCGCTGCGGGTTCACTTTTCCCTCTTGGGGGCCATCCTGGCTCATCCGGCTTCGCTTAGAGCGGGCAGGTCGAGTCGGTGGTGTAGTCGTGCACGGTGATCGTGCCGGCCTGGATCTGAGCGGACAGCTCGTCGACCTTGGCCTTCATGTCGTCGGTGATGAGCGAGGCGTTGTTGTCGTCGAGCGCATAGCCGACGCCTTCCTGGGCCAGACCCATGACGGTGAGGCCGGGCTTGAAGGTGGCGTCGTCGCCCGCTTCGGTCAGCGCGGTCTTGACGGCGACGTCGACGCGCTTGAGCATCGAGGTCAGCACCGAGCCGGGCTGCAGGTAGTTCTGGTTGCTGTCGACACCGATCGAGAACTTGCCGGCATCCTTGGCGGCCTGCAGCACGCCGAGGCCCGAGCCACCGGCGGCGGCGAAGACAACGTCGGCGCCGGCATCGATGGCGGCCTTGGTCAGTTCACCAGCGGTCACCGGGTCATTCCAGGCAGCCGGGGTGGTGCCGGTGTAGTTTTCGATCAGCTTGATGTCCGGATTGACGGCCTTGGCGCCCTGGGCGTAGCCGCAATAGAACTTGTGGATCAGCGGAACGTCCATGCCGCCAACGAAGCCGACCGTGCCGGTTTCGGACTTGAGCGCAGCGAGCGCGCCGACGAGGAACGAGCCGGTGTGCTCATCGAAAATCACCGACTGCACGTTGGGCGCGTCGACGACGGTGTCGATCACGACGAAGTTGGTGTCGGGGAATTCCGGCGCCACGGCGGTGAGCGCGGCGGTCCAGGAGAAGCCGGCCATCACGATCGGGTTGGCACCCTGGCCAGCGAAGCGGCGCAGGGCCTGTTCGCGCTGGGCGTCATTCTGCAGCTCGAGATCGAGGAAGGAGCCGCCGGTTTCGGCCTTCCAGGCCTCGGCGCCGTTGTAGGCGGCTTCGTTGAACGACTTGTCGAACTTGCCGCCCAAATCATAGATGATCGCCGGGTCGGCGAAGGCAGCACCGGTGAGGATCGCGCTCAGCGCAACGCCGCCAGCAATGGCCTTGGTGAAGGTGGAAAATTTCATCGAATTCGTCTCCCTGTTCGCACTTGAGCGCTGGGCCTTGGCTCCAGCGGACAATCTCCGTGCGCTAACAGACGATACAATCGTGCAAACGCACCGCCTGCAAGAGGGATTCAAGGATATTTTTCCGGATGGTCAAAATTTGGCCGCTATGCCCGCGTGCTGCGCAAGCCATTGCCCAAACGACAGGCCGGCCCTCACCAATGGGCGAGAATGCCGCTGAAAACCTGCCCTAGATCGGCATCGGCGTAGAGCACGGCCAGAATCGCCATCGAGGCGATGGCGAACAGAGCCAGGGTATCGCGGGTGCGGGTGGTCATCTTGGGTTTGCTTCAAATTGACGGGGTGGCGTTGACCATTCCCTAACCCAGGAATCGGTGCGCGATTGTGATGCTTTGAGGGCAGAACGCGGTGTGGTTAAGGTCAGGTTAAGGCGGAGAGATGCAGCAACAGGGGCCAACGCATAACGCGCCTCCACCTCCCCGGGCTTGACCCGAGGGCGTTACACTTCCTGAGCTCGGCAGGTATAGGGCCCTCGGGTCAAGCCCGAGGGTGACGCACGGTTGGTGGATTGCGACCTGTGGGCACGGGAAGCAGCGCCCCTACTCCATAGGCAACGGCGTGACCTTGGCCCCCATCGCCTCACCAAACCGCTCGAAAAACCCGTCGATCACTTTCTGCGCCGAGTTGCCGATAATCGCCTTGCCCAGCCGCATGATCTGGCCGGACGCGCCACCTTTGGCCGCAAAGACCAACAACGTCTCCTCGCCGTGATCGGACAGGATGATGTCAGCCGACCCTTCGGCGAGGCCCAGCAGGCCGCCCCTGCCCTTGCCTGACAGAGTGTAGCGTTCGGCTGGCACGATGCCCGATAGCGCCAGGTCGCCCTTGAACACGGGATGCACCACGCCGAGGTTCACCTTGATCTCGAGATCGAGCGTCGTTTCGCCCGACCAATCGATGCGATGGCAGCCCGGAATGGCGGCCTTGAGCATGGCTGTGTCGTTGAGCGCAGCCCACACCGTGACGCGTGGCGCGGCAATAATATAGCGACCACCGAAATCCATCACTATGCCCTCATCGAGCGCGCTGGCGCAGCGGCCCTATTGTGGCCCGAATGCCCTTGGAAACAGATGCTTGCCACGCTTGGTTGCTCCGCTCTTTACGTGCGGCTTTTTCGCACCAATATGGTCTAAATAGTTGGGGCGCCGCGCTGTTGCAATTGTCAGCGGGTCGGCTACCAGCGATCTATAGCGCGTGAGCGATACACGGGGAGCAAACGAATGGCCAATGACGTGACCACTGCACCAGCAACCGAGGTAGCGCCAGCCGCTGTCATCGCCGAAAAGCCGTTGCAATACCTGGACAAGGCGGTCAACGCCATCCGTGACTTGGGCGTGTGGCCCGAGCAGCAGGGCGAGCAGCCTATCACCGGCCTCCTCAGCCAGATCACCGAACTCGACGAGACCCGTGTCGTCCTTATCGGCCGCACGCTCAGCCAGGCCAGCGCCTTCAACGAAGTGGTGCGCGAGCAGATCGCCGCGATGAAAATCGGCGAGCGCTACGAGGAAATCACCAAGGGCTTCGACTCGATCCGCGACGATGCCAAGGGCATGGTCGACCAGCTCAGCGACAACAAGCTCGACATGATGGAGCGCGTCTCCAATGTCTGGATGAAGGTGAGCCGTGGCGACATCGCCACCCGCTTCAACAAGATCCGCGACGTCTATCTGGACGTCACCAAGGACACCAAGGACCAGATCGACCGCGAGCAGACCATTCTCGAGGCCTATCGCGACTTCCGCGGCGCGCTCAAGCAGGCCGAAGTGATGGCCCTTGAAGTGCTGCAGACCGCCGAAAAGCGCCTGGGCGAAAAGAAGGATATCCTCACTGCCGCATCGGCCGCCGTGGCTGGTTATGCCGGCAATGTGCCGGCCGACCGGGCCCGTCTCGAAATGGATCGCGACGAGAAGCTGCGCGTGATGCAGAACGAGGAAAAGCGCTACCAGATCGCCAAGGACCTCTCGGACAATCTCACCATCTCCTACAATACGTCGGAAGTGGTGATGGCGCGCCTGATGCAGACGACCAATGCCAAGGAGCGCGTCTACCAGCAGTCGATCTCGTTCTTCTCGACCAACGAGACCGTGCTGACCGCGCTTTCGGCGTCGTTCACCGGCATGTTTGGCCTGCATGAATCGACCGAGACTCTCAACGCCATGAAGGAAGGAATGAGCAAGAGCCTCGAAACCCTCTCCGAGATCGGCGACAAGGTGCAGGAAGAAGCCGTCAAGGCCGGCTATGGCCCGACAGTGCGCGCCGATGCGGTCAAGAAACTGGTCGACTCGGTGGTCAACTTCCAGGAAAAGAGCCGTACCATCATCAACGAGATGCGCATTGCCTCGACCAAGAATTCGGCCGAGATTCGCGACGCGGTGGAAGACGGCAAGCGGCGCCTGGCGGCTCTCGCTGCCGACGGCAACGCGCTACTGCTCGAAACCAAGAACTAAGAGGCGATCGAGCCACGGGTGAGCGCCAAATATGAGTGACGTGACAGCCAAGACGGCTGCGCCCCTGGATGAAGTCATGCTGGCGATGGATGTGGTGGATACACTGCGTCATCGCCAGGACTTGGCTACGCGCGAACTCGCGGGGGTCACCCGCGAGCAGCAGCTCATCGAGAAGCTACGCGATATCTATCATCAGCAGGGCATCGAAGTGCCCGACCATATCCTCAAAGAAGGTGTGGCGGCGCTGGCCGAGAGCCGGTTCGTCTACGACCCGCCCAAGCCGGGCTTCGGCACTACGCTGGCCCGGCTCTATGTGGGCCGCAAGCGTTGGGGCAGGCCCGTGCTGGCCGCTGTTGCCATTATCGCCCTGGCGGCGGTGGGCTGGTTTGGCATCTGGCAGCCCTATCAGAGCGGACAGGCCGAGCAGGCGCGCATCGAGCTGGCCGAGGGCTTGCCGGCGCAGATGGACGCGCTCTACCAGACCATTTTCGAGGAAACCAAGGTGCAGCAGGCCGTGGTGCAGGCCGAGGCCCTGCGCACGCGCGGCAAGACCTTTGCCGCCGAAGGCAATCGCACCGGCGCCGAGGCCGCCGTCACCGACCTCACGGCTTTGCGCGACCAGCTGCGGCAGGAATATGTGCTGCAGGTGGTCAACCGATCGGGCGAGAAATCGGGGTTCTGGACTTTCCCGGAAATCAATACCGACGCGACCAACTACTATGTCGTGGTCGAAGCGCTCGACGCCGATGGCAACAAGCTGAGCCTGCCTGTTCGCAACGAAGAAAACGGGCAGACCGAGATCGTCAATGTGTGGGGCGTGCGCGTGCCCGAGGCGGTCTATGAAGCAGTATCGGCCGACAAGCTCGACGATGGGATCATCCAGGGGAGCGAGCTGGGCCGCAAGTCCGATGGGTTCCTCGATGTTGAATACAATGTGCCGGTACTCGGCGGAGCAGTAACGCGGTGGTAGTCCTATGAGCATCCGCGGACCCGAAGCCCTGGCCAGCCTAGACGAGGCGATGCGCGACATCCGCCGTGAGGAGGATGAGATCTCCAAGCGCCTGGCGCGCTCGGCCGAGCGAGTCACCAAAATCAAGGAGAGCGAAGCGGAGCTGTTCCGCCAGCTCGCCCAGTTGCGCCTCGACCCAGCTGTGCAGGGCGAGTTGGACGGCGCGATTTCGGCCGCCGAAGCCAAGGCCCGCGACATGCTCAAGACGCATGCCAAGGACCTGAGCAAGGCCGAGAAGGACGTGGCGGAAAGCGACGCGACACTGTCGCGGTTGACCGCCGAGCGGGCCGAGGCGCTAAAGCTGTTCGAGGGCCATCAGAGCGAACTCAAGGCGCTGGCCGCCAAGCTGGGCGCCTCGATCGCCCGCGAACCAGCCTTTGCCGCCAAGCGCGCACAGGCCACCGAACTGGCCGATATCGCGGCGCAATCGATGCGCAAAACCGAGCAGGCCGAAGCCGACCAGGACGATAAGGGCAAGCCCTACCGCGACGATCCGCTGTTCATGTATCTGTGGGAGGCCGGGTACGGCACGGCCAGCTACCGCGCCAATAACCTCATCCGCTATTTCGACGGCATGGTTGCCAACATAGTGGGCTTCCAGAAGGCGCGACCGAATTTCGCCATGCTCAACGAGATTCCGCTGCGGCTGCGCGAGCATGCCGAGCGACAGATCGAGATCGCCAAGGCCGCGGAGGCCGAACTCGACGCGCTCGAGACGCAGGCGATCGACGCTGCCGGCGGCAAGCCGATCCGCGAGGCCATGGAAGCGGCGCAGAAGACAATCGACGCGCTCGACGCCCAGATCGTGGCGACCGAAGACCAGCGCGACGAAACCGCCAAAACGCTCGGCACGCTGTCGCAGGGCGGCAATCCGGCTTTCGAAAGTGCGCTCGGCGAACTAGTGGTGGCGCTGGGCCGCGAGGATATCCAGACTCTCCTGGCCGAAGCGCGCCGCACCCGCACCGGGCAGGATGATACCATCGTCGCCCAGATCGACGACGCCCGCGCCCGCGCCAAGGAAGAAGACGCCGAAACAGCCGAGCAGAAGGAACGCCTCAAAACCCTCGCCGCCCGGCGCCGGGAGCTGGAGGATATCCAGTGGGAGTTCAAGAAGCAGCGCTTCGACGACCCGCGCTCGACCTTCCGCGAAGACAAGCTGGTGGGTGACCTGCTCGACGGGTTCCTGCGCGGCGGTATTTCGGCCGCATCCTATTGGGAGCAGTGGCAGCGCAGCCAGAACTGGAGCGCCGGCACATCCGACTGGGGTGGCGGGGTCGGCCTGCCAAATAATGGCCGGCAGCGTTCCAGCAGCCCCTGGCCGGACAATGGCGGCAGCACCTTCAACTGGCCCGATTCCAGCTTTGGCGGCGGCAACTCGACCAAGAGCAAACCCAGCAATGGCGGCTTCGGTGGCGGCTGGGGCCGGCCCTCGTCAGGCGGCTCCAGCGGCGGCGGCTTCTCCCGCCCACGCACCGGCTCGAGCGGCACGCGCAAGCATTCGGGGTTCAAGACGGGCGGCGGGTTTTAAGGGCGGGCTGCTCCGATCCATCCTACCCACAATCGCCTCCCGCGGACTTGATCCGCGGTCACCTTCAACACGGCACAAGTGGCGAAAGACCCGCGGATCAAGTCCGTGGGAAGCGTCGGTGAGTGGGCGGTATCAGAATCAAATCCGAGCCCTCAGTTTGCCGGGGGCTGCGCCATCAGTTCCCAGACATTGCCTTCGCTATCCTCGAAATAAGCCGAATAGCCCGATTCTGATTGCGTGCCTTCGGTGATGACCGCGCCACCGGCCACCAGCACCTTGCGCAAGATCTCATCGACTTCGGCCGGGCTGCCCGCCTGGTGGCTCAGCACGAAGCCGGGCGTGCCTGCTATGGCGACATCCTTGCCCGCGGTCTGGGCAATCTGATCGCGCGGGAACAGCACGAAGGAAAAGTCGTCGTCGAAGAAGAAGGCGACATGGTCTTCCCCTGCCCCGATCTGTTCGTCATCGATCTCGAACAGGGCGCGATAGAAGGCAAAGGCGCGCTCGAGGTCGTCGACACCGATGGTGATGATGGAAATCGATGGCTTCACGGCGGCGCTCCTTGCTGGTGCTACAACCTAGCCCAGAGCGCAGAATTATCCCACCGGGTCATTCCGGCGCAGGCCGGAATCCATGCGCAGAGGCTATGGCGAACGTTGAAGTCGGGGATGGATGCGGACATCGATCCCGGCCTGCGCCGGGACGACATCGCGGATGATCTACTCGTAGTAGACCGAAATCCGCTGGCCGCCGATCTGGTGCACCTTGATATCCATCTCATAGACGTCCGAGAGCACGGCGGGGTCGATCATCGCGGCGACGGGACCCTGATGCACGACCTTGCCGTGCTTCATCGCCACAATAGTATCGGAATACCACGAGGCGAAGTTGATGTCGTGCAGCACCAGCACCACCGTCTTGCCCAGCTCATTGGCAGCCCGGCGCAGCAGCTTCATCATGCTCATGGCATGCTTCATATCGAGATTGTTGAGCGGCTCGTCGAGCAGCACGTAGTCGGTATCCTGGCAGAGCACCATGGCGACGAAAGCCCGCTGCCGCTGACCGCCGGACAGTTCGTCGAGGAAGCGGTCGGCCAGCTCGACCAGGTTGAGATAGCCGATGGCCTCGTCGATATGGCGCTTGTCCTCGATGGTCAGCCGACCTTTGGAATAGGGATAGCGCCCGAAGCTGACGAGATCTCGCACGGTCAGCCGGGCGGTCATGTGATTGTCCTGCCGCAGGATGGACAGGCGCCGTGCCAGCACATCGCTCGGGGTCTTGGTGATGTCGAGGCCATCGACCGACACCGTGCCCTTGTCCATGCCCATCAGGCGGCTCACCATCGACAGCAATGTCGACTTGCCGGCGCCGTTGGGGCCGATGATCGAGGTGATGCCGCCGGAAGCCAGGTGCAGCGACACGCCATCGACCACGCAGCTCGCGCCATAATTCTTGGTAACGCCTTCGGCGACGATCATCGCGCAGCCCTCCGCAGGATGAGAATGATGAAGACGATGCCGCCCAGGAATTCGATGATAATCGAAAGCGCCGTGTCGAAGGCGAAGACACGTTCCAGCACGGTCTGGCCGCCGACAAGGCAGATGATCGCCAGCAAAACGGCAGCAGGCAGCACGAACTTGTGGCGGCTGCTGCCGACAAGCGAATGGGCGAGGCTTGCCACCAGCAGTCCGAAAAAGGTGATCGGCCCGACCAAAGCCGTCGATACGGCGACGAGGATCGAGACCAGGACCAGGATGATGACCACGGTACGTTTGTAGTCGACCCCCAGATTGATCGCCTGGGCCCGGCCCAGCGACAGCACGTCATAGGTGTGCATCAGGCGCAGCGCGACCACGGTCACCACGCCGACAATGATGCTCGCCGCCAGAAGAAGAGATGTATCGACGGTGGCGAAGCTGGCGAAAAAACTGTCCTGCAATACGTTGAACGCATTGGGATCGAGCAAGCGCTGCATGAACTGGCTGAGGCTGCGGAACAGAATGCCGAAGACGATACCAACCAGCACCAGCAGGGTCAGGCTGCGCTCTTCGCCAAGGAACAACCAGCGGAACAGCAGGCCCGAAAACACCACCATGACCAGGATTTCGACGGCGAACTGCGCCTGCGGATTGAGCCAGGTCAGCGCGCTGACGCCGAGGAAGAAGACGATCGCCGTTTGCAGCAGGATGTAGAGCGCGTCGAAGCCCATGATCGAGGGCGTGAGGATGCGATTGTTGGTGACGGTCTGGAACAGAACCGTCGAGACGGCCACCGAGTAGGCAACGAGGCTCAGTGCCAGCAGCTTGCGGCCACGGAAGGGGAGGATGAAGTCCCAGCTTCCCTTGGCGCCCAGCGTCATGAAGCAGACGATAGAAATGAGGGCGAGGAGACCCAGGCCCCAAAGCGCCACAGCGGGGCGCGAGAGCATCGATCTAGGCTGCATGGCGACGCGTCCGCAGCAGCAGGTAGAGGAAGATGGCGCTGCCGATCACGCCGACAACGACGCTGATCGGGATCTCGTAGGGCGCGCGCACGACGCGGCCCAGAATATCGCAGGCCAGCACGAAGCCGGCGCCCATGACGGCGACCCAAGGCACGGTGCGGCGCATATTGTCGCCGACCATCAGGCTGACGAGATTGGGAATGATGAGGCCAAGGAACGGGATCGAACCGGCCGATACCAGCACCACGGCGCTGACCAGGGACACGATGACCAGGCCCAGCACCATGACGCGCTGGTAGTTGAGGCCCAGATTGGTGGTGAAATCCTTGCCCATGCCGGCAACGGTGAAGCGGTCAGCGGCGATATAGGCGAGCACGCCGCAGGCGAGGCCGATCCACAGCAGCTCATAATTCCCGCGCAGGATGCCGGAGAAGTCGCCCATGGTCCAAGCCAGCAGCGATGGCAGGAGTTCGTAGCGATAGGCGATGAAGCTGGTGGCAGCGCCGACAATGCCGCCCAGCATGATGCCGACCAGCGGCACCAGCATGGCATCGCGCAGCGGTACGGCGCGTAGGATGCGCAGGAACAGGGCGGTTCCGGCCAGGGCAAAGGCGGCCGAAACCAGCATCTTGCCCATCAGCGGCCAACCGGGCGCCAGCAGGGTGATGACGAGAAAGCCGAGGCTGGCGGATTCGGTGGTGCCGGCCGTAGTCGGCTCAACGAAACGGTTGCGCACGATCATCTGCATGACCAGCCCGGCCACCGCCATGGCGCTGCCGGAGAGGATAATGGCGAGGGTGCGCGGAATGCGGCTGATCAGCAGCACCTGCATCGGTCGATCATCGGGATGGGACGAGAGCAATGCGCCCAGCGACACGTCACTGACCCCGACGAACAGGCTGGTCACCGCGAGGGTGATCGTCACCACGATGGCGAGGATGAGCAGGCGCACCGACCGACCTTCCGCTGATAATGCACGAAGCCCGGCCGCCTCGCGGCAGCCGGGCAAGGTTCAGTAAGGATCGGATCAGCCGTTGAGGCCGGCCAGGACCTGGTCGAGCAGCAGCATCACGCCGGAATAGCCGTGCATGGTGATGTAGGAGGCCTGCGGATCGAGGTAGACGATGTGGCCTTCCTTGGCGGCAGTGGTCTGGTTGACCAGCTCGTTATCGAGCAGAGCCGCGGCAGCGCCGGTCGATTCACCGGTACCGGCATCGCGGTCAACCACGAACAGCCAATCGGGATTGGCTTCGAGCAGGAATTCGAACGAGACGCTGTCGCCGCCGTGGTCGCCGTCCTTGACGTTTTCCATGGCCGACGGAATGCCGAGCTGGTTGTGGATCCAGGCGACGCGGCTATCGGGACCGTAGACGCCCAGATTGCCGGCATTGGTGACCAGGATCAGCGCCTTGCCCTTGCCTTCGGCTGCCGCCTTGACTTCGGCGACCTTGGCGTCGAGCGCGGCATTGAGTTCGGCCGCCTTGTCCTGCAGGCCGAACACTTCGCCCAACTTGGTCAGGTTGCCTTCGATGCCGGCGATGATGTCGGCATTGTCGATGCTGAGATCGATGGTCGGCAGGATGTCCTTGGCGGTCGCATAGGCTTCGCGCGAGCGGGCGCCGACGATGTAGAGGTCAGAACCAGAGGCGGCGATGCCTTCGAAATCGGGCTCGAACAGCGAGCCGATCTGGAGCGCATCGGCAGCGACAAAGCCCTGCAGGTAGCTCGGGGCATTGGAGGCCGGCACGCCGGCAACGGGAACGCCCAGGGCGTGGAGATTGTCGAAGGCGGCCCAGTCGGAGGTCAGCACCTTGGTCGGCACGCCCGGCAGGGTGGTCTCGCCCTGAGCGTGGGTAACGACGATTTCCTGGGCCTGCGTCAGGCTCGTCATGGCGAGCGCGCCGGCCACGAGGGCAGCAAGGAGAGCGGGAGTGCGAGTGAACTTCACGGGAGCTTCCAATCCAGATCGATGAATGGGCGCGCCACAAATATGATGACGCTTGTCCGGTTATCTAACGGTGCGGATTGGGTGAGTCAAAAGATAAGTTGACGCGATACATCACCTTTATTCTGCCCGACCGGAAGCTATTCCAGCCGGGCAGTGGTTCTCATGACTTGGCGAGCAGGTTGCGCAACTTGCCCAGCGCTACGGCGCTGTCTTCGCGATAGGCAATGGTGCCCTGGAACTCACCCTTGGCGTCGAGCAGGAAGACCGAGGCCGTGTGGTCCATGGTGTAGTCGGCGCCTTCGAGCGGAATGCGCTCATAGTGGACGCCCCAGGCCTTGGCGATCTTGTCGATCTCTTCGGGCGTGCCGGTAATGCCGGTGATGCGATCGCTGACCCAGCTCACATATTCACGCAGCACGGCGGGCGTATCACGCTCGGGGTCGACCGAGACGAAATAGGCCTTGAGGTCCTTGCCTTCGTCGCCCAGCGCCTCGAACCAACCGGTCATTTCGGCCAGCGTGGTCGGGCAGACTTCGGGGCAGTGGGTGAAGCCGAAGAACAGCGCAGTCGGCTGGCCGACGAACATGGACTGGTCCAGTGTCGCGCCGTTCTGGTCGACGAGGCTATAGACGCCCTTGCCGAAACCACCCTCGGCCGGCTGCTGCTGGCGCAGCATGACCGCGGCGGCCGCTGCCGTCAGGCCCAGGGCGACGACCGCCACCCAGAGCCCGATGCGAACAGTCTTGAGCGCAGCCATCAGTGACCCGCATGCTCGGCTGGGCCATCGGCCGCGGCGGCCATCACCGGCAGCGGCACGTCCACCGTTCCGGCCTTTTCGAAGGTCAGCGTCACGGTGACGGTTTCGCCCTCGACGAAGGGCTGGTTGAGGTCGAGGAACATGATGTGCAGGCCGCCGGGCGCCAGCTCGACGGTTTCGCCGGCCGGGATTTCGATCCCGTCGGTAAGCTGGCGCATCTTCATCACGTCGCCTTCCATCTTCATCTCGTGAATCTGGGTATCGCCGGCCACGGTCGAGGTGGCCGAGATCAGGCGGTCGGCTTCGGTGCCGGTATTCTCGATGGTCAGGAAGCCGCCACCGACCGGGGCGTTGGGCAGGGTAGCGCGGGTGAACGGCACCGAAATATTGATCGGGCCAAGATGGATGACGCCGTTATGGGCGAGGGCGGGGGTAGCGACGAGAAGGGCAACCGCAAAGGCGGCGCTGAGCAGGCGGATCATGATGATCTCCGGATAATATTGGTCTTTGTGGCCGCAATGGCCGGGTGTCAGACCAAAGCCGGAGGCGCGCGCGATCCGCGTGGCGGCACCGAAGGCGCCGGGGTGAATGCCGGGGCCGCGGCGAGTCGCGGTGCGACCAGAACGGCGCGATCGAGCGCCAACGGCACGACGTCGAGGCTTGGCTCGGCCAGGTCGTTCTTGCCGATGCCGGCGGCCGGGCATTTGGCGACGGTGACGTCGCGATCCTCGCCCGTGGCGTCGGCGGATGAGCACAGCACCCAGCCGGTTTGCAGCGTCGAATAGCCGAGTTGTTCGAAGCCGAGCTGGCTGGCCCGGGCCTGGTGCAGCGGCGCCAGAATCGTCAGCAGATAGATGGCGAGCACGGCGAAAGCCGTGCCGATCTCCCTGGTGATGCTGCGCGAACTGCTCATGGCAAATTCCTATGCCGGTTTGGCGCGGCGCTCAATGGCCGAGTTGTCGCGGTGCCCGTCTACTCCACGGCTCGTCACCCTCGGCCTAAACACTGGGCACATAAGTCTCGCTGCACAGGGCGATGAAGGCCTTGGTCGCCGCCGATACCGGGCTGGACTTGCGCCGCGCCACCAGCAATTGCCGCAGCGCCCAGCGTTCGGCGAGCGGGGCACAGACGAGGTCGGTGCCGGCCAGCAGGTGCAGGCTGGTCGAGCGCAGGAAGCCGATGCCGAAGCCGGCCTCGACCATGCGCACCAGGGCCGGAAAGCTCTCGACCCGGATGGTTTCGACCAGAGGCTTGCCGGCCGTCTTGGCGGCGTCGCCAAGCAGGCGGTCAAGCGAGCCGGCGTGATGGATGCCGACAATGGCGTGATCGAGCACGGCGGCGAAGGCGATGTCCTTGCGCGGTTGGATTTCGTTGGCCAGCGGGTGATCGGGCGGCGCCAGTACCCAGACGCGATCGTCCTCGAAGGCTTTGATGTCGAAGCGGGTGAAGTCGTAATTGTCGGAGACGATGGCGATATCGGCCCTGCCCTCGTCCAGCGCCAGCAGCGCCTTGGCGGCGCTGGTTTCCTGGATGGCGAGGTCGATGCCGACATGCTTGGCGGCGTAGCGGGCCAGCAGTTCGGGCAGGCGGCCGGTCAGCGCCGAACTGGTGCAGGCGAGCCGCAGGCTACCGCGCTGGCCGCTGCCGAAATCGGCCATGACGGCATCGAGATCGGCAATGGCCCGCAGCACGGCGCGACAGCCATCGGCATAGGCTTCACCGGCCGTGGTCAGCTTGACGCCATGGGCGGAGCGGTCGAACAGCACGACGCCCAGCCGGCTTTCGAGATCGGACACACGCCGACTCACCGCCGAGGACGCAATGCCTTCGCGCTCGGCCGCCCGGCCGATCGAGCCGGTCTCGGCCAATAGCAAAATCAGGCGCGCGGTGACGCTATCGAACGGTGCCATGCCATCTCCCCAGATGATCGGCACCATAACGATCACGCCCAGATCAGCAAGGAAATGCCGCGCGCCAGGTAGAAAATCCCGATGGCCGTGACGATCCACCGCGTCCACGCCTTGAAATTAGCATCGGTCAGCCGCTGCAACACCCAGTGGCCGGCGCTGGCTCCGCCAATGGCGAACGGTGCCGCCAGCACAATCGCGCCCCATTCGAGGGGCGTCAGCACCATGGTGGCATTCCAGTAGAACACGACCTTGGACGCATGCGAGATGACCTGCGTCGCCGCCTTGGTGGCGATGATCTTGCGGCGGTCCATCGGCGTGCGGATGAAGAAGATGTCCACCGTCGGCCCGGAAACGCCGACCGCCAGATTGAGCCCGCCCCCGACAAAGCCGCAGATGAAGGCATGGTGCGGCTTGGACGCGTCGAGCGTCAGCCAGCTTTGTGGAATCCACACCAGGATCGGCAGCAACCCGATGGCGATGCATACGGTCGCCAGATCCGGCGTGTAACGGACGATGAAGAGGATGATCCCCGCGACCAGCAGGCCGAGGCAGATGATGCCGAGAATTTTCCAATCGATGAAGGCTCGCGAGAAGAAGGCGCGCGAGCCATTGGAGATGATCTGGATGGCGCCCTGCACGGCGATGGCGGTGCCCACCGGCAGGATGGCGAGCAGGATGCCCAGCAGCACAAGCCCGCCCGCCATGCCGAAGATCCCTGACAGCGTCGAGGTGAAAAACACGGCCACCAACAAGGCGGCAGCAACCCAAATGCTCATGACCAACTCCGTCATCCCCGCAAACCTTGTGCGCCGACGTAGCGCAGCGGACTAGGACGGATTGGGCATGAGGGGGTGCCGGGAACGAAGGTTCACCGCAGCGGTTACGACCTCAAGCCCGAGGGAGCGCCGGTGGAGGATGAGTGGATTGTGCCCCTAAGCGAACCGCGGCCTTAGTCAGCAAGCGACGGGAAATACTCTTTCGCCTCTGGTGTCAGCAGTTCCGGAATCTCGCTCAGCTTGACCGTGAACAGGTCTTCGCTGCAGGCGAAGCTGACATGGGGCAGGCCTTCGATGGTGAACAGCACCTGGTCGCCCGGCACGAAACGCAGCGCCAGATTGGAGGCGATGTACTCTTCGGTTTCGCAGCCCTCGTAGGTGCCATCGGCGACCGGCTCCCAGCGCGCGATGGCATAGTCGATCAGCGACTGGCCTGCGGCCCAGAAATACTCGCCCGGCGCTTCCAGGGCCACCGCCTGATCCACGTCCGAACCATAATCGGCAATACTGCCGGTCGCGATCCAATCCTTGAACACCTTGCCAAGTGGGAAGGGCTGGCCGGTCTTCACGTCGACGATGGTGGTGTCGCTGTGATTGTTGGGATGAGCGCCGGTGCAATAGGTGCTGCCCGATTCCACCCAGTTCATCACCGTCGGGGAAAGGTAATCCAGGATGACCTGTTCGCTGTCGTAATCGCCCAGCGTTCCTGCACCCATGCCCAGCGAATACTGGTTAGCGCCAAACCCGGCATAGACCTGCGCCAGGCAGTCGAAGGCGTAGTAGTTGATCCGCGCATGCCGATTGGCCAAAGCCGCGTTGGCCGCATCAGGCGAGCTGCCATCGGCCAGCGACACGATGCGCGGGAACGGGAACTTGGTGCGCGGGTCGGTGACGTAGCGGAAGCTCGAGCCCTCGAGCGTTTCCACCGGACCCTCTTCGAGCGCCACATCCATCTTGGCGAATTCGTAGGGCGTCGTCTCGGCGTTGAATTCGCCGTCATAGGTCAGGCTGAACACACTGTCGTAAAGCCCGTAGGCACTGACCTCAGCGTCCTCGGGTAGTGCGCGGCGGCCGACCTCGGTCAACGCAATGTCGAGCACCTTGCCACCGCCAGCCGGGGTCCAGTTGCCCCGCAGAGCACCTTCTGTGTCCAGAGTTAAGGTCCATGTCGCGCCGATGGGCACCTCGAAACCGTCTCCCGCGCAGGTTTCCTCGGTACACGGCGCTTCCTCGGACAGAATGATGGAATCGTCCATCCGCTTTCCGTCACTGAGGGGGATGTCTCCACCCTTGGCCATGTAACTGTAGCGGCCGGCAACGATGTCGGCGCCCGGATCGGTCAGCTCGACCAGGATTTCATACTTGCCCAGCTTGCCCTTGTAGGTCACCGCGTCCACCGCGAAAGCGGGCGCGGTGGATAGCAGCAGGGCGGCGGCGAGGGCTAAGCGCATGGTGTGGCTCCGATTTTGTGCGGACCCTAGCAGACCACTCCGCTTTGCCTAGTCCTCGATCAGGTATTTGCCGCCCTGGCGTTGACCTGGGACACCAGCTCGTCGGGGATATCGTCGAAGCTGGCATAGTTCATGTTGTAGAGCTTGGCATAGAGCCCGCCCTTTTCCATGAGCTGGTCGTGGTTGCCGGTTTCGATTAGCTCACCGTTCTGCAGGACGATGATGCGATCAGCGCCGCGAATGGTCGCGAGGCGGTGGGCAATGACCATGCCGGTGCGGCCTTCGAGCAGGATGAGCAAGGCCTTCTGGATTTGCCGCTCGGTGTAGCTGTCGATATTGGCCGTGGCTTCATCGAGCACCAGTATCTTGGCGTCGGCCACCAGGGCGCGTGCAAAGCTCAGCAACTGGCGCTGGCCCAGCGACAGATTGGAGCCGCGCTGTTCGAGCATTGCATCATAGCCACCAGGCAGGCGCGAGATGAACTCGTGCGCGCCAACGGCTTTGGCCGCGGCGACCACATCGTCCATCGTCGCCGAGGTCTTGTTGTAGCGGATATTGTCGAAGACGCTGCCGGTGAACAGGAACGGCTCCTGCAGCACCATGGCCACCTGCTCGCCGAGCGATTGCTGGGTGATGTCGCGCACGTCGTGTCCGCCGACCAGCACGGCGCCCGATTGCACCTCGTAGAAGCGGTGCACCAGCGACATGGCCGAGGTCTTGCCCGAGCCGGTTGGCCCGACCAGAGCAACCGTCTCGCCCGGGTTGACCCTGAAGCTCACATTCTTGAGCACGGGATTTTCGGCGCGGTAGCCGAAGGTCACATCTTTGAATTCGACCGACCCATCCATGTCGCGCGTCAGGGTGACGGCGTTGGGCTTGTCGTTGATCGAGGTCGGGATATCGAGCACTTCGGTGATGCGGCGGCCCGAGGTCATGGCACGCTGCATGATCGAATATTGCATGGTCAGCGAGCGGATCGGATCGAAGAAGCGCTGGATATAGAACAGGAATGCGACGATGACGCCGATTTCGAGCCCGCCATTGAGCACCAGCGAGCCACCCACCACGACGACGATGGCCATGGCTATGCCGGTGAGGCTATCGACGATCGGCACCATGACCTGCGCATAGCGCGAGCCGGTGAGCTGGGTCAGCAGGTTGTTATAGGCCTTGTCGTCATAGAGGTCGAAATTGACCTTCTGACGATCGAGGTTCTGCACGGTACGGACGCCATTAATGCCCTCGGCCATGGCGCCTGCGGTGATCGAATTGGTCTCATGCGCCGCCCAGAAGGCGCGCTTGGCCGGCGGCAGCCAGAAGATGCGCACAATGAAGAGGATGGGCATGGTGGAGAGCGTCAGCAGGCCCAGGCGGAAATCGAGCGACAGCAGCACGACGACAATGCCGACCAGCAGCACCATGTCGCCGACCGAGATCACCGAGGTTTCCAAGAATTCCTGCATGGAATTGACGTCGCCCTGCAGGCGGCTCATCAGCCGGCCCACCTCGGTCTTGTCCATGAAGCTCAGCGACACGCGCTGGAGCTGAGCAAACATGGCGCGGCGCATGTCGAACAGCACGTTCTCGGCGACCTTACCCACTTCGGTTTCCTGCACGTAGGACGCACCGAAGTTGAACAACACGGCCACGGCGAACATGCCAACGGCCCAGAGCAGGTTGGTCGAGTTGCCGCCCTCGGTCATGCCGCTGTCGATGGCGCGGCCAATGATGAGCGGAATGGCGAGCTGGGTCGCGGTGAATACCAACACGGCGGCAACCGACAGATAGATCTTGGTGCGATAGGGGCGCACGAAGGCCCAGATGCGGCGCACCGTTTTGGGGTCATAGGCCTTGCCGAAGATTTCCTCTTCAATGCGGTGGCTGCCCACGCTGGCGCGCGGCGGGCGCTGGCCCGGAAAGGCGGCAACTTCGCGGTCTTCGTCGTCGACGGCGCTCATTGGGCCGCACTCCCGATTTCGAGGTCTTCAGTGGGGCGGGTCTGCAGGTCATAGAGCGCGCGGTAGCGGCCACCCTTGGCCAGCAGTTCGTCGTGGCTGCCCTGTTCGACGATCTTGCCACCTTCGAGGAACAGGATCGTATCGGCATGCAGGAGCGAGCTCAGGCGGTGGCTGATCACCAGCGTGACGCGATCGCTGGCATAGCGACGGATGGCGCTGCGGATGCGGTGCTCGGTACCGGCGTCGATGGCGGCGGTCGAGTCATCGAACACCATCACCGCGGGCTTGAGCACCAGGCTGCGCGCGATCGACAGGCGCTGGCGTTGGCCACCGGACAGCGAGACGCCGCGTTCGCCCACCACGGTGTCATACCCGGCGGGCAGGCCCATGATGTAATTGTGCAGTTGCGCGCTTTCGGCCGCCTTCTCGATCTTGGTTTCCTTGGACCACGGATCGCCGTAGGCGATGTTGTTTTCGATAGTGGTGGTGAAGAGGAACGAGTCCTGCTGCACCACAGCCACGGCGCGGCGCAGCGATTGCAGGCTGACATCGCTGACATCCTGCCCATCGATGGTGATCTTGCCGCCCGTTACGTCATAGAAGCGCGGGATCAGATGGGCGAGCGTCGACTTGCCGCTGCCGGGGGCGCCGACGATGCCGATGGTCTGGCCGGCCCGGGCCTCGAAGCTCACGCCGTCAAGCGTGGGATGGGTGGCGCCGGGATAGGTGAAGCGCACGTCCTCGAAGCGCAGCGTGCCTTCGGCGACCTTGAGGTCGGGCACGCCAGGCTTGTCTTCGATGCCGAGCGGCTCGTCGAGAAAGCCGAACAGGCGGTCGCCACAGATCGAGGCGCGGGCGAAGGAATTGACCATCAGGCCAAGCTGGCGCACCGGCATTTGCAGGATGGTCATGAAGGTCAGGAAGCTCGCCAGCGTGCCGACGCTCATTTCGCCCGCGATCACCTTGTTGCCGCCGACCCAGAGCACCAGGCCCATGGCGGCGAAGAACGAGAAGGTCATCGCCGAGGTATTGCGCACGCGAATGCCGACGCGCTCATGCGAGAGGTGAAGCGCTTCCTTGGACGCGCTCTCGAACTTGTCGAGCTCGAATTTTTGGCCCGAGAAAGCCCGGACCACGCGGATGCCGCCGAGGTTTTCTTCCATGACGCGGGTCAGTGCCGAAAGCTTCTCCTGCAGCACGATCCAGGTGGCGCGCAGGGTGAGCTGGGCCACCGACGAGCGCCAGGCGACGAAAGGCACGAAGCTCAGGGCGAGCAGACCGAGCAGCCAATCGGTCGACAGCAGCATGTAAGCGCCGACGCCGATCAGCACCGTGAGCAGGATGGTGCGCACGAAGCCGGTCGAAAAGAACATGCGCACGCCGTCGAGGTCCAGCAGACCCAGAGTGATCAGATCGCCGCTATGGACCTTGTCGTGATAGGAATAGGAGAGGCGCTGCACCTTGTCGTAAAAGGCCAGCCGCAGCTCGTAGCCGACATGGTGGCCGACCGATTCCGAATAATAGTTCTGCATCAGCGTGAAGAAACCGCGCGCCACCGAGACGCCGAGCAGGGTCATGGCGCTCCAGAACAGGGCTTGCTCCGCCCCTTCGGCCCCAGCGCTCAAAATACCCTGTGCCTGATCGACCGCGTGCCCGAGCAGGCGCGGAATCAGCAATTGCAGCACCGAGGCGATGATGGTCGCGGCAATTGCCGTGCCGGCCTGCCAGGGATGGCGCAGCGAATAGAGGGTTATCCGCAACAAGGGGCTTTGGCCCTTGCCGGCATGGGCAGCAGCAACGTGTGCCCGAGCATCGCCGCGTGATCGGACGCGGCCAGCCTTATCGGTGGTCAAGGAAGTATCCAGACTTCAAATATATGTGGGGTCCGAACGGGGGCGGAGCCAACCGTAGCCGCAGCTCGGACAAATCAACTCGCGCTGTCATAAAAGGCGCATTCGCCCTACCATTCAAGCCAGAAACTGAGCAAAAAACGCAAAATTTGCCACGGAATGATCGGGGTCGGCGATGAGACTCGCCTTCTCGCTGTTACATCCACCGACCGTCACCCTCGGGCTCGACCCGAGGGCTCTGCACTTACCGAACTCGGCGAAGTGAAACACCCTCGGGTCGAGCCCGAGGGTGACGGCCGGTGGTTTGTTTGGCGCGGGAGGGCGCTCGGCTCACTGCGGAGCGTTCAGTTCCGGATAGATCAGCGCAGAGCATTGCAGGTTGCTGGCGTCGAGCAGAACCTGCTCTTGCGCGCTCACCATGCCGCTATAGACGGCGTTCCACAGCTCGTTCTCCTCGATCCCCTCAAGGCCGCACTGGCAATAGGTGGTGCACATTTCCGCGCTGGTGCCGCCATCCATGCAGCTGCTCTGGCAGGCGCCGAGAAATTCGGACGTGCGCATGCCGATCTCGGGCTTGAGGATGGCCGCGGCGGGATAGACGAGGCCCAGCAGCAGGGGTTGGTGCAACAGATAGATCAGCAGGCTCCAGCGCCCCATGAAAGCCAGCACACGCGGCAGGCGGCGGCCCGGATTGATGGCCGCCAGCTGAGCCGAGAGCGGCGAGGCCAGCACCAGCCGCGTGGCGATGACACCCAGCAGCACCACGCCGAACCAGGGAAAGATCGGCACCAGGTCATTGGCCGGCGGCGGCACCTGCCAGAAGCCGATCACCGACCAGAGTTTTTCGTTGAACAGCGCATCGGAATAGAGGAACGGCAGCGCGATGACGACGATCGCAACCAGCGCTGGCAGCCAGAGCGGCGCGGCCAGGAAGGGCAGAGCCAACACGCTGAACAGCGCAATGGCATGCAGCACGCCGAAATAGACGAAGCTATCGGGGAAGGCCAAGAAGGTGGCAAGGCTGATCGCCAAAGCGCCCGCGAGCACGAAAATCCAGCGCTTCCAGAACGCGGCCCAACGAATGCCTCGGCCATGCCCCAGCACCAGGCCGACGCCGACGAGAAACAGGAATGACGCCAGGATGGAGCGGGCTATCACCACCCATTGCGGATCGTAGCCGACATCGGCTGATATGAAGCGGAAATAGCTGAGGTCCCAGCACAGGTGATAGGCCACCATAGCGATAATGGCGACGCCACGGGCGATGTCGACGATGGCGAAGCGCGGGCGGCTTGATGAGACTTCGGTCACGGGAAGGCCCCCTCACCCGCCTTGCTGCGCAAGTCGACCTCTCCCCCAAAGGGAGAGGTGGGTGCCATCCACGTCGCGCAGCGACACCTCTCCCTTTGGCGGAGAGGTCGGCCCGCGGGGCCGGGTGAGGGGGCCTTGGGTCTGCTCAACTCGCGATCCCCTTGACCACCGCAAGAAACGCCTCGCCATAGCGATCGAGCTTGGCCTGGCCGACGCCGGGCAGGTTCAGCATGTCATGCGGATGGCGCGGCTGCGCCAGCGCCATGGCCCGCAGGGTGGCGTCGTGGAAGATGACATAGGGCGGTACGCCCTGGGCCTTGGCGATGCGCGTCCGCTCTTCGCGCAAAGCCTCGAACAGCGGCAGTGCATGTTCGGGCACCGTGGCGGCGCGGGCGAGCTGGCGGCGCACCTCGACCGACTTCTTTGGCCGATCCTTGCGCAAGGTGACCACGCGCTCGCGCTTGAACACGGCGCGCGAGCCTTCGCCCAGCGTAAGCGCCCCATGATTGGCATGATCGACAACGATCAGCCCCGAGGCGGTCAGCTGCCGGATCACCGATTGCCAGACCTTGGCGTCGAGATCGGCGCCCTGCCCGAACACCGCCTGGTTCTGGTGCCCGAAGCGTTCGACCTTCTCGGTGGCCTTGCCCATCAGCACGTCGATGACATGGGCCGCGCCGAAGCGCATGCCAGTGCGGTAGATCGCGGCTAGCGCCTTGATGGCAGCTTCGGTGCCGTCCCAGCTTTCCACCGGCGACCGGCAGGTATCGCAATTGCCGCAATTGCCGGCATGGGCCTCGCCGAAATGGTTGAGGATGGCCTTGCGCCGGCACTCGGCCGTCTCGCACACACCGAGCAGGGCATTGAGCTTGCCATGTTCGAGGCGCTTGACCTCATCGGGGGCGTTGCCTTCATCGATCATGCGGCGGCGCTGCACCACATCGGCCATGCCATAGCTCATCCAGGCGTCGGCGGGCTGGCCGTCACGCCCGGCGCGGCCGGTTTCCTGGTAATAGGCCTCGATCGAGGCCGGCAGATCCATATGCGCCACATAGCGCACATCGGGCTTGTCGATACCCATGCCGAACGCCACCGTCGCCACCATGCAGATATTTTCCTCCTTGAGGAAAGCATCCTGATTGGCGCTGCGCCGCTCGGCGCTCAGGCCCGCATGATAGGGCAAAGCCGGAATGCCCTTGCCGGAGAGCCAATCGGCGGTGTCCTCGACCTTGGCGCGACTGAGGCAATAGACGATGCCGGAACTGCCCTTGTGCGCCGCGAGGAAGGCCAGTAATTGCTCGCGCGCCTTGTCGCGCTCGACGATGGAATAGGAAATGTTGGGGCGGTCAAAGCTTGACGTGAACACCTGCGCCGCATCCAGCCCCAGCCGCTCGACGATATCGGCGCGTGTGGTTGGGTCGGCCGTCGCGGTCAAAGCGATGCGCGGCACGCCGGGGAAGAGTTCGGTGAGCTTGGATAGTTCGCGATATTCCGGCCGGAAATCGTGGCCCCACTGGCTCACGCAATGGGCCTCGTCGATGGCGAAGAGCGCGATATCGATGCCCGAGAGCATATTGGCAAAACCCGGCGTCGCCACCCGCTCGGGCGCCACATAGAGCAGATCGAGCTCGCCGCGCCGCAACTGGCGGCGGACTTCGGAAGATTCTTCCGATGTCAGCGACGAATTGAGCGCCGCTGCGGCGACACCCGCCTGTTTCAGCGCCTCGACCTGATCGCGCATCAGCGCAATGAGCGGCGAGATGACCACGCCCACGCCCGGCCGGCAGATAGCCGGGATCTGGTAGCACATGGACTTGCCGGCGCCGGTGGGGAACAGCACGACCGCGTCGCCACCATCGACCAGATGATTGACCACGTCGGCCTGCTGGCCGCGGAAGCTCTTATGACCGAAGACATCGCGCAGCACGGCCAGCGGATCGCGCGGCATTGCCGTGGTTCCCGCCCCGAACAGGTCCATGCTCGATTCAAGTGTGCTCACCCCGCCCTTGGATCACAGCGGCGGGGTGAGCCGCAAGGCGGCAGAAATCACGACGCGGTGCTATCCACCGACGATCTCGCCGCGCCTGGTGAGCGGCGCGTTAGTCGGGCATTGAGCTTGCGGGGTGTCAGCCGATTTGTGGCGGTGAGACCAGCACGGGTGGGACAAAGGCTCGGCTGCCGTTTCGTTGGCCGGACCGGGAAACCGGAAAAACCAGTCCGTTCCCTATGCCACCATGTCCGGTTGACGCGCACCGGTCTCTGACAGCCAATCGCTGAGACGGAGGATGGTTCCTTCACTCTTCACCTCTCCCTCGGGGGGAGGTGAAGATGCCTTAGCGCAACGGCTTGCTCAGAAAGGGTGAGCCGCGCCGCACGAAGCGCCAGGGCGTTTCGACGCCCTTGGTGATGCCGATGCGCGGTCCGGTGGCGATGTCGTGCTCGCCGTCACGCGGCAGCAGCAAGAATGGCGGCGCGTCGAGCGGCAGGCCGTTCTGCGCGATGCTGATGCCGAGCGCCTGGCACAGCTTGCCCGGGCCGGAGCAAAGTTGCCGCGCCCCAAGGCCGCCGCGCAGCTCATGCATGCGATTGACGCCATGCATCGGCTCCAGCGCCCGGATCAATACGGCGCTGCCGGTTTGGCAGACGAAGTTGAGGCACCAATGGATGCCGTAGATCTTGTAGACATAGGCATGGCCCGGCGCGCCGAACATCACGGCATTGCGCGGCGTCGGGCCATTGAAGCTGTGCGATGCCGGATCGGTCTGATCATAGGCCTCCACCTCGACCAGCGGCCCGCCGGCACCATCGACGAGCAGCGTCACCCCGATGAGGTCACGGGCGACGTCAGTGGCGGGTCGGTCGAAGAATGTGGGAGGGAAGTGTGTCGTCATCGGTCGCAAAACAGGCCTGCGGTACTGCTACACCACCTGCGCACCACCGTCACCCCGTAGCATCGGCCCGGGGTAGCCGCGCCGATGCAGGTTGTCACAATTTGTCCTAGTCGCAGGCTGGTTTACAAACCCAGGGCCGTCAGCAGATCGGCATCCGGCACAGCTGGGCCGATGGGCTGGATGACTGACATTCCGGTTGGACTGGAATATTCCCAGATCGACCAGTTGATGCCGAAATTCTCCGCCAGCACCCGCACCGCGCGAACGTAGTTGGAGCGGTCGGCTTCGTATGTCCCCATGTGATAGTCCGGCGGCATCAGGATGGCGCCGAACTCACCCATGAACAGGCGCCGGTTGGGAATGTTGTTCATCGCCGCCCAATATGTCGCCTCCTGAACCCTGGTCACGAGCTGGCTCAGCCCCCAGTCCTGCGAAAAATACTCGGTAATCCGCGGGTTAGCTTCATCCAGGTTCATCTGCTGCTCGGTTGCGCTCAAGCCGGCGGCACTCATGTTCACCTGGGCCCAGTAAATCCAATCGGCTGGCGTAGATCCGCCGACCGGCCAGGGCAGGCCGGAATAGAAGGTGGCTGGGGCCTCGGGCCGCTGATGGGTGAAGCTATGCGGCTCGTACATGTGGAAGCTGTAGAGCAGGTTGGCATCGTCGAAGCTCGGATCGAGATCGGTCAGCCCGGTAATGCTGCCACCGCAGGCGCCGGTGGCAATCACGGTCAACTGAGTGCTGACGGCCCGAATATTGGCGACCGTGGTCGCCATGATGGTCTGCCAATCGCTGCTGCCGGTCGCATCGCAGGGGTAATAGGCCGGTTCGTTGAACGGCTCGAGCGCCACCTTGTCGACGCCGACATCCACCAGCATGTTGGCGACGTCGACGACCATGCCGCGATAGAGGGTTACCCCGGCGCTGCCGGCACCACCCGCGATAATGCTCTCGCTATAGGCCGGAACCTGGCTGACCAGATGCAGGTTGAAGACGACCTTGAGATCGGCCGCCGTGATCCGTCGGACCGCGGCTTCGAGAATATCCAGCGCCTGCTGGCGCCTCGCGCCCGTATTGGCGAGCAGCGGACCGGGATCGATGGTCAGGCGAACGAAATCAAAGCCCATAGCCTTGATGCGTACGAACTGATCGCCGGCCGGCCAATCCGTCAGCGGCCGACCGTCGGACAGCCACGCATTATAGCTTCGGTATGGCGGCCAGACATAAGATCCACCCGAGGTTACGGGCGACCAATTGAGCCATTCGTGCACATTGACGCCGCGCTTGAGCGCGATCGGTTCGGCCTGGACGGCCATCGCCATGCCCAGGACCCACAGCACTATGCATAATATTCGTTTCATCCGGCGCTCCATGTCTTGCGGAAACGTCATGGCCGAAAGCCGCCTCTGGAGGGGCGGGAGGACCTGACTGCACAGACTATAGGTGCACAGAGAAACCCGGGGATAAGCGGGGTAAGCGAGGGCGTTGGGCTCTTGGAAGCGAGCTAGATCAGCGGTCCGTCGGGGATATCAATCCACTCTCCCCCGCGCCACCACGGCCACCGTCTCGACCAGTTCCCCGCCCCGCACCAGATGCACGCGGTCGAACAGGTTGGTCACCGGGCAACAGTGATTGGGGATGATGGCGATCTGCTCGCCGATCTTGGGCCCACCATCGGCATAGGCGGACACATCCAACGTGCCGTGCTCCTCGCTCAGCCCGACGATCTTCGCCTCGGGATAGGCGGGGATATAGCCGTGCCCGACCAGTCCGAGCAGGTCGCTGGTCAGGGCCTTGCTGCCGGCATCGATGATCGCCCGGCCCGATGTCGGGTGGCTGACCACGGTCGCCAGCACGGTCAGCGCGCAATCGTCATAGCTGGCCGCGCCCGCCGCCACCTGCGAGCGGTCCATATAGATATAGGTGCCGGGCCGGTATTCGGTGGCGACGCCGGCTTCGTCGGCATGCCAGATATCGGGCGTTCCGCCCGTGGTGATGACAGGCATGGCGATTCCTGCGGCGTCGAACAGCGTCTTGGCCTCTGCCAGCCAGGCGGCGGCCGCCTTGTATTTTCCGGCCGCCGGATAGGTCATGAGGCCGTGGAATTCCAGGCCCGGTGACGCCATGATCGTCCGCGCCAGCGCCAGCGCTGCCGCCGGGGTCTGCACACCGCAGCGGCCCATGCCGGTATCGCATTCGACCAGCACGCCCAGCGGCCGGGCCGAACCGGCGAAGGTATCCGCAAGGCCGGCAACGCATTCCCCGCTATCGGCCACAACCCGGATGGTCACCCGCTCGTTCAGCGCCTTGAGCCGGGCCAGCTTGGCCGCGCCGATAATGTTGAAGGTCAGCAGCATGTCGGTGATGCCGGCATCGGCCATCACCTCGGCCTCGCCCAGCTTCTGCACGGTAATGCCCACCGCGCCCAGCTCGATCGCCCGCTTGGCGAAGCGCGGCAGCTTGTGGGTCTTGATGTGGGGCCGCAGCTTGAGGCCGTGGCCATCGGCAAAATCCTGGGCGCGCTTGAGGTTGGCCTCGACGCGGTCGATATCGATGAGCACGGCGGGGGTATCGAGTTCGGAAATAGCGGTCATTTTCCCCTCAGCACTTCATCGACGAAACGGAGATTACCGGCGGTCAGCCCGGCATCGACAGGCAAGACGGTGCCGGTAATACCCGATGCCGCGTCGGAACAGAAGAACACCGCAGCATTGGCGACTTCAGTCGGCGACACCATGCGGCCCAGCGGGTAATGCGGCAGCACGTTATCAAGCAGGGTCGGATCGGCGGCAAGGCGATGGTCCCAAGCCGGGGTGCGCACCGAGCCGGGGCAAACCACATTGGCCCGTACCCCCTCCCCGCCGCGTTCCACCGCGATCGCCTTGGCATAGGCGACGAGCCCGGCCTTGGCGGCGGAATAGGCAGGATTGCCATAGTGCGCGATGGCATTGACCGAGGAAATGAACACCAGGCTTCCGGCGCCGCGTTCGGCCATGGCCGCCACGATCGGGTCGGTCATGGCATAGGCACCATTGAGGTTGATCGCCAGCTCGGACGCCCAGACGTCGTCATCGACCTGACCCAGGTGTTCGGCACGCGAAAAGCCGGCATTGGAGACAACCGCATCGGGAACACCGAACGCCGCCAGATGGCGCTCGATGCTGGCGCGCGTTGCCTTGGGATCGGCCTGGTCGAACAGCACCTGGCCGGCGAGATCGAGCCCATCGAGCATCCCCGCCTCACGATCAGCGCCGATAACGGCGGCGCCAGCCGCACGGAAGCTGGCCACCAGCGATCGGCCAATGCCGCCACCAGCGCCGCTAATGAGAACCGTCTTGCCGTCGAGGCGGAAGGGGGAAGATGTCATGTTGTCCTGTCGGTCAGCTTTGCCACACCAAATTGCCGTGGTTGGGGGCTTTACGGCCCCTTATACGCCACGCATTCGATCTCGACCTTGCAGTCGACCATCATATGGCTCTGCACGCAGGCGCGAGCCGGCGGGTGATCACCGAAATAGCTCTTGTAGACGCCGTTGAAGCTCCAGAAGTCGCGCGGATCATCCAGCCAGACGCCGCAGCGCACCACGTGTTCGAGCCCGTAGCCGGCCTCTTCCAGGATGGCGATGAGGTTCTTGATGGTAAGGTGCGTCTCTTCGACAATGCTGCCGCGCACGATTTCGCCGTCCTTCATGGCCACCTGGCCCGAGACATAGAGCCAGCCACCGGCTTCCACGGCGCGCGCGAAAGGCAGGTTCTGGCCGCCCGCACCCGACTTCTCCGCACCATAGCGCTTGATCGGCATTGCAATACTCCTTGTCGATTTCTGAAAGCCAATTTCGTTGAGGCCGACCATATCCACTGAAAACCGGCATTTCGCCTGCAAAATGCCGTCACGAATGTAAATTTCTTACGTGATTGATCGCTTTACCCTGTGCTAGCTTGGCATCTGGGCGGCTTCCGTCCAAGCCTGTTCACTCACACTTCTTGCGAGTTCCACGTGCGCGTCTTCACCGCCGCCCTGGCGACCGAAACCAATACCTTCTCCCCCATCGCCATCGACAAGCGGGCGTTCGAGGCTTCGCTCTATGCGCGCCCGGGAGAGCACCCGGCAACCCCCACACTGTGCACCGCGCCGATCACCGTTGGCCGCGAAGTCTGCGCCCGCGAGGGCTGGACCCTGATCGAGGGCAGTGCCAGCTGGGCCGACCCGGCAGGGCTGGTGGCGCGGGCCACCTTTGAGGAACTGCGCGACGAAATTCTCGACCAGCTCCGCGCGGCCATGCCGGTCGATGCCGTCGTTCTGGGCCTGCACGGCGCCATGGTCGCCCAAGGCTATGACGATCCGGAAGGTGACCTTCTGAGCCGCGTCCGCGACATTGTCGGCCCCGATGTGCTGGTCTGTGCCGAACTCGACCCCCATAGCCACCTGACAGCCAGGCGCGTCGCTGCCGCCAATTTCTTCGTCGTCTTCAAGGAGTTTCCGCATATCGACTTTGTCGATCGGGCGCGCGACCTGTGGTCGATCGCGGTGCGGGCGCTCAAGGGCGAGATCAAGCCGGTCATGTCGGTGTTCGACTGCCGCATGATCGATGTGTTCCCCACCTCCAAGCAGCCGATGCGCGGCTTTGTCGACAAGCTCTATGCGCTCGAAAAGTCCGAGCCGGGCCTGCTGTCGCTCTCGGTCATCCATGGCTTCATGGCCGGCGACGTGCCCGAGCTGGGCACCAAGATCATCGCCGTTACCGACAACAATCCCGGCAAGGGCGCGGCTTTTGCCGAGACGCTGGGGCGCGAGCTGTTCGACATGCGCGGCACTTTCATGGTCAAGCAGGTCGACGAGAAGGTCGCTGTCGATGCTGCCCTCGCCGCACCGAAGGGCCCTGTGGTCATTGCCGACGTGTGGGACAATCCCGGCGGCGGCACGGCGGGCGATGCGACGGTCATTCTGGCCGAACTGATCGCGCGTGGCGTTACCGACGTTGCCGTTGGCACCGTCTGGGATCCGATCGCGGTGCAGATCTGCATGGCGGCTGGGGAAGGCGCCGAGATTCCGCTGCGCTTCGGCGCCAAGTCTGCGCCGCATACCGGCGACCCGATCGACAAGCTGGTAACGGTCAGGCGCCTGGTCCGAAACGCGGAAATGCGGTTCGGCGAGAGCTTCGCGCCGTTTGGCGATGCAGTGTGGATCAGCTTTGACGGGATTGATGTGATCCTCAACTCCACCCGCGCGCAGAGCTTTGATCCCAGCCTGTTTTCGGTGATGGGTATCGAGCCGACGTCGCGCAAAATCCTGCTGATCAAGTCGACCAACCACTTCTACGACTCGTTCAGCAAGATCGCTGCGGAGATCGTCTATTGCTCGGCCGGCAAGCCTTATCCCAACACCCCGGCAACCACACCCTACCGCAAGGCGCGGCGGACGATCTGGCCGATGGTGGAGAACCCCTGGGCTTAGGCATCAGCGGCGAATAGCGCAGTTCCCCCCTTCTCCCCTTGAGGGAGAGGGTGTCACGAGTCTGCATCCACCGCGCGTCACCTTCGGGCTTGACCCGAGGGCTCTGTGCTTACCCGGCGTTCAGCAAGCGAAACGCCCTCGGGCCAAACCCGAGGGTGACGATCCAGCTACTTGGCTGCGCCTAAGCTTATTCCTCAGACCAATTGCCGTACATGATCGGCATGGTGCCCACGAGCGCCTTGAACCGCGGCCAGCTTTTGCGTTCGGGCAGCGTCCAGCCGGCTTCGGCGACGGCCGAGAGGCGGGGGAATACCAGACGGTCGAAGATGGCGCGGTCGGTCATCGACTCGCTCCAGATGCAGCTCTGGACGCCGAGCAGGTGCTTGAGCCCGTTTTCGGAGAAGCCGGCGCGGGCCTCGAACTCATAGGTCTCCTGCGGGCCCGACCAGCCGGCCCAGCCGGCGCCTGGTTCGGCCCAGGCGACGCCATTGGCCATGTCGAGGTAATAGCGCTGGCCGGGCGAGACGACGATGTCGAAGCCGCGTTCGGCCAGGGCGGCGTTGATCTCGACATTGCGCCAGCCGATGACGAAGGCCTTGTCCTTATCCACGGCGTCGCCGTGCGCCGCTTCTTCCCAGCCGCCAGTGATGGCGCCCTTGGACGAGATGTAGTCGTGGACGCGGCGGATGAAGGCCGCCTGGATCAGCGCAGTGGGCGAGCCCTCGATTTCGTCGGCGCCGCCGTGATTGCCGAGCTGGTTGAACTGCTTCTCGTGCTTGCGGCGCATCTCGATGCCGCCCATCTTCTCGATCATGTCGAGAGCGAGAGGCGAGCCCGACCAGGCGGCCAACGGCACTTCGTCGGCGCCGAGGTGGAAGATGCCCGCGGGGAACAGTTCCAGCACTTCATCGACAACCTTTTCGACGAATTCGTAGACCGGTTCGTAGGCGGGGTTGAGGCTGTTATTGGGGAAGCCTTGTACCGACTGGTATTCACCGGTTTCGGCCGGATCGCGCAGATGCGGCAGTGCCTGCAGGGCGGCGTAGAAGTGGCCCGGCATGTCGATTTCCGGGATGACGGTGATAGCGAGGCTATCGGCCAGGGCGACGATCTCGCGGATAACCTGCTTGGAATAATAGCCGCCGGTCGGATGCGGGCCCGAGCCGAGCAATGGCGGCAGCGCCTTGCCATGGCCGCGCCAGGCGCCGATCTCGGTCAGTTCAGGGTAGGCGTCGATTTCGACGCGCCAGGCTTCGTCTTCGCTCAAATGCCAATGGAACTTGTTCATCTTGTTCCAGGACATGAGCTTGATCAGCCGGCTGACTTCGGCGCCGGTATAGAATTGGCGCGCCACGTCGAGATGGCAGCCGCGATAGACGAAGCCGGGCTCGTCGCTGATGGTGCCGCCGGTCGGGAACAGGAAAGTCTGCGGATACTGCTTGGCGCCGCGCAGGATGTGGCCGATGGTCACGAGGCCATAGAACATGCCCTGGCGCGTGGTGGCGGCGACGGTGGCGCTGTTCTCGGCGAAGGTGACCTCATAGGCTTCGGGACCCATGCCGGTCTTGTGCACGATGGCGACCGGCATGCCCGCTTCCGACACCGGGCGAACCAGGGCTTCGACAGGGAACAGGTCGGCGACGAGGCCGGTAAAGGCCGCGGCGGCCTTCTGCGCGTCGCTGCCTTCAGGCTTGAGCTCGATGCCGGGAGGGGCGGTGCGAGCGCCCGTGGTTGCGACCGATTTCGGCCAGGGAATGATCGAGACGGGGACCGGCGCCTTGGCCGGCACGGGGAATTTCACGGTGCCCTTGAGCAGCGGCGAATTGTGGCCCTTGCCCTTGGTGGGCGCGGTCGGCAGCGTGATGATGGTGCCATCGGCGAGCGCGACATAGCCCGAATTGGCCCCGTCGCTCCAATGGCGCAGGCCATAGGAAAGCCCGCGCGCCGTGGCCGTCCAGGTCGCACCCGGCTCGAGCACATAGCCATCGGGCGGCGCGATCAGCGAGTGGTTGGAGAGGCGCTTGAGCAGCTTGCCGTTTTCGAGCGTGGCATGCGGATCGATGCGGGCGGGGCCGGAAAAGCCGAGGGTGAAGTCCTTGAGCGGCTGGTCGCCATTATTGGTGAGCTCGATGCCGTAGCCGAGCGGCTCGCCGTCCTTGGCGGGCGTCCAGGTGGTGACGAGGGAGAGGGCAATGGTCATGAGAATGCTCTTTGTGTCGGTGGCACGCCCTCGTGGTTCGAGGCTCGTGAAGAACTCGCACCTCACCATGAGGGCTACCGCTCGCTCTGTGGCCCAGTAGCCCTCATGGTGAGGCGGGAGCATAGCGACCCTCGAACCACGAGGGCGTGACGCTGTGGCCGGTTAATCCCCCAGCGGCTGGGCGTCGTCGCCGTCTCTATTGACGACGAGCTGATGCTTGATGCGCCGCATGCTGGCGACGGCGGAGGCGCCGAGCCGGGTGGCTATGGTCTGGGCCAGCACGTCGACGGTGGCGAGAAAGGCGTAGCGGCCCGGCGTCGGCCGCAGGATGTCGCTGCTCTCGTGCCAGTTGACCGGCAGCAGGATATCGGATTGCGCCGAGACGATGGAGGCCGAGCGGGTCATGACAATGCGCGTCAGGCCATACTCGCCGGCGACGGTGAGCGTCTTGGCCAGTTGCGCATTATTGCCCGATAGCGAGAACGCGACGATGACGGTGCCCGAGGGAGCAGCGGCGGCGCGCATCATCTGCAATTGATGATCGTCGGTCGAAGCGACCTTGAGGCCGAGGCGGAACAGCCGCGTTTCGATTTCGCCGGCCATCATCGAGGACGCACCACCCGAGCCGAAGGCCAGCACGAACGAGGATTTGACCAGGCTTTCCGCGGCGCGTTCGACCGCGGCAAAGTCGAGATGCTCGAAGGTCTCGTAGATGATCGACTGGATGCCGTTGATCACGCCCTGGCTGATCTCGTGCACGCTGGACGGCCCGGCCGCCGGAGCGAAATAGCGCTGACCGACGAAGCGGGACTGGGCCAGGCGCACCTTGAAATCAGCATAGCTGTCGCAGCCCAGGCGCCGGCAGAACCGGGTAACGGTGGGCGGCGATACGTCGGCATGCGCCGCCAGGTCAACAATGCTCATCTTGAGCACGCGGTCGACATCGGCCAGCACGATTTCAGTCAGCGCGCGTTCGGAGCGGGTGAATTCGTCCTTCTCGGTCTGCAGCAGGCCGACAATGTCCAGCATTCATCCCCTCCTCAGGCGGCAGTCGCATGCGAGCAGAGCTCTTATGGCCTTCTCGGTTCGAAAGACTCCACCGGAGCCTTTCGGCGGCGATGTCGCCCACCTCGAAGCGTCTCAAATCGCTCCGCCGGAGCGATTTGTCCCTGCGGGCCGCCTCGAAGTCAGTAGACCGCCAGACCCGCCTGGTCGAAGAGGTGAACCTGATCCAGCGTGAAGCCGATCTTCACCGCTTCGCCTTCGGGCACGTTGGGATCGCCCTCGAACAGGCCAACGAAATTCTCGCCTGCCGGCAGGGTCGCGTAGCTGACGGTGTGGATGCCCAGATGTTCGACGATCTTGGGCGTCATGGTCAGGGTAAAGTCGCCCTGGCCGAGCTTGAGATGCTCGGGCCGGATGCCCAGCGTCACGGACTGGCCGGCGATCGCCTTCGACGAGCGCGGCAGGCTGATGGTACCCAGCGCGCCGAGATCGATCACGGCGGTTTCGCCATCGGCCGATGTCACGGTGCCGTTGATGAAGTTCATCTTGGGGCTGCCGATGAAGCCAGCGACGAAGAGGTTGTCGGGCTTGTGGTAAAGCTGCAGGGGCGAACCGACCTGGGCGATCTCGCCGGCGTCGAGCACCACGATCTTGTCGGCCATGGTCATGGCTTCGACCTGGTCATGGGTCACGTAGATCATGGTCGAGCCGAGGCGCTTGTGCAGTTCCATCAACTCGATGCGCATCTCGGAGCGGAGCGCGGCGTCGAGGTTGGACAGCGGTTCGTCGAACAGGAAAATCTTGGGCTGGCGCACGATGGCGCGGCCGATGGCGACGCGCTGGCGCTGGCCGCCGGACAACATGCCGGGGCGGTGCTGCAGGCGGCTTTCGAGCTGCAGCACCTTGGCCGCGGCGCCGACGCGCTTGTCGACTTCGGCCTGCGGCAGTTTTTCGACGCGCAACGGGAAGGCGATGTTCTCGAACACGGTCATGTGCGGATAGAGCGCGTAGCTCTGGAACACCATGGCGATGCCGCGCTGGACGGGCGGCAGGTCGTTGACGGTCCTGCCGCCGATGACGATCTCACCCTCGGTGACGTCCTCGAGGCCGGCGATCATGCGCAGCAGTGTGGATTTACCGCAGCCCGACGGACCCACGAACACCACGAACTCGCCTTCGGAAACCTCCAGGTCGATGCCCTTGATGATGCGGGCCTCGTTGAAGGACTTCTTGAGATGCTTGAGGCTGAGTTGCGACATGGGACGTCTCCGGTCGGCGGGGCGGCTCCCGCGGGCAGGCAATGAATGAGGGTGCCGCCGCCCCTGGTGCGGGGCGACGGCCAGGTCGGAGGACCTTACTTGTACTGCTCGAGTTCGCCGGCGGCCTTGGTGAGGGCAGCGGCAGGCTCGGCAGCGCCGGTAACAACCGACTGAACCATTTCGATGATCACGTTCTGCAGGCCGACATAGTCGGTCAGCAGAGGCTCTGGGCCACCGAATTCGATACCGTCCAGGAAGGGCGCCCAATAGGGCGTCTTGGCAACCAGTTCAGCAGTCTGGGGCTCGAGCGGACGCAGGGGGGTCAGACCCTGGGCCATTTCGGCGGCCCACTGGCGTTCGCCAGCGGTGATGAACTTGGCCAGGCTGATAGCCTGTTCCTCAACGCCGGTGCCCTTGAAGACGGCCAGCGAGTCGGTGATCAGCAGGGTGCCGGGACCCTTGGAGTCCGGGCCGCCCGGCAGCGGAGCAACGCCCCAGTTCATGCCGGCTTCTTCAGCACGAAGCGCGGCACCAACGCCGGCTTCGATCATGGCGACGCCACCATCGAGCCAGATTGCGCGAACTTCGTTCTGCTCGTAGGCGGTCGGGCCTTCTTCGGAGTAGGGCACGATGTCCTTGATCGCGGTCAGGGCAGCCAGGTTGTTCGGGCTGTCGAGCACGATGTTGCCGTCGGCGTCGATCACCTTGCCATCATTGGTGTAAACCCAATGGAGGAACTGGTGCATGGTGTTGTCGAAGGTCTTGGCGACAAGGCCATAACCGGCGGCATCGGTGTTCTCGGTGATCTGCTTGGCGAAAGCGATCTTTTCTTCCCAGGTCTTGGGCGGGGTTTCCGGATCGAGGCCAGCGGCTTCGAACAGGTCCTTGTTCCAGAACAGGGCCTTGGTGGAGAAGGCAACCGGAACGCCCCACTGGGTGCCGTCGAAGGTGACGGTGTCAGGGACGTAGTTGTAATAGGAAGCCTTCTCTTCGTCGGTCATCGGAATTGGGACGATGAGGTCGTTGAGGGCGAACTGCTTGAGGGTGCGCGAGCCGACATAGGCCAGCGAAACCGGCGTGCCAGCGGCAGCCAGCGTCGTTACCTTGTCCTGGCACTGGCCCCAGCCCACGATTTCCGGCGCGACCTTGTAGCCCGGATTTGCGGCTTCCCATTCGGCGAAGTAATCGGCATAGCCGGCGGTCAATTCGTCACCGCAGTTGATGAAGGAGATTTCCTTCACGTCCTGGGCGAACGTCGCAGGGGTCGCTGCGGCCATGGCCAGCAGCGATACCGCGAGAAGTCCGGTAGTTTTTTTCACTTTTAGTCTCCCTTGTTGCACGCCCCGAGGGGCGCCTTCCCTCGGCCGGGTTCTGGCGACCCCGACCTAGAACTCGATACACCCTTGCGGGCTTTATTGTTTCACGGCGCCAGCGGTGAGACCGGCGACGAGATAGCGCTGCAGGAACACGATGACGATCATGACCGGCAGGATACCGACGAAGGACGCTGCCATCAGCTCGTTCCACTGCACTTCCTGCTTGCCGAAGAAGGCGAAGAGCCCCACCGGCAGCGGCATGAATTCAGTCTTGGAGTTGAAGGTCAGCGCGAAGATGAACTGCTGCGCATAGGCGCCGATGAAGGTCATGATGGCGACCACAACGATACCCGGCATAGCCAGCGGCAGGATGACCCGGCGCAGGGTGTAGAGGCGCGATGCGCCATCGACCCAGGCGGCTTCGTCCAGCTCCTTGGGGATGCGCATCATGTAGGTGCGCAGCAGCCAGATGGACGACGGAATGAGGAAGGCGGCGCCCGGCACGATCATCGCCCAGTAGCTGTTGAGCAGGCCCAGCTGACGCATCAGGCGGAACAGCGGGATTAGCAGCACGGCACCCGAGAACATGTTTACGGCGAGGAACGCGCCGAGCAGCAGGCCCGAACCGCCGAACTGGAAGCGGGCGAAGGCATAGGCGGCGGGCACCACGATGCAGACGACGATCAGCGTCACCACCGACGAGATGAAGAACGAGTTGAAAATGTGCATGCCCAAAGCTGGCACCGACACCCACATGCTGAAATAGGCGTCGAACGACCCGTTCTTGGGGATGAAGCTGTAGGGCGTCGAGAACAGCTGCGCGAGTGGCTTCAGCGACACCAGGAAGCCTTCGATGAAGGGCGCCAGCACGAAGAACAGGAACACGGCCATGCCGGCATACATCAGCACGATCTCGTACCACTTGTAGCGGTCGATCATGGCCTTGGCGGAGCGGGCACGGGCCTTGGCGGCTGGCTTGACCAGCGCGGAGCTGTCGGCGGCCGCGACTTCGGTTGAGCGGGCGACGTCACTCATTTGGCTTCTCCCTGCGACAGTTTCCGGACGGCACGGAAGTAGGCGATGCAGAACAGCGACACGAAGATGCAGATGACCACGGCGCGGGCGGCGCCTTCGCCGTATTTGCGGCTGCCCATGGCAGTCTTGTAGGTGTCGATGATCATGGTCGTGGTGGTACCCGAAGGACCGCCCTGGGTCAGGATCCAGATGATGTCGAACGAATTGAACGTGGCGATCATGCTGAGCAGGCTCATGGTCAGCAAAGCCGGGATCATCAGCGGCAGCGTAATGCGGCGAAAGCGATAGAAACGGCCGGCGCCATCGGTCCAGGCAGCCTCGTAAAGGTCCTTGGGGATCGATTGCATGGCGGCCAGCATATAGATCGTGACCATCGGCACGCCGATCCACACGTCGGTGACGATGGTGGCCCAGAAGGCCGAGCTGCCCTGCGCCAGGATCGGCCATGGTCCGTCGATGAGGCCGAAATTCTGCAAGAGGCCGGAAATCATGCCGAACTGGCCGTTATACATCCAGCCCCACATGAAGATGCCGATAGCCATCGGCACGATCCAGGGTGGCATGGTGAGGATGCGGAACACGGTCTGGCCGGGGATCGCTGCATTGAGCAGCGTCGCACCCAGCACGCCGATCACCATTTTGGTGGCGACCGAGAAGAAGGTCCAGATGAAGGTCCGGACGATGACTTCGGTGAAATTGCCGGCGCCGAAAATGCGCTGGTAATTGGCCCAGCCGACGAAGTCGTAAGTCGGGCGCAGGGCGGCATTGGTGAAGCTCAACACGATGGTGTCGAACAACGGGTAGGCCACGATGATGGTAATATAGATCAGAGCCGGAGCCAGTAGGGCGAAAGCGAATAGGGAAGCGCTACGGTTTCCGGTCATCTGACTTCTCCTTAGCTCGCGCGCCCGAGGGCGGCGTCGAATTGCTGCCAGATCGGGTTCATGTCGATGACAGATCGGGTGCGCATCGCCTGGTCCATGCTGAGCGCCAGCAGACCCGCCTCAAGGGCGTCGGTCACCGAAACCGGCAGCGGCACGCCTTCGGTCATGTGCTTGAGGATATCCTCGGCCATCTGCTCGTCGGCACCGTAGTGCTGGCTCAGGCCCGATGTCTTGTAGGTCGCGTCGACCAGGCGGTCGGAGGTGCGGCTATCGGTGACGCGCAGGAAATTGCGGATGAAATCGCCTTCGGCCATGCCCTTGGCGCCCATCACGGCAAAGCGCCGGAAATCATCAGGGACATTGAGGTTGGTGTGGAAGGTTAGCGCCGCGCCGTTGGCATACTGCACGATGGAGGTCTGGTAATCGATGATGTCGCCGTCGCTGTCGAACACCTTGTCGCTACCCTGCCAGCCGCTGGGCTTGCGATGGTAGACTTCCATGTCGTTGATGCCAAGGTTCTGCGGGGCATTGGCCGGCACGAAGGTGCGGCGACCGCCGAAGCTCGACACATATTGCGGGCGGCAGCCCATGACGCCGTTATAGAGATCGAGATCGTGGCAGCACTTTTCGAGCATGAAGCTGCCCGAATAGCGCTCGTAGCGGCGCCAATCGCGCATGAAGAAAGCGCCGTGATAGGGCGGAATATGCTCCGAAGCCTCGACCGAGGTCACGTCGCCGATCAATCCCTCAGCCTGCGCCTTGCGCAGATCGACATAGAGCGGCGCATAACGCAGCACGAGCCCGACCATCAGATTGTCCGAGCCGTACTGGGCGACCAGTTTGGCCAGCTCCATCGTATCTTCGACCGACGTCACCACCGGCTTTTCAGTGAAGATCTTCATGCCGCGATCGAGACCGATGCGGATGTGCTCGAGATGCATGTGGTTGGGCGAGCCGACCATCAGCAGGTCGAGCTTCTCGCTGTCGAGCATTTCCTCCAGCGAGCCAAACTGCTTGCCGACGGAAACACCGTGTTCCTTGGTATAGGGCAGACCCGCGGGAGCGGGATCCACATAACCGGCAATCGAAAAATCATCCCGCGCAGCGGAAAATACCCGCGCCAAATAGCCGAGACGGAAACCGAGGCCGATAATGCCTACCCGCATATGATGCTCTACCCTGTTAGAGCCCGCCATCTCTTTCGGATTGGTCGGGTTTTCTGTAAACGATTTTCAAGATTAGGATCGTTCCGAAAGCAATGTCAACACGAATCCGTCACAATGACAATACCAATTTAAGCCACCCCGCAACTTTGCCTAAAGAGGCAGCATTTTGTTGAAATTCTGGGCGTTTGTACCGAGCTAAGCGGCGTTTCGGGTGTGGACAATCGCCATGGAAACAGGCAGCATGTCGCAATTGGTATTCATCTGGGCTCCACGAAAAGCACACGGATGAACCCCATCAATGAAAATATGAAACACTATTGCGGCGGCGATCCGCATTGTCGCTCACGCTGATGGACCGGTAGCAGACACCCTCCCCGGCGCCCAATCAAGTCAAAGACGCGAGACAATCATGACCAGCACCAACCCCTTTGCAAACGACCCGGACCGCAGCGCCATCTGGACCATGCTGGTGGAGCGCGACATCGCCGCCTTCGTCGCCGCCGACTGGAGCATGGTGGACGGCGACTTCATCAAGGAAGGGTTTTTGGGCATTAATGGCGGTAAGTCGGGCAATCCCGACGACTGGCGCATCAGCTTCCCGACGCTGGAGGCCTATCGCGACGACTGGATCCGCCAGGCCAGGGAAAGCCAGAAGCTCGACTATGCCGAGGACGTGCTTGATGGCATCCATCGCGCCACCAGCCTGACCGAGATCGAAATCAACGGCGACATCGCCATCGCGCACAAGAAGTTCGACGGCGAGATCAAGCTCACCGACGGCGGCAAGGACGTGCTGAACTGGCAGACGCTGTATTTCCTGCGCAAGGTGGGCGGAGAATGGAAGCTGACCGGCTTTGCCGGGTATTTGCCGTATCCGATGGGTAGGTAGGGCTAGCGCGATCTGCCTCCCTCCCCCTTGTGGGGACGGAATGAGGGTGGGGGTGAGTCACGAACTCGGTACTCTGGGCCCCACCCCACCCTAGCCCTCCCATCAAGGGGAGGGAATTGCGCTGGCGCTTGGGGTGGCACGGTGCGTGCAGCCATCACCAGCCCCCTCATCCGCCCTTCGGGCACCTTCTCCCACGAGGGGAGAAGGGGACGACTGAAGCACAGAGACGACACCGATGTTTACCCCCCAGCGCCTGACGATGCTGATCTTCTTCCTGCAGCCGATTGCGTTCGGCTCGTGGTTGCCGCGTATTCCTGATGTGCAGAACGCGCTCGGACTCGGTCCGCAGGGGCTTGCGATTGCATTGCTCGGCCTGCCCTGCGGCACGCTGCTGACCTTGCCCTTTGCCGGGCCGCTGGTCGGCAAGATCGGGCCGCGGGTGGCGATCCTGATCGGCATGGTGCTCTATTCCATCGCGGCAGTGCTGCCGGCGCTGGCGCCGAGTTCGACGCTGCTGTTCATAGCGCTGATGTTCACCGGCTCGTCGCTGTCCTTCGTCGAACTGGGCCTCAATGTGCAGGCCGACGCGGTCGAGAAGGCCACTAAGACGCACATCATGACTACCTCGCACGGCTTCTGGTCAGTCGGCATCATGACAGGCAGCCTTGTTGGCTCCGGCCTCGCCTGGCTGGGCCTGTCGCCGCAGATGGCGATCGGACTGGTGGCGGTTGTGGTACTGCCGCTGGCGCTTGTTGTCGCCAGGGCGCTGCCGGTCTTTGCGGCCGAAGCGCCCCAGAGTGAAGGGCAGCGCTCAGCCTGGGCGCTTCCGAGCTGGCCGCTGCTGGGCATCTGTTTCTTCGTCTTCGGCATTACCATGACCGAGGGCGCCATGGCCGACTGGTCGGCCATCTTCCTGCGCGACGCGCTTGGCGCGACCGGCGGCACGGTGGGGCTGGGCTATTCGGTGTTTGCCTTCATGGTGGCGACGGGCCGCTTTGGCGGCGACACGCTCAAAAAGCATTTCGGCGCGGTCAACACCGCCCGCATCTGCGGCGTGCTGGCGCTGACTGGGGCCGGGCTATTGTTCGTCGCGCCCAATACGCCGCTGGCGCTGGTCGGCTTCGGCATTATCGGGCTGGGTGTATCGGTCGGCTTCCCGCTAGCCGTCACGGCGGCCGCCGGTCTCACCGATCGCGCCGCGTCGGCCAATGTCGCCATCCTCAGCTTTGTGGCGCTGCTGGGCTTTCTCGTCGGCCCACCGGTCATCGGCTTCGTCGCCGAGCATTTCGACATGCGGCTGGGCATTGCCTGCCTCGTGCCGGTGCTGCTGATCAGCCTGCTGCTGACCGGGCGGCTGGTCACCAAGGCCAAAGCCACCCCTGATAATCCCGAAGCCGAAGTTCCCGGAGTGCTCTGATGCGCATTGCTGTCGCCGGGCTGCATACCGAATGCAGCACCTATAATCCCGTCCTCGCCCGCGAGGCCGATTTCCGCGTGCTACGCGGCCCTGCCATGCTCAAGGATGCCTATTTCGATTTCCTGACGCATTTTCCGGCCGAGTTCATCACCGTGCTGCATGCCCGCGCCATTGCCGGCGGGCCGGTGGAGCGCGCGCTCTATGATCGCTGGAAAGCGGAAATCCTCGACGGCATCAGGGCCGCGTTGCCCCTCGATGGCGTTTATCTGGCTATGCATGGCGCCATGTTCGTCCAGGGCCTGTTCGACGCCGAGGGCGACTTCATCACCGCCGTACGCAATGTGGTCGGGCCGGACGTGCTGATCTCGGCCAGCTATGACCTGCATGGCAATGTGAGCCAGGCCATCGTCGACGGGCTCGACATGTTCTCGACCTATCGCACCGCCCCGCATATCGACGTGCCCGATACGATGCGGCGCGCTGTGACCATGCTGGTGCGGGCGCTCAGCACCGGGCAACGCCCCGTCGTCGCCTGGGCCCCGGTGCCGGTGCTGCTGCCAGGTGAGCGGACCTCCACGCAAGACGAGCCGGCGCGAACCTTCTATACCCAGCTCCAGGCCGTCGAAGACCCCAGCGGCATCTGGGATGCCTCGTTTCAGGTCGGCTATGTCTGGGCCGACGAGCCGCGCTCGACCGCCTGTGCCGTGGTAACCGGCACGGATCGGGCCGCGATGACCAAGGCGGCGCAGCATCTGGCGCAGGATTACTGGAACATCCGCGACCGCTTCGTCTTCGGCACCAAGACCGGCTCGATCGAGGAATGCGTCAACTGGGCCATGACCGCTTCGACCGCCCCGGCCGTGCTGGCGGAATCGGGCGATAACCCGACCGGCGGCGGCGTTGGCGACCGCGCCGAAGTGCTGGCCGAACTCATCGCCCGCAACGCGCAGGGCGTGGTGTTTGCAGGCATTGCCGACAAGGCGGCAACCGATGCGGCCTATGCGGCAGGCGTCGGCGGAACGATCGAAACCAGTATCGGCGCCAGCCTCGATATCTCCAGCAAGCCGGTCTATGCCGAAGCCGTGGTGCAGTTCCTGCTCGAAACCGATGATCCGCGCCTGCGCGAAGCCGTGGTGCGGATCGGCGGCATCGACCTGGTGCTGACGGTGCGCCGGCGGCCGTTCCACAATATCCCTGATTTCACCCGGCTGGGGCTCGATCCGCGCACGGCCAAGATCGTAGTGGTCAAGTCTGGCTATCTGTCGCCTGATCTGGGGCCGATCGCCAATCCGAGCCTGATGGCTCTATCGCCGGGCGTGGTGGATCAGTTCGTCGAGCGGCTGGAGCGCAAGCACAAGAGCGTTCAGCAATATCCGTTCGAGAAGGATTTTGCGTGGGCGCCCGAGGTGAAGTGGAGCAAGCGGGCGGGCTGAGTTAATGCCGAGTTTGCAGTCGACACCCTCCCCCTTGTGGGGAGGGATCAAGGGTGGGGGTGGACTGGCCCCAATATCGGGGCTCTCGCACCCCCTCCCAACCTCCCCCATCGAGGGGGAGGTGCCGCTCTGTGGGTGTGGCTCGGTGGTGGCACGCAGCAACATCACGGTATCGGCAAAGCCTGCGCATTCTTGACCTGCCCTAGCGCAAAACTCGATTCGATCGACGCCACGCCCTCCAGCCGGGTCAGCTTCTGCTTGAGAAAGCTCTCATAGGCCGCGAGGTCCTTGACCACGATGCGCAGCAGATAGTCCCGCTGGCCGGTCATCAGGTAGCATTCGGCCACTTCGGGCCAGGCCATGACGGCGTTGGAGAAGCGATCGAGTTCGTCTTCGCGCTGGCGCTCCAGCTTGATCGAGGCAAAGACGGAAATCGGCAGGCCGATCTTTTCCTGATCGACCACGGCTATATAGGCCTTGATGATGCCGTCGCTCTCCAGCCGCCGCACCCGGCGGGCGCAGGGCGAGGGCGACAGACCAACGGCGGCACTGAGCTGTTCGGTGGTGGCATGGGCATTGGCCTGCAATACAGCGAGGATTTTGCGGTCGATATCGTCGAGGTCGGCTTTTGGCACGGATCGGCACTTTCGCTGTGAGCCTTGGCTGAACTAGCCAGGGATGCTCATAGCGGGAGCAAGATTGGGGCGCAATCGTGAGTGGCACCAACATTCAGTCGACACCCTCCCCTTGTGGAGAGGGATCAAGGGTGGGGGTGGGTTGACCACGATATCGTGGCTCTCGACACCCCCTCCCAGGCTCCCCCATCAAGGGGGAGGTGCCGTCCGGTGGGTGAGGTACGGTCGCGTCCTTCAGCGCCCCATCAAGCTCCGTGCCGCCGTCTCGATCGCCTTCGCATCAATCCCGAAATGCGCGTAGAGGTCGTTGACCGTGCCGGTCTGGCCGAAATGCTCGACGCCCAGCGTAATGGTGCGGTGGCCGAGCACGCTGCCCAGCCAGCCCAGCGTGGCGGGATGGGCGTCGATGGCTGTCACCAGCCCGGCGCGATACGGGATATGAGCCAGCAGCGTCTCGATATGGCTGCGCGCCTCGGCATCGCCATGCAGGCGCGCCCGCTGCGCCGCGTGCCAGCCGGCATTGAGGCGGTCGGCGGAGGTGACGGCCAGGACGGCGACATTGCGACGGTCGCCGCCGATGCGGGCGGCGGCTTCGATGGCTTCGCTGGCCAGAACTCCTTGATAGGCGATGACCACCTCGCATTGCGGCGTCGGTGGATTGAGCCAATAGGCGCCCCGGATGATGCCGTCCGACAGCGCCTTGTCGACGGTGCGGGGCGGTTGCTCGATGCCGCGGGTCGAGAGGCGCAGATAGACCGAGCCGCCGGTGACGTCGCGCGGCCAATCGGCGAGATCGGGGCGGGCATCGCCGGAGCGCTGCATATAATCAAAGGCCCAGTCCATGATGACGGAGAGTTCGTCGGCAAAGGCGGGCTCAAAGCTGGCGAGGCCATCCTGGGACATGCCGATCAGCGGCGAGGCGATGGATTGGTGCGCACCGCCCTCCCCGGCCAGCGACACGCCTGATGGCGTGGCGACGAGGAGGAAGCGCGCATCCTGATAACAGGCATAGTTGAGCGCATCGAGGCCGCGCGAAATGAAGGGATCGTACAGCGTGCCGATCGGCAGCAGGCGTTCGCCGAAGAGGGAATGGCTGAGCCCAGCGGCGCCAAGGGCGAGGAACAGGTTCATCTCGGCAATCCCGAGTTCGAGATGCTGACCCTCAGGGGTAAAACGCCATTTCTGCGCGCTGGGGATGGCTTCCTTCTGGAACACGTCGACCATTTCGCGGTTTGCATAGAGATTGCGGCGATTGACCCAGGTGCCGAGATTGGTCGAGACGGTCACGTCGGGCGAAGTGGTGATGATGCGGCGGGCCAGATCGCTGTCGGTCTTGGCGATGGCGTCGAGGATTTTGCCGAAGGCGGTCTGCGTCGAGGTGGCGCCGGTGCCGACATATTGCGGGCCGATGGTAGCAACGGCTGGCGAGTTCAGGCGGCGGGATTCTGACGTGTTGAAGGGGGCATTGGCGAGGAAGGCTTCGACGGCCTTGGGATCGGCCAGGCCCTCGAACTTGTCCCACTCATGGCCGTCGCGGACATTCATGGATTTGCGCAGGATATCGATCTGCGCCCCGGTCATCTGGCCGGCGTGATTATCCTTGTGGCCGGCCAGCGGCGTGGCCCAGCCCTTGACGGTATAGGCGATGAAGACGGTGGGCCTGTCGCTGCCGGCGGCTTCGAATTGCTCGAGCAGGCTTTGCGTGCAATGGCCGCCGAGATTGGCCATGAGTTCAGCCAGTTCGGCATCGCTGCGGCGGGCAAGGAGCGCGGTGACCGCGCCCTGGTCGCCGATCTCATCGAGCAGGCGCTCGCGCCAGGCGGCACCGCCGCGGAACATCAGCGCCGAATAGATGGCGTTGGGGGCGGCGTCGATCCAGGCCTTGAGAGCTTCTCCGCCGGGCTCGGCGAAGGCGGCGCGCTGCAGGGCGCCGTATTTGAGGGTGACGACATTCCAGTCGAAGGCGCGGAAGATGGCTTCGATGCGATCATAGAGACCTTCGCGGACGACGCCGTCGAGGCTCTGGCGGTTATAGTCGATGACCCACCAGGTATTGCGCAGGCCGTGCTTCCAGCCTTCGAGCAGGCATTCGTAGACATTGCCCTCGTCGAGCTCGGCATCGCCGACCAAAGCCACCATGCGGCCTTCGGCCCGGTCGGTGCGGGCCCAGGGCTTTGCCCGCACATAGTCCTGGATCAGCGAAGCAAAGGCGGTGAAGGCGACGCCGAGGCCGACCGAGCCGGTGGAGATGTCGACATCGTCCGTATCCTTGGTGCGGCTGGGATAGGATTGGGCGCCACCAAAGGCGCGGAAGTTCTCGAGCTTTTCGAGGCTCTGCTTGCCGAACAGATACTGGATGGCGTGGAAGACCGGCGAGGCATGCGGCTTGACCGCGACGCGATCCTCGGGCCGCAGCACGCCGAAATAGAGCGCCGCCAGGATGGCCGCCATGGATGCCGACGACGCCTGATGGCCACCGACCTTGACCCCATCCACATTGGGGCGAATGTGGTTGGCGTGGTGGATCATCCAGTTGGACAGCCACAGGGCCTTCTTGGTCAGGGCCTCGATCGTCTTGATGCGCTGCTCGTTGGCCGAGCCATTGCTCTTGGCGTTCATGTCGTCTCCCCGCTATTGAAGGCAGAGTGCACGTTCCTGCGGGAAGAATCTCGCCTATTTTGAGCGAAATTGCGGGTGAGTTGGCTGGAGGTGGGCGCTGCTGTCTTCGTTCTGAGCGAATTCAGCTAAAGAGGATCAGCCCTTCACCCCGGCCGACAGCATGATGGCCTGCGTGACGCGGCGCTGGAACAGCAGGTAGACCACGGCCACCGGCAGGCCGGCCACCACGGCCGAAGCCATCAGCTTGCCATAGACGATGCCATAGGCGTCCTTGACCTGGGTGATGCCGACGGGGACCGTCATGGTCGCTTCGCCGGTGGCGGCGAGGAAAGGCCACAGGAAGCTGTTCCAGGCACCGATAAAGGTGATGATGCCGAGAGCCGCCGTTACACCCCAGTTCATCGGCAGGTAGATCCGGAACAGGATCTTGAAGTGCCCGGCGCTATCCATCTGCGCGGCCTCGCGGAACTCCTTGGGCACCGAGTCGAAGAACTGCTTGTAGACGATGATCACCACGGGAACGATGAGCTGCGGCAAGATGATGCCGGCCCAGGTATTGAGCAGCTTGAACTGCGCCATCAAGACGAAATGGTTCACGATCAGCGCCTGCATCGGCACCATGAAGCAGGCCAGGATCAGCACATAGATCACCCGCCGTCCGGGGAAATCGAGTTGGCTCAGTGCATAGGCGCAACCGGCGGAGCTCACGATCACCAGCGCCGAGATAACGATCGAGGTGACGAACGAATTGACGTACCAGATGGCGATATTGGTGTTGGTCCAGATGTGGATATAGCTGTCGAACACGAACCGGCCGGGCCAGAGCGAATTGCTGCCGGAAATGACCTCGCCGTCGGGTTTCACCGAGGTGATGATGGCCCAGTAGATCGGAAAGAACGAGGCCAGGGCGACGACGAGGGTGAGGAGGCTCAGCGCGAGCCCGATGAGATCGATCGGCCGATCGCGCCGGCTGCGTTCGGCGGCGATGGTCTCTGTGCTGGGGATGGCTTCGGCGCTCATTTTTCACCTCGTGTGCGCAGCACCTGATATTGCAGAACCGAGAGGATGATGATCATCCCGAACAGCAGCACCGCCGCCGTCGCGGCCTCGCCGCCCTTGTTCTGCTGGAAGGCCAGCTTGTAGACGTACTGGACCAGCGTAATGGTCGCATCCTGCCGCCCGCCGATCGAGAACAGGTAGACCTGATCGAAAATCTTGAGCTGGGCGATGAGCTGGATGGTCAGCACCAGAGCGGTGATCGGCCAGATCAGCGGCCAGGTGATGCGGGTGAACTGGCGCCAGCGGCTGGCATTATCGAGCTGCGCCGCCTCGTAGATTTCAGGCGAGATATTGCGCAGGCCGGCGATGAACAGCAGAATATTGAAGCCCATCGTCCACCAGACGGTGACGAAGGCCACTGTGGGCATGAAGGCCGGAATGGTGCGGGTGAGCGACATCGGCTCGCCGCCGTTAAACGGCCGCACGAAGACCTGGGCCAGGCCATATTGCACGTCGATGATCCAGTTCCAGGTGAGGAACACCACCGAGACCGGCAGGATATAGGGCAGGAAGAAGCAGGCCAGCACCAGACCCTGCATGCCGCCCTTGAGGCGGTTCACCGCCGTGGCGATGAGCAGCGAGACCAGCGTATTGGGAATGACGGTGAGAAGCACGAAATATGCGGTGTTCCAGAACGCCTGGTGAAACAGCTTGTGGCTGAGGATCTTGACGTAATTGTCGATGCCGACCCAGTCGCCCGTGCCGATCAGCGGCGCCTTGGTGAAGCTCAGCATCACCATCTGGATGGTCGGCCACACGAACAGCACGCCATAGATGAGCACGAACGGTCCCACCAGCACCGCCGCCGTCAGCCATTCCGATCGTTTGTCCCTGAGCATGATGCGTTCCTCCTTACTGCCGCGACCACCGAACGGCACCTCCCCCTCGATGGGGGAGGCTGGGAGGGGGTGGAGCCATGCGCATCGAGCGTATGGCTACCCCCACCCTTGATCCCTCCCCACAAGGGGAGGGTATCGACTGCAAGAGCCAGGCTAAAGCTGCCCGTTCAGATCATCGCGCATCTGCGTCGCGGCATCAGCAGGCTCGATCTCACCCGTGGTGGCCGGATTGACGTAGTTGCTCCAGGCATCGCCCAGCGGCGCGGCTGGACCGGCGAGGATGGTACGCGGATCGAACACGGCCGTGTCGGCAAAGCCGGCATAGTCGGATTGCGGCTTCAACGCCTGGAATTCGGCGCTGTCGCGCACGGCGTTGAAGGCCGGGATATGGCCGGCGCCGGCCCAGTCGAGCGAGTGCTGGTCCATCCAGGCGATGACCTTGAGCACGGCGGCGCGCTTTTCGGGATCGGCTTCCTTGCCGGCATTGGCCGGGATGACGAAGGCATGCGAGTCAGACCATGCGGCCTTGGTGTCGAACAAAGTCGGCAGTTCCACCGCACCCCATTCGAACAGCTCGCCCTTGGCGTGCAGATCGACGAAGGTCGGGATTTCCCAGTTGCCCATGATGAAGAAGGGCGACTGCTGCGAGGTGAACAGCGCCAGTGCCGCCGGGCTTTCGACCTGGACCGGCGTATAGCCGCTATCGACCCAGCCCTTCACCGTCTCGATGGCGGTGGTCAGCTTGGCGAGGTCTTCATCGGTCGGGAAGAAGCCACCGGCCGCCTCGTCGAACATGACGCCGCCCATCTGGCCGAACAGCGAATAGATGGTGCGGTAGCGGTCGCCGGTCGGGGTCGACAGGCCATACTTGCCGTCCTTGGTGAACTGGGCCAATACGGCATTGAAATTGTCGAGGCCATCGAGGCCGGTCGGCAGGCCGTCCTCGCCGATGAGGCCGGCTTCGGCCAGCATGTCCTTGTTGTAGTAGAGGATCAGCCCGTGCTGATCGAAGGGCACGGCATAGCGGGTGCCGTCGACCTTGCCGGCGTCGGAAGCGGCGGCGGTGAAGTCGGCATCGGAAATGCCGGCTCCGGCCATGTCCTCGTCGGTAATTTCGCTCAGGGTGCCGCTATCGACGGCCAGCGGAATGCGGCTGAGATGATAGGTGGCGATATCGGGACCTTCCCCGATGGCCGAGGAGGTCTGCAGCTTGGTGTAGAACGGGGTGCCCCATTCGAGCGTCGTGCCCTCGATGGTGATTTCGCCCTGATGCTCGGCATTGAAGCCATCGATCAGCGCCTTCATGCGCACGCCGTCGCCGCCGGCGAGGAAGTCCCACCAGACCACGGTCTGCTGCGCCATGGCACCGGTTGCGAGCGCCATGAAGGCGGTCGAGGCCAGTGCGAGGCGTCGTAGTGAATTCTTCATTTCAGTCCTCCCATTCGGTTTTCTTGCCCTATGCGTCAGGTCGACCGGCCGGTGCGCCGCATTGAGCCGGGTAAGCGCACCGCCGGAAACTGCAACGTCGCGGTCAGGCCGCGTGGTAGGCCACCCCCTGCGCGTCAAACAGGTGCGTGCCATCGCCATCGGCGACGAGCGACACGGCGGCGCCGGTCTGGAGCTGGCTCTTGCCGACGTCCTCGGCGACGACGAGCGAGCCATCCGACAGGCGCACATGCAGCAGGGTGCGATCGCCCAGGCGCTCGACCAGTTCGATCGTGCCGGCGAAGGTCCCGTCATTGCCCGGCGCCACACGCAGCGCATCGGGGCGCACGCCAAAGGTCAGCTCGCCCTTGGGCAGGCCGGCCGTGGGGATATTGGTCTGCATCACCGAACCGCCTGCCGTGACCGTGGCGCGGCCATTCTGGTCGGCCAGCGCGGTGACCGGCAGGAAGTTCATGCTGGGCGAGCCGACAAAGGCGGCGACGAAGCGGCTGGCCGGGCGGGAATAAACCTCCATCGGCGTGCCGATCTGCTCGATCTTGCGGTTGTTCATCACCACGATGCGGTCGGCCAGGGTCATGGCCTCGATCTGGTCGTGGGTGACGAAGATCATTGTGGTCTTGAGGCGCTGATGCAGTTGCGCCAGCTCGACCCGGGTGCGGACGCGCAGGCCGGCATCGAGATTGGAGAGCGGCTCATCGAGGAGGAAGGCCTGCGGCTCGCGCACGATGGCGCGGCCAATGGCGACGCGCTGGCGCTGGCCACCCGAAAGCTGGGCTGGACGGCGATCGAGCAAAGCGGTGATTTCGAGCATGCGGGCAGCGTCGTCGACGCGCCGGGCTATGTCCGCCTTGTCGGTGCCGACATTCTGCAGGCCGAAGCTCATGTTGTCGCGCACCGTCATATGCGGATAGAGCGCGTAATTCTGGAACACCATGGCGACGCCGCGCTGGCCGGGCGGCAATTGATCGACCCTGGTATCGCCGATGTGGATCTGGCCGGCATTGACCTCTTCGAGGCCGGCAATCATGCGCAGCAGAGTGGATTTGCCGCAGCCGGAGGGCCCGAGGAAGACGATGAATTCGCCCGACTTGATGTGCATCGAGACGCTCTCGAGCACGCTCACATTGCCGTAGGACTTGCTGACCTCGGACAGGACGATATCGGCCATTGTGTTCCTCCTCGTTTGTTCGAAACCGTCAGCTCTGCGGCCAATCGGCTCCCTCTTCACCTCTCCCTTTGGGGGAGAGGTCGACGCGTAGCAGCGGGTGAGGGGGCCTTCCCCATGCACCGCCTCAAGGCCCCCTCATCCGGCTCGCGATGCGAGCCGACCTCTCCCTCAGAGGGAGAGGTGAAGAAAGGACTTCAGTCCCGATCCACCTGTAGTTCGCGCGCGGTCTGCACCACGGCATCGAACAGAGCCGCCGCTACCGGGTCGGCGCCCGGTGCTTCGCGCACCAGCCGGAAAGTCGTCGCCACCACGCCGCCGCGGCCGACGCGCTTTTCGCCGATGATGGCTGCGGCCTTGTGGACCCAGCCGACGACGATGCCGGCATGGACGTTGGAGCCGAATTCCCATGGCCGGAAGCCGGTCAGCAGGTGATGCGGCACCACGTCGGAAAAGCTCAGGTCGAAGATCGGGCCGCCCGGGATATTGGCAAAGGGGCCGTCGCGGCGGATCCAGGAGAAGCCGGCGATCCAGTCGCCGCGCCAGATGGTGCCGTCACGCTCGACCAGGCTAATGCCCGGCAGGTGCTGGTCGAGGCTGGGGCGGAATTGCTTGCCGTCAGCGATGATGCTGCGATGGGGCAGCTCGCCGTCAGGCATGTCGGTGCGCAGGTTCTTGTTGGTCGCCACGGTGCCATCGGCGAGGATGGCGTAGCGGGCGCCGGCCTTGATGGCTTCGACGTCGTCGCCATCCACGGCATGGACGAGGTGAACCTCGGCTTCAGCCGCCGGCACGACGCGATAGCCAAGGCCGGTCGCGTAAGCAGCAAGCTTGCTGTCGGCCACGGCGAGGGTCGGGAGCGCCGAAGTCTCGCGGGCGGCATAGACCGAGATATCGAGGCTGTTGCGCGCCAGTTCGCTGCCATTGGCGGTCAGGACGAAATCGAGATGCAGCACGCGATTGCCGCTGCCCTGTGGCACGGCCAGCTTGAGCGCGGTGATTGCGGTGGACACCTTGCCCTGCGCCGCAATGTCCGCTGACCCCGAGACGTCACCGCTCCAGCTCAGCTTGGCGCCTGCCGGAATGGTGAGGCCGCCGGTGGCGATGCTCACCTCGATCGGCAGCGTGGTGCCGGCATAGGCCGAATAGCGGGCCGGACGCGGGACGATGACGATATCGGTGTTGATCTGGGCAAACACGTCATGGAAGACGCGCGGGTTGCGCTCGATATCGAGCAGGCCATTGGCCTCCCAATGTACGTCGGTCAATTCGGTGATGACGTAGCCCATGATCGAGGCGTGCTGGCGCATGGTCTCGATTTCGTAGCGCAGGTTCATGAACTGGTACCATTGTACCGCCTCGATGAAGCCGTTGAACGAGCCGAAGGTGTGGTGCAGGTCGAGCGCCGCGAAGCGCTCCTCGATGCCATGCGGCAGGGCAACGCCATCGCCCCAGAGGGCACCGGTCTCGAACCAATCGGGTTCGCTGCCATCGGCACGGCGCAGCTTGGCCGGGTCGGGCAATCCCCAAACGCCGAACTCGGAAACGATGAGCGGCTCATCGCCCCGACGTTCGGCGTCTCCCAGGGAGGAGAAGGTCCAATCGGCGCCTGCGGCGAACTGGGCGGTGATATCGTCCCATTCCTGTCGCCGCTCGGGCACCGAGCGATAATAGTGGTAGTCGTTGAGGTCGGTCTTGACGTGGAAATTGGGGAAGCAGGCCGAGTTATCGACCACAAGCCGCGTCGGGTCCTTGGCCTTGAGCCAATCATAAGTGTCCTTGACCCACTGGCGATGCTCGGCATTCTCGAGCATGCGGGTGCCCCAATCCTCATTGATGATTGTCCAGGCGATGATCGAGGGATGGTTGCGGTCGCGCTTGAGGATACCGGTCATGGTATCGCGCATGCGTTGGGCGGACTTAGTGGTGAAATTGGCGACGTTGGGGATTTCGGTCCAGACGAGCAGGCCGAACCGGTCGGCGACTTCGTAATAACGTGGGTCCGGCACCTTGATGTGGCAGCGCAGCAGGTTGAGGCCGAGATGCTTGGCCTTGCGCGCCTGGTCCTCGAGGAATTCCAGTGATGGCGGGGTGTAGATGCCGTCGGGGTAGTAATCCTGGTCGAGGGCGCCGCGCATGTAGATCGGCTCGCCATTGAGCAGTAGCTGACCGCCCTTGGCCTCGATGGTGCGGAAGCCGAACGTGTGCGTGACGCGATCGGCGCCGTCGGCGAGGTCAACGACGAGGGAATAGAGGTTCGGGCTATCGGGTGACCAGAGCTTGGCGCCGGCGACGACGAGCGAGGCACTGACCTTTGCGGCGGCGGTGACGCTGGCCGAGGCGACCAGGGCGCCGTCGGCGTCGAGCACGCTGAGTTCAGCGCCCAAACCATTCGCGGCAGCGGTGAAGGCCAGATCGACATTCACCTTGCCGTCGAGGCCGGCAGTGATGACCACATCTTCAGCGCGCCTGCTGTCGCGGGCTTCGAGCGAGACGGACTGCCAGAGACCGCCAATGCGGCCATACCAGCTGATCTTGCCATGCGGCACTTCGCTGAACGGGAAGTCGGGATAGGCGCGGTGGTCGGCGCTGGGCATGGTGACCCGCACTTCGATCTGGTTCTGCGCCTTGAGCAGATTGGTGGGCAGCACGAACTCGAACGGCAGGTAGGCGCCCTCATGGGTGCCGATGGACTCGCCGTTGAGCAGCACTTCGCAGAAATAGCTGACGGCGCCGAATTTGAGCGCCAGCTCCTGACTGGCCCAGCCGTCGGGGACGGTGAAGCTGCGCTGGTAGACGGCGTGACCGCTGGTATCGACCAGATCGGAGAATTCTGCCTGCCATGGCCCCGGAACATGCGCGTCGCGCCAGGGGCCATCCTCGTGCCGGAAGCGCCAGACGCCGTCCAGCGACAGGCTGCGGCGCGACGCCTCATTCGATTCTTCGGCTCGCGCCAGACCAGTACGGCTCATCTCCACCCTCAAGCAATATTAGTAATATTATTATCACCATATGGCGACCGGATGGAGATGGCAAGGGGGGATGCAAGGCGGCAGCACAACGCCAGCATGCTGGCAGCAATCCGTTGGCTATCTGCCAGCAATTTCGAGTAAGAGAGGCGACAGATCGAATGCCATGAGGGTGCCCGAGCCAATGGAAAAACGTGCGACCATGCTGGAAGTCGGCGAACTGGCCGGCGTGTCGCAGGCCACGGTTTCGCTGGTACTCAACGGCGTACCCAATGCCCGCGTGTCCAAGGCAACCCGCCGCCGCGTGCTCGACGCCGCCGAGACCCTAGGCTACCGCCGCGGCAAGGCGCACCCGGTGCCCGAGGGTCGCAAGCGGGTCATCGGGCTCTTCATCGACGAAGTCTCGACCACCCCGTTTGCCGCGCAATTCATCGAGGGTGCGCGCGACGAGGCGGCGCTGCAGGATGTCAGCGTCGCCACCTTCTGCACCCGCTCCGACCCGGCGCTGGAACAGGCCGCGATCGACCTGCTGGTCAGCCAGAAAACCATCGGGCTGATCTATACCTCGCTGATTACGCGGCAGGTCATCGTGCCCGACATGTTCGCCGAATTGCCGCTGGTGCTGCTCAATTGCTACGAGCGCAAACTGCGCTATCCATCGGTGGTTCCCGGTGACATTGCGGGCGGCTACGTGGCGACCGAGGCCCTGCTCAGAGCGGGACACCGCCGCATCGCCCACCTGGCTGGCGAGAGCTTTATCGAGGCCTCGGTGGACCGCGAAAAGGGCTTCCGCCAGGCCATGACCGACTGGCAGGTGGAAGTGGATGAAACGCTGGTGTCGCTCGGCGGCTGGACCCTGCGGCACGGCCGCGAACGGGCGCTGGCGCTGCTGTCGCTACCACATCGACCGACAGCGGTATTCTGCTTCAACGACCGCATGGCCATTGGCTGCTATCAGGCGGCGCAATCGCTTGGTCTGCGCATTCCGCAAGACGTATCGATCATGGGATTCGACGACGAGGATTTATCGGGGTTTCTCGATCCTGGCCTATCCACCATGGTGCTGCCACATGACGAAATGGCCCGCTGGGCCGTGGCACAATTGCTCGACGGCTACGACGCCACCGACCAGGACGAGCGCATGCGCAAGATCAAGATCGAGTGCGAGTTTGTCGAGCGACAGTCGATCGGGCCGCCACGGGGGTAGTCTGCGCGCGGAGTCATTCCGGCGCAGGCCGGAATCCATATCCGTGGCGAGCCGCATAACCCAGCGCCCGGCTGGCTCCGCATGGATTCCGGCCTACGCCGGAATGACATCGTGGTTGTGGTTATGACCGCGTCACCCCTTCGGCGCCGCCACCGAGGCCCGCTCGACCAGCGGGCATTCCAGCTTGGTGATCGGGTAGCGGCCGCCGGGATGGTCGGCCATTTCCTCGATCTGTTCGATGATCCACTGGCCCATGGCCCGGTGGGGCAGGATCGATGTCGTCAGCGCCGGATGCATGTGGCGCGAGATTTCCTCGTCGTCATAGCCGATGACCGACATGTCGCGAGGGATGTCGAGACCGGCCTCCTTGAGCGCCTCGTAACAGCCGATAGCCATGCGGTCATTCTGGCAGAAAATGGCGGTTGGCCGATTGGGCAGGTCCAGCAATTGCCGGGTTGCGGCATAGCCGGCGCTCGCCGACCAGTCGCCCTCGACCACCAGTGCCGGGTCGAACGGAATATCGGCGGTGGCAAGCGCTCGACGATAGCCCTTGAGCCGATCCTGCGCCGCCTCCATCCAGATTTCGCCGGTGATGGTGGCAATGCGGCGATGGCCCTGGTCGATCACGTAGCGCGTGCTGCGCTGGCCGCCGGCAATCTCGCTGGGCACCACTGCCGGATGCGATTGGCCGGTGGTGTAGCAATTGAGCAGGAAGACCGGGATATCGAGATCCAGCAGCTCGGCGCTCAACTCGATCTCGCGCGTGAAGATGCTCATATAGACCAGCGCGGAGACCCCTTGCCCGACAAAGGCACGCACCAGCTCGGCCTCGGTCGCCGGATCGTTGAAGGTCTGCGACACCATCAGCAGATCGCCATTGGCCCGTGCCGCCACGCCGGCGCCATCGATGGCCACTGCCGCCTCGGGGCTCGCCGACATCTGATCAACCAGAAAGCCGATCTGCCGCCGCTCGCTCGGGCTGGCCACCTGCAGCCGCGCGACCGGCGCTGCGTAACCAAGCCGCCGCGCCGCGTCATAGACCCGATCGCGCGTCTGCGCCGACAATTTTATCCCCGGGGACTGATTGAGCACGAACGACACGGTGGCCTGCGAGCATCCCGCCTCACGCGCCACATCGGTCATCGTCACCCGCCGCTGACTCGTCCGCCGTACCCGCCCCCCAACGAAAGGAGCGCCGGGTTTTTCGATCTGCTTGGTCATAATTGCTGGTTCCGGAGCGGCGCGTCCAGTATTGCTAATACCAATTAGTCAATATGAGCAAGCATAAGCACGTTTGGCGATCGGGAAAGACGCGATTACACCGCAGGAATCCACGCCTGCATGTGCAGCACATTGCCGCCCAGCCTGGCAAAGGCGCGCTGACGGCAGGAGAAGACCAGTATCTGCTGGTCCTGGGACTGCTGATGCAGGGCATCGAACATGCGTTCGATCCGGTCGTCGTCGGAATAGACCAGCGCATCGTCCAGAATGACCGGCGCCGGACGGCCGTCGCGGGCCAGCAGGCGGGCAAAGGCCAGACGCGTCAGCACTGACAATTGTTCGCGCATGCCGCCGCTCAGCCGATCGACATCCTCATCCTGGCCCTTGCGCCGCACCCGGTTGGGCAGCAAGGTCTCCTCGTCGAACTCAATGGCGATGTCGTCGAATAGCAGGCCGATCAGTGGCCGCAACTCTGTCAACACCGGCTTGAGATAGAGGTCGCGGGCGGCCGAGCGCGCCGTCGCCAGGGCCTGTCGCAGGCGATCGAGTACGGCGATCTCGGTTTCCAAGGCATCGACGCTGGCCTGGGCGGCGGCCAATTGCCCCGCGGTCTCCTGCCAGACCTCTTCGATAGCGGCATCGGCGCGGCCATTGATGTGTCCGTTAAGGTCAGCCAGCGTCATGCGCAATTGGTTGACTTCCTGCACCGCCGCCTGCTGCACGGAGCGAGCCCGGCGCAAAGCGGTGTCAGCGGCGGCCAGATCATGCCCAGCGCTGCGCAGCGACGCGGCATGCGCCTCGGCCCTTTCGTGCTCCGCCAAACTGGCGGCGTTGCCCTCCGCCAGTGCCCGCTGCCGGGCCGGCCGTTCGGCGGCAGGGCCGAGCTGTGACTCGAGACTTGCGCGCTCGGCGGCGTTGGCGGCCAGCGCGGTCTCAGCATCGAGCAGAGCGTTGACCGCGAGGCCCAGAATGGGCTGGATTTCGCGTGCGGCATTGCGGGTGGCGGACACCTGCTGCTCGGACACGGCATGCGCCTGACGGGCCAGCTCCGGATCACCCTTGAGTTCCAGCGCCTCGGCATCGAGTTCGGCCAGGCGAGCGATCTCGGCTTGTAGCGGCACGAGACCGCGCGGTGCGAGGTCGGCAAGACGCTGCCGGGCCAAATCCAGTTCGCTCGTCTTGTCGCGCGCCAGCGCTTGCCGCTGCCGTGCCGCGGCCAGACTCTCCACACCCAGTGAGGCCAGCAGCGCCTTGTGCTTGGCGGCGACCTGTTCCATGGCCTGACCGGCTTGCGCTGGACGATTGGAACGCAGGGTCAGCGACCCGACACCGGCAATATCGAGCCGCGCCGCCCCGGAGAATGTGTGGTCGCGACCCGCCTCGATGGGGCGTCCGTCGAGGCTGACCTGGGCACCGGCATTAGGCGCGGGGTCCAGTCGCCAGGTCGGCAAGGTGGCATCCTGCGCCGCCTTTAGCCGGACGAGTTCGAGGTCGAGCGCCTGCAATTGCTCCAACGCCGTATCCGACAGGGCCAGGATTGCCAGCGCCGCCTCGGCTTCCTCCACCTGCAAGCGAGCGCGGTCAGCCTGCTGCAACCGGGAGCGCAATTGCTTGAGCTGCTCGGCCGCGTCGCGGGCGCGCAGGGCGGTTTCGAGGCGCGACAGCAGCTGACGATTTTCGCGCTCTTCGGTTTCGGCAAGCTGGATGGCGGCGGCAGCACGGTCATTGTCGGCGGCGGCGCTTTCGCGCCGGGCCAGCGCATCGTCGCGATGACGCTGCAGGGGAACGAGGCGCTGTTCGAGGATGTCGGCTTGCTGCGAGGCGGCGACGAATGCCTCCAGCGCCATCTGTGCCGCCTCGTGGCGGTGCCGTGCCAGTGCCGCTTCGGCCTCGGCAGCCTTGAGCGCCTCGTGGTGGGATTTGGCGGCCTCGAATGCGGCCTCGGCTGCCGTCACCGCGGCGAGGCGTGCGGCTTCCTCTTCAGGATTTTCGATCTCGGCGAGGCGGGCGCGTGTGCGTCGACGCTGGTCCAGCGCTTCGCGTAGCGTTGTGACTTCGGCCGCCAAACGCTGCTCTTCGGCAAGCAGGCGGTCCCGATCGCCGAGCGCCGTGGCATAGCGGCCGCCGGTCTTGGGCTTCAACGTTGCCGTCACCAGCTTGAAAAGCTCCTCCTCACACGCCGCAGCAATCTCGGCCATGCGCCGTCCGCCGGTGAGCGACTCGACCTCGCCCTGCACGGAGGTCAGCACGCTTTCGCGCACCCGCGTCTCGCTTTCCTCCTCGCTATTGCTGCGCCTCTCGATGCCGGTAATGCCCTGGCGCACCCAGAGCAGACCCGCCGGCCCGGCGCTGCCACCGCGGGTGAGATCGGCGATGAAAGCTTCGGCCTCATCGGCCTGGGCGATGAGACGGCCAGTATCGAGATCGGTCACGGTGGCGCGCTTGCCAGCATAGTATTGCTTGGTCAGGCGATAGTGCCCGGCATCGGTGGCGATATCGGCCTCCACCAACGGGCTGCCGCCGCTATAGGGACGCAGCAATTGCACCGGTTTGGGCGTGCCGGTATGCGGCTGGAAGAACAGGGCATGCAGCGCCTCGAAGCAGGTCGACTTACCATATTCATTGGGGGCACTCAGCACGTTGACGCCGTCGCCAATGCCTTCGATGGCGACGCCCTGCCCGCCGAAGCGCTTGACATTGTGCAGACGCAGAGCCGTCAGCTTCATGGCGCGATGGCCTCGCCATAGGTGAAGAGACGCACCAGTGCTTCGCGGGCGATATCGCGCTCACGGGCGGAGCGGGTGACGTCCGTGCTTTCGGCGAGCAATGCATCGGCCGCGTCGCGGAGAGCGCCGGCCCGATCGATTAGGTCGAGGTCGGTGCTCTCGCAGTCGGTCGCGAGATCAGTGGCATCGAGTTCGAGGTGGGCGAAATCAGGCGCCGCCTGTTCGACGGCGGCGGCGAGGGCGGCGCGACCGCTCATGCGGACACGACCGGCGGCTTCGATGCGGAGCAATGTCTGCCGCCGCAGCGACGCATCGGGCAACAGCACGGCGAGTGCGGCGGCGCCGTCGTCGGAGAGAAGCGGCAGGGGGAGTGTTTGCCAGGCGAAGCTGGCGGTATCGACGGGCGTGATATCGGGCAGAGCGCCGGGGCCAGCAACGCTCACCACTAGGGCCTGCCCCGGCTTGGCATGCTTGAAGCGATCGGGTTCGGGCGTGCCGCTATAGCGGGTGCGCTCGTTCACCGCGACCTGGCCGTGCCAGTCGCCGAGTGCCAGATAGTCGAGACGGGCCAGCGCGGCGCGGTTGGGCGCAATGACCGATGAGGCGACGGCGTCTTCGGAAAATTGCTGGATCGGGCCGTGGGCGAGACCAATGCGCAAGGTGCCGGATGGCGTCTCGGCGCTATCCATCCAGGCCGTGAGGTCGCGACCTGGCCGGCGGGTGGTGCAGGGAGCGGGCAGCAGCGCAACGCCGGGCGCGAGGGTCACGATAGCAGGTTCGGTCGCCAGCACGACGTTTGGCGGGGCTGCCGCGCGCGCAGCGTCCCAAAGCTGGTCGGCGAGCAGGCTATCGTGGTTACCCGGCAGCAGGACCCAGTTGAGGGGCGCGTGGTGCCCCATCTCGGTCAGCGCCTGACGCAGCATGGCGGGGGATGGCGTTTCGGTATCGAAGGTATCGCCGGCCAGCAGGATCGTGCTCGCGCCATGGTTGCGCGCCGCGTCGGCCAAGCGGGCGATGGCGCCGTGGCGCGCCTCGCGCAGGCGTCCGCGCAAGTCCTCCGGCAAATTGCCGAAGCGCTTGCCGATGTGGAGATCGGAGCTGTGAACGAAGCGAAACATTTGCGCCCACACAGACCTCAGAGCGGCGCCAAATGCAACCTTGGCTTTACCGTCATACGGCTGTTACGCCCGGGGGCTATTTCCGACTCATCCGAATGAGTAGCGATGGTTGGAATGCGCAGTCGAGGGCAGACGTGGGAGACCACGCGCGACAAGATCAGCGACGAGATCGCGTCAGGGCACCTGACGCCCGATGCCCGGCTGCCGTCCGAGCCTGAACTGTGCCTGCTCTATGGCGCGCGACGCCATTCGCTGCGCCGGGCGCTGGCGGCGCTGGTGGCCGAGGGCAAGCTGCGGGTGGAGCATGGCCGGGGCACGTTCGTCGAGCGCGCGCCGCTGCTGAACTATGTCATCGGGCCACGCACGCGCTTCCGCGAAAACCTGCTGTCGCAGGGGCTGACGGCGTCGGGACAGAGCCTTTCGGAAATGCAGATACCGGCCAGCACACGCGTCGCCGCGGCGCTCAAGCTCGAGCCCGGTGCGCTGGTAACGGCGCGCTCATGGCGCGGCTTTGCCAATGAGCTGCCGATCAGCCTGGGCTGGTCCTATCATGACGCGGCGCGCTTTCCCGACCTGACCGAACGACGCAAGGCCGGCGGGTCGATCACCGAAATCTACCGCAGCTATGGCATTGCCGACTACCGCCGGCAAAGCACGACCATTTTCACCCGCCTCGCCACCGAGCACGAGACATCGCTGCTGATGATGCGGCCGGGCCAATCGGTGCTGATCGTGCAGAAGACCGACGTGGACCTGAGTGGCGCGCCGATCGGCTTCTCGGAAGCGGCCTGGGCGGGTGATCGCGTGCAATTCACCTTCGAAACCGCCCCGACGGGCGCGATGGCGACCGAAAGGACCGACGATGTTCAATGAAAGCACGGGCGGCGGGCCGGACCACGCCGCGATCCTGAATGTGCTGGCGCGCGCCCGACCGGATGGGCTGAAGGCACTGGCGGAAGCAGTGCTGGATGGGCTGGGCGATATCGAAGTCGTGACCAACCGCACAGGCCTCGTGATGGTGCCGCTGCGCGACACGGTGGCGAATGTCGATTTTCACCTGGGCGAAGTGCTGGTCAGCGAGGCGCATATCACTGATGGCGGTGGGCATGTCGGCTACGGCATGGTCACTGGCCGTGATCTTGAACGCGCCATGGCGATGGCGGTGATCGACCTCAGCATCGCAGCCAACGGCGCCCACGCCGCCGTCACGACCTTCATCGATAGCGAGCGGGCTTACCTCACAGCCGAGGACGACATGCGCATGCGGCAGGTCGAGGCCACGCGCGTTGAAATGGAGACGTTCTGATGTTGACGGTTGCAGCCCCCGATCGGGCCGAAGCCCGATCCAACGCCACGTTCGAAGCGCTGATGTGGTCCATGGCGCGGCCGGGTGAAGTCCGGGCGCTGCCCGAGGCCGGACTCGGCGGCATTATCGAAGCGCTGATCGATCTCGAATGCACCGTTTTCGCCGATAGCGCTGACCTCATGGCTCGGGTCGCGCAAACCGGGGCGCGGGTGACGCGCCAGGTTGAGGAAGCCGACCATGTGTTTGTGGACACGCTGGGCGGAACGGCGTGGCTCGAAGCCCTGCGCTGCGGCAGCGCGCTCTATCCCGATGATGGCGCGACGCTGGCGATGCGGACGCGGCATGACGGCGAGTATTGGTTGCGGCTGACTGGACCGGGCGTCGAGCGGGCGCGGGAGGTGTCACTGAGCCTGCCACCGGAATTCTGGGCTTTGCGGGCGCAGCTTTGCGCCTATCCCGAGGGGTTCGACCTGTTGCTGGTCGATGACGATGCGGTCATCGGCATCCCTCGCTCGACCATGGTGGAGGTGCTCTGATGGCTTATGTTGCAACCCGTGGCGGGGAAAAGGCCATCGACCAGGCCGAACGGCTGTTCCGGCAGGACCTGGGGGCGATCGACGCCGAGCGCGTCGCCGCGATCCGCAAATCCATGCCCTATCTGATCGACCGGGTCATGGGCGAAGCCTCGCTCTATGACGAGGAGCTGGCGGCGCTGGCGCTGGCGCAGACGGGCGGCGAGCTTTCGGAGGCGGTGCTGGTATTGCGCGCCTGGCGCACGACGCAGCCGCGTATCGCCATTGCCGCGCCCGTGCAGCAGGCGGACCTGCTGACCCAGCGCCGGATTTCGGCAGCGTTCAAGGACATTCCAGGCGGCCAAATTCTCGGGCCGACGCTCGATTATTCGCACCGCGTGCTGGCCACCGATGTGCTGGAGGGAACGCCGTTCAGCCCGCCGGAGGTGGAAGCGGCTGACCGCCCTGCCCCGGCACGACAGCCGGCGCTGGCGGACTGGCAGCGGCGGCAGGGGCTGGTGGCGCCAGCGACTGAATCGGACGTTGCCGCTGAAGACATTCCAGACCTGACGCGGGAGCCGCTGCTGTTTCCGGCATCACGTGCGCATCGGCTGCAGAGCCTGGCGCGGGCGGAGACAGGTGGCGTATTGGCCCTCGGCTATGCCGCGATGCGCGGCTACGGCAATGCGCATCCAACCGTCAACGAATTGCGCCTGGCCGAAGCCGAGGTGGTGGTGCGGCATCCGCGCGGCACATCATTCTCGGCGGGTCGGGTGCGGGTGAGCCAGGCCGAGGTCACATCCAAGGAAAAGGGCGGTTATCTCGAACTGGGGTTCGCGGCGACCTTCGGCTGGAACGAGGTCAAGGTGATCGCCGCAGCGACGCTCGATCTCAACTCGGCCGAAGCGCCGGTCGGTTCGGCCGTGCACGAGGAATTCTACCTCTACCACACCGAAAGTGTCGAAGCCTCGGGCTTCTGCATCCACTTCAAGCTGCCGCACTACGTCACCTTCCAGTCGGTGCTCGACGCCATGCGTGATGCCAAGGCCAAGCAGGCGACCGCCAGCGCCGCACCGGCAGAAATCCTTCAGACGGAGCCCGCGGAATGAGCCTTTCCACTCTCACCAAGCCCTGGGCGGCGACCAGCTACGGATTCCTCGATGCGTCGGCCAAGCGCGAGCTGCGCCGCAAGATGCTCAAGGCCATCGCCGTGCCCGGCTGCCAGATGCCCTATGCCAGCCGCGAAGTGCCGATGGCGCGCGGCTGGGGCACGGGCGGCTTGCAGGTGACGCTCACGCTGGTCAATCCGGCCTCGACGATCAAGGTCATCGACCAGGGTGCCGATGACGGCGTCAACGCGGCGTCGATCCGGCGCTTCATCAGCCGGGTTTCGGGCGCTGCCGAGACCTGGGACACGCTCGACGCTTCGATTGTGCAGTCGCGCCACCGGGTGCCGGAAGAGACGATGCGGGACGACCAGATTCTCGTCTTGCAGGTGCCGAACCCGGAGCCTTTGCGCGGGGTGGAGCCCAATATCTCGATCGCGCGGCAGATGCATGCCGATGCCGATTACGGCAAGCTGTGGCTGACGCTCTATGAGCAGATCGTGCGCAAGGGACGCATCATGCAGGGCGCGGGTTATCCGAGCCTGGTCAACGGCCGGCATGTGATGACGCCGTCGCCCATTCCGCGCTGGGACGTGCCCAAGCTCAACATGGCGCGACACCTGACCTTCCTGTCGGCAGGGCGCGAGAAAAGGCTGTTCGCCGTGCCGCCGTTTACGCGGGTGGAACCGCTGGTGTTCTCGGATCGGCCCTATCTGGTCGAGGACCACGCGCATCTGGTGTGCAAGCGCTCGGGCGTCAGTGGCTTCTTCATGAACGAAATCCCGATCGAGGGCGGCGGTTCGGCGTTCGAGGTCTCCGACAGCAATCTGGGGATCAAGGCGATCCGCAAGGCCGAGGGCGAAGCGGTCGAGGTCGGCCAGACCTGGTATCGTAATGGGGAGTTCTCGGCATGAGCATCGACACAAGCGCTGCGCCGCTGGAGCGGGTGGAGCCGCAACTGACCCGCACCCAACCGCTGCTGAGCATGCGCGGCGTGTCGCGCCGCTACGGCAATGTCGCGGCCCTGCGCAATGTCGATCTCACGGTCTATCCCGGCGAGGTGATGGGTATTGTGGGTGAGAGCGGCTCAGGCAAGTCGACGCTGCTGCGCATGATGAACCTCGAAGACACGCCTGATAGTGGCGACTATCGGCTGCGCCTGCCCAACCGCGAGGATGGCAATCTGTTCGACATGGCCCGCTATGACCGGCGCATGCTGTGCGCTCGCCACATCGGCATCGTCTACCAGAACCCGCATCTGGGCCTGCTGATGAAGCATAGCTCCAGCGGCAATGTCGCTGAGCGGTTGCTGATTGCGGGCGAGCGCAGCTTTGACGTGCTGCGCGGCAAGGCGCGCGAGGCGTTGGAGGCCTCTGAGTTCCCGCTGGATCGTATGGACGCGCGGCCGATCGAGTTGTCAGGCGGCATGCAGCAGCGCGTACAACTGGCCAAGGCCATCGCGCTCGAACCGGCGCTCTTGCTGCTCGACGAACCCACGACGGGACTCGATGTCAGCGTGCAGGCACTGGTGCTCGATACGCTCAAGCGCCTCCAGCGCGACCGCAAGATCACCATGGTATTGGTGAGCCACGACCTCGGCGTGATCCGCACCATGGCCGACCGCGTACTGGTCATGCGGCATGGCGAAGTGGTGGAGCGGGGACTGGCCGACCAGGTGTTCCAGGACCCACAGCACCCCTACACCCAGCAACTCGTTCACGCCAAACTCTAGGGGCCAGCATGTCCACCGCACTACCCCTGCTGCGCGTCGAAGGACTGACCAAAACCTTCCGCATGTATCATCTCGACAGCATGCTGCATGCTTTCGAAGACATCAGCTTCGACCTGCATAAAGGCGAATTCCTGCTGCTGCGCGGGCATAATGGCGCCGGCAAATCCACCCTGCTGCGTACGCTGTGGCGCAGCTATCTGCCGGTGGCCGGGCACCTTTGGTATCAGTCGCGGCTCGGCGAGATCGATCTGGCCAATGCGGCAGACGTCGATATCGCGCTGCTGCGGCGGCAGGAGATCGGCTTTGTCACCCAGTTCCTCAATGCCCGTCCGCGCGTGGCGGCGCAGGATATCGTGGCCGAGCCGCTGTTGCTGGCCGGTCAATCGCAGGCAGAAGCGCTCGATCAGGCCCGGCACTGGCTCGACCAGTTCGGGGTGCGTCCCGAGCTTTGGCGCGCCTATCCGAGCACGTTTTCGGGCGGCGAACAGCAAAAGGTCAATCTGGCTCGGGCCCTGATTTTGCCACAGCGATTGCTCCTGCTAGACGAACCAACGGCATCGCTCGACGTCGGCGCGCGCAGCGCGCTGGTACGCCGTCTGGCCGATCTCAAATCCGCAGGCGTCGCTATTGTCGGCGTCTTCCACCATCCCGGCGACGTGGCCGACCTCATCGATCGCGAGATCGACCTGGCAACGCGCGCCATCACCGATGAAAGCGAACGGGCAGACCATGTGGCTCTCTGATTTCCGTATTGTCCTGGCCGACCGGGTCATCGAAAACGGCGCACTGCGCATCGAAGACGGCCTCATCGCCGAAATCCGCGAGGAGCCGGTCGCCGATGCGGAGATCACCGGCAACGGCCTGATCCTGATGCCGGGCATGATCGACATGCATGGCGATATGATCGAACGCGAGCTGGAGCCGCGCCCCAATGTGCGCATGCCGATGGAAATGGGCCTGCGCGATCTCGATCGCAAGCTGGCCAATTCGGGCATCACCACCGCCTACGCAGCGGTATCGTTCAGCCCGTCTTCGGCCTATGGACACATGCGGAGCTACGAATTTACCAGCGAGATGATCCGCGCGATCCGCTCGCATGCCGAGATGCTGCTGGTCGATCACCGGGTGCATGCCCGCTTCGAAGTGACCTTCCCGGCCGCGCTATCGGTGGTGAAGGAACTGATCGCGGAGGGTTCGGTCGACCTGATCTCGCTCTGCGACCACACGCCGGGCCAGGGGCAGTATCGCGACCTGGAATTGCAGGCGGCGAACATATCCAAGGCCAAGGGCATCACCATCGAGCAGGCGGCGGCCAATCTCGAGCAACGCATCCGCGAGCGCAAGGAAACGGCGGGCGACCTGACAGCGACGCTGCGGGCGATTGCTCAGTACTGCGCCCTGCACGGCGTGCCGCTCGCCAGCCATGACGACGACACGGTGGAAAAGGTCGCGCAGATGCAGAACCTGGGCGCCGCCATCAGCGAATTCCCGGTGACGCTGGAAGCGGCCCGGGAGGCCAAGGCGCGCGGCCTGGCCAATGCCATGGGCGCCCCTAATGCGCTGCGCGGTACGTCCTATTCCGGCAACCTATCGGCGCGCGATGCGCATGCCGAAGGCCTGCTCGACCTGTTGGCTGCCGACTATCACCCCTCGGCCATGTTGCCGGCCGTGCTGGTATTGGCCAAGAGCGATCCTGAGGGCCTGCCGGGGGCAGCACGGCTCGCGACTATTAATCCGGCCCAGGCGCTGGGGCTCGAAGATCGCGGTGAGATCCGCGGGGGTCTGCGCGCCGACCTGATCATCGCCGATGATCGCGGCGTCGGTCACGTGCGGGCAACGCTGAGCAAGGGTGCCGTGGTCTATTCGGATGGAAGCGTGCCTACGGCCAATAGTTTGCTGCGTCACGAGCATGTCATTCGAATGAGTTAACGCTGTCATGCGGACGAGTTAGCGTCGGCCAATCGGAAACGAACTGCCCAAAGCGGGCATTCAGGGTGGGTCATGCTTGAACTGAAGAAGATCACCAAGACGTTTGGCGACACGATCGCGGTCAACAATGTTTCTCTCAGCTTCGAGCGCGGCCAGATGGTCGGCATTATCGGACGATCGGGCGCCGGCAAGTCGACGCTGCTGCGGCTGATCAACCGGCTGACCACGCCGGGCCAGGGCAGAATTCAGTTCGAAAACACCGACGTGGGGGCACTGGCCGGGCGCGAATTGCGCGCCTGGCGGGCGCGCTGCGCCATGATCTTCCAGCAGTTCAACCTGGTGAACCGGCTCGACGTGTTGACCAATGTCTTGATCGGACGGATCGGTACTGCCGGGACGCTGCCTGTTATGTTCAAGCATTTTTCAGTACAGGACCGCGCGCTCGCCGCCATGGCGCTGGACAGGCTCGACCTGCTGCCGCAGGCACTGCAGCGCGCCGATACCCTATCGGGCGGGCAGCAGCAGCGCGTGGCCATCGCCCGCGCCCTGATCCAGAATCCCAGCATGATCCTGGCCGACGAGCCGATCGCATCGCTCGATCCGCGCAATGCGCGGCTGGTCATGGATGCGCTGCGGACCATCAACAAGCATGACAAGATCACTGTTATCTGCAACCTGCATACGCTCGACGCCGCCCGCGCCTATTGCGACCGCATCGTTGGGATGGCGCATGGGCACGTGGTTTTCGACGGATCGCCCGCCCAACTGACATCGCGGGTGATCCACGAAATCTATGGCGGCGATACTGAAAACGCCGTGGATGAAAGTCTGACGTCGACCATGGCCGCTCACATGTCGGCCAGCGCCGCCATGCAACGAGAAATGGCCGAGGCGCAGTAGCGCCGCCGCCCCTCTTACCGACAACCTGGAGCAAACCAATGTTCACTTTCGTGCGCCGCAGCGCTGCGGCCGTACTGATTTCGGTCGCCCTCATCGTCCCTGCCCTCGCCCAGGACTGGCGGGAGCAGTATCCCGAACTCACCATCGGCATTTCGTCGGGCGAGAACGAGACCGACGCCATTGCCCGCAACGAGCCCTATGCCGACTACCTCAGCCGCGAGCTGGGCGTGCCGGTCAAGATCGTGCGCGGCACCGACTATGCCGCGGTGATCGAAGCGATGCGCTCGGGCCACGTGCAGATCGCTTCGGTCGGCCCGGCTGCCTACGCCCTGGCGCGCAAGATCATGGGCGAGGCCATCGCTCCGGTTGCCATCACCCTCGATGGCGACGGCAATCGCGGTTACTATTCGGTGATCGCCGTGCGCGCTGACAGCCGCTACCAGTCGCTGGAAGACATCAAGGGCCAGTCCTTCGCCTTTGCCGACCCGAACTCGACCTCGGGCTATGCCGTTCCGTCCTACTACCTCTCGACCGAGCTGGGCACCAATGCCGACGAGTATTTCAGCGACGTGGCGTTTTCCGGCGGCCATGAGCAGAGCGTAATCGGCCTCGTCAACGGCACGTTCGAAGCGGTGGCCACCCATTGGCGCAACGAGACCGCCGGCAATATCCAGACCATGGAAAAGAAGGGCCTGATCGAAAAGGGCGCGGTGCGCATCATCTGGACCTCGCCCGTCATCCCGAACACACCTGTCATGATCCTGACGGGTCTACCGCAGGAACTGCAGGATGAATTCAAGACCGCGCTGATGGCGTTCCCGACCAAGGATCCGGAAGGCTTTGCCGCCTATACCCGCGGCGAGTCGAGCGGCTATGTCGAGGCCAAGCACGAAGACTATCTCGATGTGATCGCCATCACCGAACACAATGCCGAAGACCGTCGTCGCAACGCGGCCAACTGATTGACCTTGATGGACACGCAGGCCGCCGGCTCGCGTGTCCATCGCCTTTTGCGAGGAGTGCTTCGATGACAACGCTCGACCAGCCACAGCGCAGCAGTACAACGCGGCATGACCGCCTGACGTCGTTCGAGGCGCGCTACCAGCATGCCAAGCGCGTGCGGCACGCGTGGACGATGCTCTATGGCGTGCTGTTCCTCGCGGCACTGGTTGCTTCGGTCTCGGTCAGCGATTTCAACCTTTCCGGGTTGATGCAAGGTCTGCCCAAGGCCTGGACCTATATCGCGGGCACCATTCCCAGCCTGTCGCTGGAGACGCTGGGAGCCGATCTGGGCGAATGGTATTGGGGATTGCGGTTCTGGCTACGGCTATTGGTCGAAACCATCCTGATGGGGTTTGTCGGCACAGTGCTGGGTGGTGTGCTCGCGCTGTCGCTGTGCTTTTTCGCCTCGCGCAACCTGACGCCGAACAACGGCTTCTATTTCGTTTCCCGGCGCGTGCTCGAATTCTGCCGCACCGTTCCCGAACTGGTCTTCGCGCTCATCTTCGTGTTCGCCTTTGGCCTTGGGCCATTTGCGGGCGTGTTGGCGATCGCAGTGCATACTGCCGGCTCGCTGGGCAAGCTGTTTGCCGAGGTCAACGAGAATGTCGACCCGCGCAGCATCGAGGGTGTGCGGGCGGCAGGCGGCAACTGGCCGATGGTGATGCGACTGGCCGTGGTGCCGCAGGCGCTGCCCAATTATGCGAGCTATCTGCTGCTGCGGTTTGAAATCAATGTGCGCGGCGCTTCGGCGCTGGGCATCGTTGGGGCCGGTGGCATTGGCCAGGAGCTCTATGTCGCCATCCGCCAGTTCGAATACACCGACATTTCCGCGATCATGCTGCTGCTGATCGCCGTGGTTTCGATCATCGATATCGCGTGCGAGACCGTCCGCCATCGCATGATCGGCCAAGACCTCATTTCCGGGCATTGAACCATGCAAACCGTCACGCAAGCCGATATCGCCCGCCTCAAGAGCATCAATCCAGCGTTGCTGCGTCGGCCCTGGGGTCAGAGCGCGCGCGACTGGGGCCTGTGGCTTGTCTTCGCGGCCGTTCTGGCCTTCGGCCTCTGGTGGATCGACGCGTCGCCGCTGCGGGTGTTCGACGGGCTGTCCAAGCTTGGGATGCTGGTGCGGCTGATGCTGCCGCCGTGGCCGGGCGAGAGCTTCTTTGACTTCTGCTATGCAATCCTCGAAACGCTGGCCATGGCCTTTTTAGGCACGCTGATCGCCGCGGTGATTGCCCTGCCGCTCGGGTTCCTGGGCGCCAAGAATATCGTGCCCAATTGGCTGTTCCATTTCAGCCTGCGCCGCGTCTTCGATGGCTTTCGTGGCATTGACGGGCTGGTCTGGGCGCTGATCTTCGTGTCGGCGGTCGGCATGGGGCCATTCGCGGGCGTGCTGGCTATCGCGGTTGGCGACGTCATGGTGTTCGGCAAGCTGTTTGCCGAGGCGATCGAGAATGTCGATCGGAAATCGGTGGACGGCGTGCGCGCCGCGGGTGGCAGCGATACGCATGCGGTTCGGCTAGGCGTGTTCCCGCAAGTGCTGCCGGTCATGATCAGCCATGTGCTCTATTTCTTCGAGTCCAATGTCCGCTCGGCCACCATTCTGGGTATTGTCGGTGCGGGTGGCATCGGGCTGCAATTGTCGGATCGCATTCGCATCAACAACTGGCACGAGGCGGCCTTCATCATCCTGATGATCCTGGTCACCGTGGCGGTGATCGATGCGATCTCCATGCGCATTCGCGCCCGCATCATCAACGACAAGCCGAGTGCCTAGGCACCGAACAGCGTGCGGAAGATCAGTGGTGCGAGGAACGCGGTCGCAAGGCCATTGAGGGCCATGGCCAGGCCGGCGAAGGTGCCGGCGACCGAGTTCACCTGAAAGGCTCGGGCAGTGCCGATGCCGTGCGAGGTGAGGCCGGCAGCGAAGCCACGTGCGGCATAGTCGGTAATCCTCAGCGCGTTCATCAGCGGGGTGACGATGATAGCGCCCAGAATGCCGGTGGAGATGACGAGCACGGCTGTCAGTGCCGGTTCACCGCCGATCTCGCCAGCAATACCGACGGCAATGCCTGCCGTGACCGATTTCGGCACCAGCGCCAGGACAATCTGCTGCGCCGCGCCCAGCAGCAGGGCAATGCCGGTGGCCGAGAGCATGGCGAAGGGCGCGCCAACCGCGAGTGCGGCCAGGATTGGCAGCGCCGAGGCTCGGACCAGCTTGCGGCTGCGGTAGAGCGGCACGGCCAACGCCACAGTCGCCGGCCCGAGGATGAAATGGATGAACTGGGCGCCATCGAAATAGGTATTGTAGCTGGTGCCGGTCAGTTGCAGGACCAGGACGATCAGCACAATGGTGATGAGCACCGGATTGACCAGCGTGTGAAAGCCGCTGAGCCTGGCGAGGTATTGGGCCGCCAGGAAGACGCCGATGGTGAGCGTCAGCCACAGCAGCGGACTAGCGGCGAGATAGACCCAGAGGTCGAAGGCGGGAGAGCCGGTCATGACGGGTTCTCCTCCCGCGTGACGAGGCGGCTAACGGCCCGGAACACGAGCACGGTGACGATCAGCGTCAGCGCCGTCGAGACAACGAGCGCCGCGATAAGGGCAATGCCATTGTCGAAAATGAGCTGGTAGTGCTGCGAAATGCCGACGCCGGCGGGGACGAAGACCAGGCCCAGATTGGCGAGGAGACCATCGGCTGCCTTGGCGACGTCGCCCTGCTCGGCCTTTTCGGCCTGTTTCATCCGGCCGTGGATAGTGAGCAGCGCGAAAAGCAGGACGATGCCGATGACCGGGCCCGGAATGGGCAGTCCCAGCCCACGGGCAATCACCTCACCGGCAAGCTGGCAGGCCAACAGGACGAACAGCCCGAATAGCATCGCGACTCACAAGGGAACGTGGCGTTGAGCCATCTTGCGGCTTGGCAGGATCAGTTCAACCGGTTCTTGGCGAACTGACCGCGGGTCATGATCGCCGACATATGAGCGCCGTCGCCCTGCAACAGGGAAATGTCGCTCAGCGGATCGCCGTCGACAACCAAAAGGTCAGCGGAAGCGCCGGTAGCGATAACGCCGGCCTCACCCTCCAGCCGGCACAGCAGGGCACCGATCGTGGTGGCGGAGCGGATGATCTCAGGCGGGGTTAGCACCTTGGCGAGAAGCTCGAACTCCATGCAGTGATACTTGCGCAATTGGCCCAGCAGGTCGGAGCCGAAAGCCATGGGCAGGCCGGCATCGCGCATGATTTCGAGCGAGCGCAGACCGCCGCTGCGGACGGTTTCGATCTTGGCAAATTCGGCGGCGCCGAGACCGAGGGCTTCGCCTTCGATGGCGAGGGCATCGTAAGCGACCAAGGTGGGCACGGCGATACAGCCCTTGGCAGCAGCGGCACGAGCGGTTTCTGGCTCAATGAGGTTGCAGTGCTCGAGCGAATGCACGCCGAGTTCGACGCAGCGGCCAATGGCGCGATCGGTATAGACGTGGGCCGAGACATAGAGCCCCGCATTATCGGCTTCCTCGACCATGGCGAGGATTTCATCGCGCGAGTACTGGATGGAATGGATCGGGTCGTTGGGCGAGGATACGCCGCCATTGGCCATGACCTTGATGAAGTTGGCGCCCTCCTTGATCATGGTGCGACAGGCAGCACGCACATTGTCGACACCATCGACGATGAGGCCCATCGAACCGAGGCGATCGGAGAATATGCCCGGGCGGTCATCGGTCCGGGTGCGCAGATCGGCATGGCCGCCTGTCGTGGTCAGCCCCCTGCCGCAGATGACGAGGCGCGGTCCGGCAATGACGCCCTCGTTGACGGCCCGAACCAGGCCGTAATCGGCGCCGCCCAGATCGCGCAAAGTGGTGAAGCCCCGTAGCAGCGCCTCGTTCATCACACGGGCCGAACGCAGGGCGGCCAGCGACGACGGGGCCGTCATGTTGGACCAGAGGTCGAGCGTCTCGGCGACGACATGAACGTGGCAGTCGATGAGGCCCGGCATCAGGGTGCGGCCGCCAAGGGCGATCTCGACCGTGTCGGATGGCGCCACGACCGAGTTGCCGACGGCAACGATGCGATCACCGGTGACCAGCACATCGAGGCCGTCATAGAGAGCGCCTTCGTTCGCATCGAGAACGCGCCCACCGGTGAAGAGATAGCTCGACGTCATGCTTGGTCCTATTTGTGGTGGCAGGCGACGAGGCGGCCGTCGTCGCGCGCGGTCAGCTCGGGATCGACGCGCTTGCACAGATCCGTGGCGAGCGGGCAGCGGGTGTGGAAGGCACAGCCCGAGGGCTTCCTGGTCGCGCTCGGGATGTCGTCGTTGCTGGCGCTGAACTGGTGGCGATTGCGCGGATCGAGCGAAGGGGCCGAGCGCATCAGCAGTTCAGTATAGGGATGGGTCGGATTGGCGAAGAGCTTGGCCTTGGGCGCGATTTCGACGATGCGGCCCAGATACATGACGGCGACGCGGTGCGAGATGTATTCGACCACGCCCAGATCGTGCGAGACGGCCAGATAGGAAACGCCGAGATCGCGTTGCAGGTCACTTAGCAGGTTGAGGATCTGCGCCTGCACCGAGACGTCGAGGGCCGAAACCGGCTCGTCGCAGACGATGACGTCGGGCTTGAGCGCCAGGGCGCGGGCAATGCCGATGCGCTGGCGCTGACCACCGGAGAATTGGTGCGGGAAGTTCTCGGCCTGATCGGGCCGCAGGCCGACGCGCTCCATCAGCTCGGCGACACGATCCTTCCGCTCGGCCATGGTGCCGACCTTATGGATATCGAGCGGTGCGCGGATGATGTCGCGCACGCGCTGGCGCGGATTGAGCGACGAGAACGGGTCCTGGAACACGATCTGCATGCGGCGGCGGTAGCTCTTGAGCTGAGCGCGCCCAAAGCCGCGGATCGCCTGGCCGTCGAAATTGACCTGACCGCCGGTCGGCTTGACCAGTCCCATCAGCGCAAGGCCGGTCGTGGATTTGCCGCAGCCGCTTTCGCCAACAAGGCTCAGGGTTTCGCCGCGCCCTAGGGTGAAGCTTACGCCATCAACGGCCTTGACCGCGCCGACCTGGCGCTGGAGCACGCCGGCCCGAATGGGAAAGTGAACTTCGAGATTTTCGACGCTGAGGAGCGGTGCATTATCAGGCTGCATCATCATGCTCCCAGCAGGCGGCCCAGTGGCCGGGTCGTTTTTCTTCGAATGGCGGGCGTTCCTCTAGGCAACGGGCCGAGGCATTGGGGCAGCGCGGGGCAAAGGCGCAGCCTTTGGGCAAATCCCAGAGCGGGGGCACCGTGCCCGAAATATCGGACAGGCGATCACCTGCCTCGCTGGAAGCGCCGGGGCGCGGCACCGCGCCCATGAGCCCGATCGTATAGGGGTGGAAGGGTCGATCGAAGAGATCGAAGATGTTCGCCTCTTCGACGCGGCGGCCGGCATACATGACGATAACGCGGTCGGCGACTTCCGAGACGACGCCAAGGTCATGGGTGATGAGGATTTGCGCAGTGCCGAGGCGCTTCTGCAGGTCCGAGATCAGGCCCAGGATCTGAGCCTGGATGGTGACGTCGAGCGCCGTGGTGGGCTCGTCGGCAATGATGATCTTGGGATCACAGGCCAGCGCCAGCGCGATCATGGCGCGCTGGCGCATGCCGCCCGACAGCTCGTGCGGATACTGCCCGGCCCGACGTTCGGGATCGGGCATCTGCACCAGTTGCAGCGCTTCGATGGCGCGCTCATGTGCTTGCCGCCGACCGCACTTGCGGTGCTGGCGCACGGCCTCGGCAATCTGCTCGCCGATCTTGAGGACGGGATTGAGCGCCGTCAGTGGTTCCTGGAAGATCATGGCGATCTGCTCGCCGCGGAAATCCTCGACCTGGCGCTGGTCCATGCCGAGGAAATCCACGCCGTCGATCAGAATCTTGCCGGAGGCTACTTGGGCGGCCTCCGGCAGCAGCCGCAGCAATGACAGGGCAGTCATCGATTTACCGCAGCCGCTTTCCCCAACGATGCAGAGGGTTTCCCCGGCCCGCACCGTCAGGTTCATGTCGGAAACGACGGCGAATGAGCCGTTCGCGCCACGGATCTCGATATCGAGATCGGTGACCTGGAGAACGGGCGCCTGGTCGGCGTGCGGGAGGACACTCATCGTCGTCGTTTCCTTGCCTAGGGCAGCGCCGGCCATGCGGCGATGCCGATCCTTGCTTAGTCGGTCGCGCCTTCGAGATTGCCGACCATGTATGCGTAGTCGCCGCTCTGAACGAGGTTGCGGGTGAGGTGCTGCATGATCATCACGCCGTTGGCGAACGGGGTCTTGATCTCTTCGAGCACTTCGAAATTGTAGGGGCTGACAACGCGGCCGAGCAGCTGGTCGCCCTTGATGACCTCACCATTGGCCGGGGCCAGGGTTTCGATCCAACCGCCCTGGGCCGGGCGGATGCCGGCCAGTTCGTTGACGACAATCTGCTTGGGATTGGGCACGACGTCGCCGGGGATGACGCCTTTGGAGCGCAGCATGTTGAGCATGCCGTCGACGGTGCGCTTGATATAGGGCCGCTGGTCGACGATGCCCCCGCCGAGTTCGACCACGACGACCGGAATGTTGCGCTTGTCGATCGTTACCGACTTGGTGGTGCCGCCGAAAACGGTGCCCTGCTTGTTCTCGACCGGGCGGTAGAGCACCGTCGAACCGAAGGCGCGGGACAGCGGCTCGTCGTTCCAGATGTAGACATAGTCGACGGTCGGCCGGTCGGTGCCGCTATGCAGGTCGATATGGATGTCGATGACGTTGAAATATTGCTCGGTCAGGGCATGGGCGAGTTGCTGGCTATAGGTACCACGCGGGCTGCCGGGGAACTGGCGGTTCAGATCGACCTTGTCGATGGTGTTGAAGCGCTCATTGACCGCGAAGGCCTGCGGATTGGCGACCGGCAGCAGCAGGATGCGGCCCTTGAGCGGCATGTCCTTGAGGATATGGAACAGCTCGAGAATGGCCTGCGAGCCGGTATTTTCGTTGCCATGGATCGAGGCCGAAATGCCGATCGTGGGGCCATCTTCCTCGCCCACCAGCTCATGGATAAACAGGACGCCATCGCTGCCATCGGCATTGGTGGTGAACTTCGGACGAAGCTGGTTGATGGACTTTACCATTGCAATATTCCCTAGTTATTTGGCCTTGCCGGCCTTTGCCCCGCCGCGCGAGAGCTGGCGTGGATCGAGTACGTCCCTGAGGCCATCGCCCAGGAGGTTGAAGCCGAGCACGGTGACCATGATGGTCGCCCCGGCGATGATGGAGAGCCACGGCGCGTCGCGCATGAACTTGGTGCCGTAGGCCAGCGTCCAGCCCCAGGTGGGGGTCGGCGGCGGCAGGCCGAAGCCCAGGAAGCTCAGCGCCGATTCCGAGATGATGGCTGTACCCAGGCCGAGCGAGGCCAAGACGATGATCGGGCCCAGCGCGTTGGGCAGCACTTCCTTGAAGATGATGCGGGCCGGGCTGGCGCCGAGGGCGCGCGCCGCCTGCACATAGTTCTGCTCGCGCAGCACCAATGTGGTCGAACGGACCACGCGCGCGTATTCGGTCCAGGCCACCACAATAATGGCGAAGGACACGTTGAGCACGCCGGGGCCGAGCACTGCGACGATGGCCAGCGCCAGCACGATGGCCGGGAAGCCGAGGAAGATATCGGTGATCCGCATCAGGACCTGATCGACCCAGCCGCCGAAATAGCCGGCAACAAGGCCGACCACGGTGCCGATGACGGCTGAGCAGACCACAGAGATGATGGCGATGGTCAGCGAGATGCGGGCGCCGAAGACCAGGCGGGACCACAGGTCGCGGCCGAAATTGTCGGTGCCCAACAGATGTTCCACCGTCGGACCGGCAAAGCGATTGCGCATGTCCATCTGTTCTACGCCGTGGGTCGCCACATAGGGCGCGAAGATGGCGCAGAGAATGATGGCGAGGGAGATGACCAGCCCGACGACGAGGGAGGTATTCTGCAGGGCCTTGGGCAAACGCATGGACATCATCCGAGCCGGATGCGCGGATCGACCGCGGCATAGAGGAGGTCGACCACCAGATTGACCAGCGCAAAGACGATGGCGAAGGTCAGCACGATGCCCTGGATAAGCGGCAGGTCGCGCTGCGAGATGGCGGCGATGGTGAGTTGGCCGAGGCCAGGCCAGGCGAAGATGGATTCGGTGATGACAGCGCCGCCCAAGAGGGCTCCGAAGCGCAGCCCGATGACGCTCAGCACCGGCAACAGCGCATTGCGCAAAGCGTGGCGGACGACGACCCGACCTTTGCGCAAGCCCTTGGCATAGGCGGTGCGCACGAAGTCCTCGCGCAGCACTTCGAGCATGGAGGCACGCACCAGGCGCGAGATGATAGCGGCCGAATTGGCGGCCAGGGCCAAAGCCGGCAGCGCGATATGCGTCAGGGAATCCCAGAGCACGCCGGGTCGGCCGGTGACCGCGGCCAGCAGCGCTTCATGCAATGGGACGCCGCGGCCAATCGACGGCAGCCAGCCCAGCTGCACCGCGAATAGCAGCATCAGCAGCAAGCCCAGCCAATAGACCGGCATGGACACTCCGAGCTGGGCAAAGAGCATGGTGACGGTGTCGATCCACGAGCCCTGGCGAATGGCGGCAATGACGCCGAGCGTCAGGCCGATGATCGTCGCGAGCAACAGCGCCACGACGGCCAGTTCGATGGTGGCGCCGAGGCGGCCGAGAATGATCTCGGAGACCGGCTGGTTCTGGAAGATCGAGCGGCCCATATCGCCCTGCAGCAGTGCGGCGAAATAGTCCCAAAGCCGGATGTACCAGGGATCGTTGAGGCCCAGCGCATCACGCAAATTGGCGATGGCCTCGGGCGTAGCGTCCTGGCCGAGCAGTACCGAGGCCGGGTCGCCCGGGATCAGCAGCAGCAGGCCGAAGGTGACGACGACCATGCCGATGGCCATGGGGATGAGCAGCAGAAGCCGGCGGGCGATGTAGGCTATCATGGCGTCGGCTCCTTTCTATGCAGGTGGAGGTCAGGCAATGACAATCTCTTCGAGCTTGCGCGGGAACTTGGTCATGCTGTCGGGACCGGCATCGGTGACCAGCACGGTATCGGCGAGGCGGAAACCGCCCAGGCCGGGCACGTAGAGCGCGGGTTCGGACGAGCAGACCATGCCGGATAGGAGAATCGTGTCGTCGCCCCCTTCGACCCAGGGCGGCTCATGGAACATGACGCCCATGCCGTGGCCGACGCGGTGCAGACAGTACTGGCCCATGCCGGCATCGCGGATGAAGGCCAGCGCGCGATCATCGGCCGAGGCGCAGGTGGCGCCGGCGATGAGGCCCGCAGTGCCGATGGCCTGGGCCTCTTGCGCGATGTTGTAGAACTTTTCCTGTTCCTTGCTGGGTTCGCCCAGAATGAAGGTGCGCTCGCTTTCGGCGGCGCGGCCGCCGACACGGCACCCCAGCGACAGGATCATGCTCTCGCCGCGCTGTGGACGGTGGCCTGATGGCATGCCATGGGGAAAGGCCGAGCGCTCGCCGGAATAGACCAGCCCACCGGCAGTGCCCTGCACCAGCATGATATCGTCATGCTCGCGATACATGGTGTCGAGCGCGTGGCGGATGATGTGGGATTCGATCTCGATTTCAGTCGGCATCAGGCTGCCGGTGCGCAGGGCCTCGCCGATCAAGGCGACGCCGGCGCTGACCATGGAATCGGAGATACGGGCCGCCTCGCGCTGCAGCACCAGCTCTTCGGGACGTTTTGTAAGGCGCATATGGCCGACAATGCCGGATGGCTGCACGCGGGCATTGGGGAAGGCAGCGGCAATCTGGGGCACGCGGCCAAAGGAAATGCCGGGGGAATGGCCGATGACGCCGGTTATGTTGCCGAGGGTCCGCGCCAATACCGAGAAGGGGCGGTCGCGGCCGGGAAACTCGAAATAGACCACCAGCTCGGCCGCAACCTTCTGCTCCAGCGCGTGATGACGCTCGAGCTCAGGAACCAGCAGAAAGGCATCCGTCTGGGTCAGGGCGAAGACCACCGGACGTTCGGTGGTGTAGTGAGAAAAGCCGGTCGTGTAGATAACGTCATCATTGCTATCGAGCAGCAGCACGTCGATGCCGGTTTCGGCCATGCGGGCGCGGATGTCGCGGTGGACCGAGGCATAATAGTCGGCGCTGAGGCGCTGCGAGAAACTCATGGCGATGTCCTGGAAGTGTCGAAAGACCGGCCGGCGCAAAGCGCCGACCGGCAAGTTGACGGTCAGTCGGTAAAGCCGATGACGCCGCGGAGATTACCGCGCGGGGTGGCCTGGACTTCCACTGGAAGATCCTTGGCGTAGAACATCTGATAGCCCTGGGCTGAGATGACGTAATAGGGCAGCTCTTCGGCCAGAATGGTCGCGGCGTTCTGGTAGGCAGTGGTGCGGGCCGCCACGTCGAGGGTCGAACGGCCTTCCTGCAGCAGCGCATCGACTTCGGGATTGGAATACCCACCCCAGTTGGTCGGGCCGCCCGTGGTGAACTGGGCGAACATCAGGCGGTCAGGATCGACGATGTTGAGCCAGCCGAGCAATGCGATCTGGTGCATGCTCTTCTGCACGTAGTTGGTCGAGAATGACGGCCAGTCGGTGATCTGCGCCGTCGCCTTGACGCCGGCAGATTCGAAGATCGCCTGCAAGTACTCGACGCTCTGCACGCGGTTGGGATCTTCGCTGTGGGTCGACAGGGTCACGGCCAGATCGGCGCCATCCTTGTCGAGGATGCCGTCGGCATTGCTGTCGCTCCAGCCCAGTTCGTTGAACAGGGCGACGGCGCCTTCGATGTCGAAGGTCGGCTGCGAGATCGCGTCAGAGAAGGCCCAGGACGAGGGCAGGATGATCGAGTGGGCGACCTGGTCAACGCCCTGATAGATGTCGTTGACGATGGTGTCCTGGTCCACCAGCATGGCGAAGGCCTGCCGCATCTTGGGATCGGCCAGCAGCGGGTCCTTGGTATTGAAGTTCAGGTAATTGACGCCGAGGCCCGCCATGATGGCGTTACCGAAACGGTCGTCTGCCTTGAGACGCTCGATGTCCTGCGGCGACAATGGGGACTGGATAATATCCAGGTCGCCGGCTTCGAAGGCCTGGGCCCGGGCAGAATTGTCGCCGATGATCTTGATCGTGACCTGATCGACCTCGGGGGCGCCGCGCCAATAGGTATCGTTGGCCTCAAGTACGATTTCGCTGCCGCGGTTCCACGACACCATCTTCATCGGACCGGCACCGACCGGATTGAGGGCGATATCGGCGCCCCCCTCGACCAAGGCCTTGGAGACGATGCCGATATCGAGGTAGCTCAACAGCGGCGCGTAGGGAGCGTTCAGGGTGAACTTGACGGTCTGCGGGTCGACGGCTTCGACGGAAGCGATCGGCGTGTAAAGCGCGCGGGCCGGGGCGTTGAAGTCCGGATTGACCAGGGTGGTGAAGGTGAAGACCACGTCATCGGCGGTCAGCGGCGAGCCATCCGAAAAGGTCAGGCCTTCGCGCAGCTTGAAGATGAAGGTGGTCGGATCGGGATTTTCCCAGCTCTCGGCCAGGTCCGGAACCGCTTCCAGCGCCGGGGTGATATGGACGAGACCCGAATAGATCAGGTCGGCCGTACGCGACGCCGTGGTATCGCGGGTCAGGCGCGGGTCAAGCGTGCCGGCATCGACGTCGGCGCCGACCACGATGGCCTGGGTGTCCTGGGCCATGGTCATTGATGGCATCAGACTCAGCGCCACGATGGCGCTGGTGGTCAACAGAAAGTTCTTCATTGGCTGTTCCCTTGCTTAAACTTGCTCGGCACTCGGCTGGATCGCCGCGCCTGTCATTCCCTCGGCGACAGACCCCTCTGCGCCGGGCTCCTGCGTGATGCGCCGCTGCCGCAATGCGGTCAGATGCGGCACCAAGGTCGTATCCAGCGCACCCGGATCGGGGGCGTGGCGGTATTCGAAACACTGCACATTGCCCCGCACCAGATCGGCGATGTGATCGGCGCCGGAGGCGTAGATCACCACGTCGCATCCGCCGATGACCTCCCTGAGGTCCGGGGAGGTCGACCAGGTGACGCGGACGTCGGCAACATGGGGGGCAAATTCACGCACGCTGGGGCGCATGATGGCGATGTATTCCTGGAAGTGCGTCACAGCTGCCACCCGCATGCGCGGATCGAGTCCGGCCAGATTCTGCCGCGTGCGTTGGGATGGAATGAAGCGCAGGCCAAGCACATTGTCGGTGCCCACCAGCGCCCGCACCTCGGCCTCGCGATGCATGAAGGTCAGCACGACATCGGCGGCGAGGCAGGCATTGCGCTGCGGACCGGCGGCGCGCAGGCTTTCCAGCGTCACCAGCGTGATGCTGTCATTGGCGCCCAGCGCGGGACGTATTTGCTCGACATAGTCGCGGCCCGGGCCCTCGAAGATACAGACGAAGACGATGGTCAGCCCGACGCTGGGACGGCGCAACTGCGCTTGGGCGTTGATCATGGACACCAGCGCCATGGTCGAGACGCCCAGGGCCTCGGCCTTGCCAATGACCTTTTCGATATCGCCGCGCAGAGCATTGATCGGCTGGTCCTGATCGCCGGCGCTGTGGCGTTCGCGGGCGATAAAGGCCCCCAGTCCCTGGCGCATTTCGATCAGCCCCTCGTCGCGGAGCTGCTGATAGACCTGGCTGACCGTCATCGGCGCGATGCCGAGCTCGGCCGCCAATTGCCGTACCGACTGCAGCTTGGTGCCATAGGGCAGATCGCCAAATGCCAGCGTGTAGCTCAGCAGCCCATGTAGTTGCGTGCCCACCGGAACGGGCAGCGACTTGTCGATGCTGGAAGCGTCAATCGGGAACATGTGTGTGTTCTACCATGTCAGTACACCTCAACCGTAACAGCAGATTTTTTGAGCGCAATAGGGTATGAGGTTTTTTTGTACACTGTTTGCATTCGCTGCAAATGTGTGCAGAAATGCAGCTAAATCAGCCTGATACGGTTTCCATGACGGCCGATATCGAGCAAATCACCGTAAAATCTGGCCGCCGAGGCTTTGGCGAAATTTCTCGAAGGTGTTCTAATGGACTATATCAATCTCGGTCGTACCGGCCTCAAAATCTCGCGGCTGGCGCTCGGGTGCATGACCTTCGGTTCGTCCAAATGGGCGCCGTGGGTGCTCGATGAAGAGGCGTCTCGCCCCATCATCGAAAAGGCGGTCGATCTCGGCATCAATTTCTTCGACCTGGCGGACATGTACTCGCTAGGTGCCAGCGAAGAAGTCGTGGCGCGCGTGCTGTCGCCGCTGCCACGCCACAAGCTGGTGCTCGCCACCAAGCTCTACAATCCGATGAGCGCGGACCCCAACGACCGGGGCCTGTCGCGCAAGCATATCTTCGAGGCAGTCGACGGCAGCCTTAAGCGCCTGGGCACCGACTATATCGACCTCTACCAGTTGCATCGCTTCGACTATGAAACGCCGCTGGAAGAGACACTGGATGCGCTCAACGACGTGGTTCGGGCCGGCAAGGTACGCTATCTCGGCGCCTCCTCGATGCATGCCTGGCAGTTCATGAAGGCGCTCGGCATGCAGCGCGCCAATGGCTGGGCGCCGTTTGTGTCGATGCAGCCGCACTACAACCTGATCTATCGCGAGGAAGAGCGTGAAATGTTGCCGCTCTGCCGCGAGGAAGGCATTGGCGTGATCCCGTGGAGCCCTCTCGCCCGCGGTCGCCTGGCTGGTCGCAGCGGCGACGCTGCCGAAGCCACCACCCGCTCGCAGACCGACAAGACCGCCAGTGCGCTCTACGATCGCTCCAAGGCGCAGGACGACGCCGTGGTCGCTGCCGTGCGCCAGGTCGCGGAGCGTCATGGACGGCCGCCGGCGCAGATCGCCTATGCCTGGGTCGCCACCCGTCCCGGCATCACCGCCCCGATCGTGGGCATTTCCAAGCTGCATCAGTTCGATGATGCCGTCGCCGCGCTCGATGTGAAGCTGAGCGCCGAGGACGTGGCGCTGATGGAGGCGCCATATGAACCCAAGCCGGTCGCCGGCCACCAATAGGAGTTTTGGCCATGCTGATTGGCAATGAACTGGCAGGCCTGACGGCCGGTATCGACGCGCTCTACCGCAGCACGCCCCGCAGCGACGGCTTTCTGGACAAGGAGGGCCTGATTCCAGTCGCCATGGCCGAGGTCGAGCCGATCAGGCTGCGCGACTATGCCGAAGCCCGTGCACGGCTCGAAGCGCTGGCGGCGCGGAATGCCGCCGAGGCAGAATCCGAGTTGCGTGGTGACTACGTCGCCGAGATGATCGACTCGCTGCTGGCGCTGGTGACCACGTTCGAGGAAAAGCCGATCAGCTTTGCCGAGCGAGTCGCCCGGCAAATCCGGGTGACGACCCAGCTCGTGCCGGATAGCGAGCTGGAAGGCTACCGCCAGATCATCCGCGAGAAGCTCGATGAACTTGGCTATACCGGAGGCAGCCTCGCCGAAGATTTCAATCGCTGGGAAGCCCAGGCGCGCGTGCCCAAGGAAGCCGTTCTCGCCGAACTCAAGGCGCTGATCCTTGAGGGCCGCGAGCGGGTGACGGCGACCATGTATCCCATGTCGCATGAATGGATGGAGCCCGAGGGCGTCACGGCCGTGCCGTTCTCGGCCTATTGCGATTACCCGACACGGAAGGTGCTCCTGAACCTCGATTTTCCTTACACGCGCTTCTCCCTCAAGCATCTGGCGACGCATGAAGTGTTCCCAGGGCATCTGGTGCACATGAACCTGCGCGAACGCTATGTCGCCGAGGGCAAGATGCCGCTCGACGGCGCGCAGGTGGTGACGAGTTCGGCGAGCAGCGCACTATTCGAGGGCATCGCCGACAATGGCATGTTCTTCCTTGATTGGGTCGATGGCCCCGAGGACGAGCTGGGCGTTGCATTGCAGCGCCTGCGCAGCGCCATGCGCTGCAATGCCGCCTGGATGATGCACGCACGGGGCATGACCCTCGATGAGATCGTTCCGGTCATGGCCGACAAGGCCCTGCAGGATCCAGTGGCGGCACGCTCGCGCCTCGCCTTCCTCAGCCACAACCTGCGGGCGCCCTTCGTCTATGCCTATTACGGTGGCGACATAGCGGTGCACCAGGTCTGGAAAACCGTGCCGAAGGAGCGGCGCTCCGAGTTCTGGCACTATCTCTACGGCAACATGCATACGCCGGCGACGCTGGCGAAATACTGGGCCTAGCGCGGGATGGTTGCCCCTGTCCTCAGAGACGACTTCATGCGCCAGGTGCGCCGCGCGGACGTCACCGGCGCGGAGCTGATGCATGCGGTCGCGGCGATGATCCGCACCGATATCGGCACGAAACTGCTCACCGCATCGCTGTTCGACATGGACCGCGGAGAGATGAGTCGTGTCTATTCCGACAATCTCGATGCCTATCCACTCGCAGGGATCAAGCCGATCCCAGACAGCAAGTGGACCGATATCGTGCTCAAGCAGCACATGGTCTATGCCGCGCTCACCATCGAAGAGGTTGCCGAGATCTTCTTCGACTGGCGCCTGATCCAATCGCTGGGCTGCGAATCCAGCGCCAATATCCCGGTGGTCGTCGCCGGCAAGGCGATCGGTGCATTCAACCTGCTGCACGAGGCCGGCTACTACTCCGCCGAACGGCTGGCGCCGGTGGACGCGATCCTGCCCTATGCAACCATTGCGTTTCAGTTTCTGGCGGGGGCGCCCAGCGACGCCTAGGTGTCGCGTGGACCGGCCACGCTTTGTCACCCCGCGGAGACGTGCGGCAAAGGCGCCTCACCTGCCGGTCTCGGCGTACCGAGGCGGATGCCGACATTGATCATGCGGGCGGCGTCTTCGGCGGCGTGAGTGAGCAGCTTTTGGGCATTCTCGACGGCCTCCTCAAGACTACAGGGTCGCGCGAGGATGGGGGCAAAGGCGTCGATGCCATGGTCGAAATTGGCGGTGACGCCCTTGCCGATGGTCCCGGCCAGCGCGATCACCGGCAAGCCGGCGGCCTTGGCATGATGAGCGACCTCGGCGGGCACCTTGCCGTAGGGTGTTTGTCCGTCAAGGCTGTGGTAGCCGACGACCTCACCGGTTTGATCTCGGCGCTCACTTATCAAAGCGAGCTTTTCGGCTCTATTGCCATGGAGCCCGAAGCCATCTTGATCCAGGTAGGCGACGGAGCCGTGAGCCAGCGAGTTCCGCAGTGCGAGTATAGCGGTCATCGCCGAGAGATTGCCGCGGCGTTCTGAGCCGCCTGTTCGTTTAGTCCAGTGGCAACCTCGTCAGGAAGACCTCAAGCAAAATTGTGATGGCTGTCGTAGCCGACATATGACCACCCGTCCTCTTTGGAGAAGAACGGGCACACCTCGAGGAGCGGGCGAGTGTGAAGTCCAACCTGATGCGATCGGCCAGGTCTCGGTCCACATGCCAGTCGTCGACGCTACCTTTGGCCAGCGGATGCTGTTTCAGAATGCGCTCGGTCGGCAGAACCACGATTGGCGCCGCGAGGGAAAGCAGAAACCTCGTGGAGAGTGGTCCACCGTGAGCGCACCAAGGTGTTGGTCGTTGGCGACTACATCCCAGAGTTCATCGAGCAAGTCGAGGCATCGGTTGGGCGGGTCGAGGCTAGAATTGCGCGGATTGCCCATGGTGACGTCGTCCCTCCCCCGATCGACAAGACCGGGCCCGAGCGAAACGGTCAACAGCAGGGCGGCTTTAGAAAAGCGTTCTAAGCAGCGCGTCGATCGGGTTGCGAAGTGTGAACGCCTATGGGTGGGCCGGACGTCTGGGGCAGGCGCAGCATCCGCTCGCGTATTGCTATCACCCAATCGGCGGGGAGCGCCGGCCCGCCGATGACGCGTCCGCCGAGGCTAGGCGGGAACGTAGGTAAGCCGGATCGCATTGCCGATCCGGTCGTGGCTCACGAGGCGGAGCGGTGGCCGGGGCCCGCCGAAGTATGGCGTGCCACGACCAAGCACGACGGGGTGCAGGTAGATGCGATACTCGTCGATAAGGCCAAGTTCGGTGAGGCTACGCGCCAGGTCAGGGCCGGCGACCTCGATCTCGCCGTCATGCTCGACCTTGAGCGCGCGAATAGCCCCCTCAAGGTCACCTTCGATAAGGCTGGCGTTAGCGCCGACCGACTTCAACGTGCGTGAGACGACCCATTTCGGCTGCTTCCGCCACGCTGCCGCGAAGGCGCGTCTATCGGCATCCCACTCGGCATGATCGTCGTCCCAGTAGCTCATGATCTCGTAGATCTTGCGACCATAGAGACTGCCCGCCTGCCCTTCGGCTTCCCTGGTGAAGTGCCGGAAGAGCTCCAGGTCCGGCGCAAACTCCATATGGTCCACGTAGCCGTCGAGGGACTGGTTCATTCCAAACACAAGCTTGGCCATATTCATGTCCCTCCTCGGACGCGACATCTGGTACTGGTTGCGCTATGCAATCGCTCCAGGCTAGATTGACTGATTTCGTATCGCAACCGGTTTTTTGGACTTGGCATGAACACCCCCCGCTCGGGCTGCCCGATCAATCTGACGCTTGAGACATTGGGGGATCGCTGGAGCCTGATCGTTATCCGCGACCTGATGTTCGGCAATCGCCGTCACTTTCGCGAATTGCTGACGCAGTCGGAAGAGGGAATAGCCTCCAACATTCTGGCCGACCGGCTGGCGCGGCTGGAGGCAGCCGGATTGGTATCCCGCCGCGACGACCCAAGCCATAAGCAGAAGGTCATCTACAGCCTGACCGAAGCATCCATCGATCTGGTGCCCTTGCTGGCTCAGATAGGCGGTTGGGGCTTGCGCCACACACAGCCGTCGAAAGAGCTCTCGGTCCGCGCCAAAATCCTCGAGGACGGCGGCCCGAAATTGTGGTCTGCGTTCATGGTCGAACTCCGCCACCTCCACCTTGGTATGCCGGCACCGCAAGAATCGGTCTTCGCCAAGCTGCGGGCTGCCTATGAAGCAGCCATAGCCGATCGACAGGACTAAAGGTGAAATTGGCGCGCCCTAAGAGATTCGAACTCCTGACCCCCAGATTCGTAGTCTGGTGCTCTATCCAGCTGAGCTAAGGGCGCGCACTGCCGAGTCAACGGCGGTTCAGGTGGTGGCACAAGGGCTCTTCCGCCTGAAGCGGCGCAACCCATACATGGCCGATCTGGCATTGGCAAGCGCGCAGATGACAGTTTTTCGTCGTGACCAGGCAGAGGGCGGGAAAAGCCGGTCCGCTAACCGGCCACGCGCAGACCGGCAGGTAGGATGATATCGAAACGGGTGCCCTGGGGCTGATCGATAAACACAAGACGCCCACCGTGAGCCTCGGTGATTTCGCGGGCGATGGCGAGGCCTAGACCGGTGCCGCCGGCCCGGGCGGAGCCCTCGAAGGCAACGAAGAGATTATCGCGGGCACGGGGTGGCAAGCCGGGTCCGTTGTCGGCCACACTTATGGTCGTGGCCTCGCCGCTCTCCTCGACGCTGACCGTCACCCTGGGCTCGTCGATGGCGCTTCCGGCCGCTTCAAGAGCCTCGCGGGCATTCTTGAGCAGGTTAAGCAGGACGCGACCGAACTGGGCAGCATCGACGTTTAGCACCAGCGTCTCGGGGGCCTCATTGCCAAAGCCGATGGACGGGTGACCGGAAAGACGGGCATCGAAGGCGGCGTCGTCAAGCAATGCCTTGATACCGACCGGCGCGAGCACAGGAGGAGCGGCGGTCTCGCGACCATAATCGAGCACTGACTGGGCAAAGCCGATGGCCCTGTCCAGCGTGGTCACCAGTCTCGGTGCCAGCCGCTGCACCTTGGGGTCGTCGAGTGTCGCCACCTGATCGGAGAGCAATTGCGCCGACGTGAGGGTATTGCGCAGGTCATGATTGATCTTGGCGACGGCGAGCCCCAGGTCGGCCAGATGGCGGCGCTGGCGCAACATGGAGAAGATATCCTGCTCCATGGCGGCCAATTCGCGTTCGACAATGCCGATTTCGTCGCGTCGCGGCGACGGCGTGATGATCAGGCTGCCATTTTCGGGGGCCTGACGGAAGGCCAGCATATTCTGTGTCAGCCGCCGCACCGGGTGGATGAAAAGATAGCTGGCGAGCAGGTAAAGAGCGAGCGCGGTCGCTGCCGCGATGGCGAGCGACACGACGCCGATCTGGCGGGAATAATCGAACATATCCTGACGCAGGGGACGCTCGGGCATGAGCAGTTCGACGAGGGTCTCGTCAAGATCGCCTTCGCCCACGATGCGCAAGGTGCGCCCTGGCGGCGCCAGCAGGGTATCGAGCGCACCCATCAGCAAAGTGGTGACGTCGCGCTGCCGCGTGTCGGCGGTCACCACGATATCGGGCATGACGGGATTGGCCAGTTCGATCAACTGGCTCTGCCCCTCGCGGCGGTAGACGATGGCATGGGCCCCGGCCGAGGTCAGCAGGCGATCGGTGAGGCTACGCGGCAGGGCCATCACATCGGGTACCGCATCGAGCACACGAGCAGCCACGACACCGACGCGCAGGCGATCATCGAGCCAGTTCTGGCGAAAACTGGCAATCGATGGCAGGTAGACCACGATCTCGACCAGAAAGATCACCGCGATGATGGTAGCGATGAGCTTGATCGAAAGGCCGGAGAACCGGTGGGGCAGGACGCTGCGTTCGGCTGTCATTTCAAGCCATTATAAGGAAAGTAGCCGCTGAGGTAAGCCCCTGGATATGGGGGTCAGGGCAGTAGTTTGCGCAGGGCGGCACGACGCCGGGCCCAAGGCGTTGGCGGCTGCTGGGCGACATATTGCGCGCCCAGATCGGCCAGCATGCTGGTGGGGCTGGGATCGGGTAGCGACAGATGGGCCAGGTCGGCGGCGCTCATGCGGCGATCCATCGCGATAGCCAGCATGGCGACGATTTCGGCGGCGGCAGGGCCGATGACCGTGCCGCCCCTGATTGCGCCGTTGCGACCGACGATCAGCTTGGCGGTACCATAGGCCGTGCCGGTGGCGCGGGCAGCGTCGTTCTCCACAAAGGCGGCGCGCAGCACCAGGAAGCCGGGGCGCAGCGCTTTGAGGGTTTCCACCTCGCCGATCTGCGCAAGGGCCGGGCTGGTGGTGACAAGCCGAGGGATGCGCGCGGGGTCAGCGCCAGCGCGGCTGCCAGTCACTTGGTCGAGCACGGCATCGGCCTGGCGCGCGGCCGCCTGCGGCCGGTATTCACCAGCTGCGCCGCCGATGGCGCTGATCTTGCTGTTGGAGGTCTGACCGTTGGCGCCCAGCAGCAATTGGTCCGGACGCAGCTTGTCGCGACGCAGTTTGGCCTTTTCGAGCAGAGCCGGATCGAGATCGGGTACGCGGTTGAGCGCGAGCAGGATGTGGGAAGCGTCGAGCGCCTGCTCGCTGCCGTCGGCCCGGCGAATGGTGACGCCTGTACCCTGGTTGCGCGGCTGGATCGAGACGGCCGCCGCCTCCTCGATGATCTCTACGCCCTCATCGGCAAGGGCCCGTAGCAGGATGGCGACAATCTCGACATCGAAGCCAGCGAGCAGCGCCCCGTGTGGCACTACAGTCACGGCGGAGCCGAGGCGACGATAGGCTTGCGCCAGCTCCAGCGCCGTCGCGTCGCCGCCGATAACGACCAGGTGGCTGAGCTTGCGCATATTGTCGAGGATCGTATCCGGCGTGAAATACGGCACGGATTCGAGACCCGGCAATTCTGGGACCGCCGGTCGCGCGCCCGTCGCCAGCACGAAGCGTCGCGCCTTGACCACGCTGTCGCCGACCTTGAGCGTCTGCCGATCGACAAAAGCGGTATTGCCGACATGTACGGCGATGCCGAGCGCGGTCAGGCGTTCGGTACTGTCGCGCGGCCCGGCGGATTCGGCCACCGCGGATGCATGCTCGCTGATGGCACGGAAATTGGGCTTGGGCTCGGCATTGTCGAGCCCAAGAGCGCCGGCGGTGCGAATGAAATGGGCGCGTTCGGCGCTCGCGGCGAAGGCCGCGCGCAACAGGCTTCCCTGGCGCGGATCGCCCGCCTCGTCCGTGCCGCGGTCGACAAGTACAACATCGAGGCCGCGTTGGCGGGCCTTGATGGCAAGGCCGGTGCCGAGCGCGCCCGCACCGATGATGCAGAGATCGGGTTTGAGGATATCCGCCATTACCGCCAACGGCACGAAGAGAGTTGCAGGACTTATGGGGCGAGACGGGCGCGAAGACAACCGGGGATTGAACGCAAGGAAGTGCGCCTCGCCGCGTTGACTTGGGCCAGAGTTTTCCCTATAGACCCCACCAACCCGCACCGTGGGCGCCTGGCGCTCCTCGTGTGTCTGAAATTCCTGCTTGTGCAGAGCCAAACTAGAGGAACCGTGCCCGGCGCGGTTTGATGTCATGAAGCGTACATACCAGCCGTCCCAGCTCGTGCGTGCCCGCCGCCACGGTTTCCGTGCCCGTATGGCCACCAAGGACGGCCGCGCGATCATCAACAAGCGCCGCCGCGACGGCCGCAAGAAGCTCACGGCCTAAGGTCCGGTGGCCGGATGACGGCCAGCGACCATAAGCCTGGCGCGCTGCGCCGGCTGACCAAGCGGAGCCAGTTTCAACGAGCCGCCCGGGGCAATCGCGCCGGGCGTTCTGCGTTTGGGCTGCAGGCCATTGCCGCGCCCGCAGCGGACGAGGCTGGCATTGGTTTTACCGTCACCAAGAAGACGGGCAATTCTCCAGAACGCAATCGCATAAAACGTCGTCTTCGCGCGGCTGTGACAGCTTGCGCGCGTGACTTTCATGTAGGGCACGACTATGTGCTGGTCGGACGGCGCGATGCGCTGAGCGAACCCTTTACCAAGCTTGTGGCCGACCTGGGTGCTTTGATCGTGCGTGTGCACGCTCCCAGATCGAGTGACGAGCGACCTTCTTCCGGCCGCGGCCCACGGAAAACGAGATAATGGAAAACAATCGCAACATCATCCTGGCCATCGTGCTCAGCATGGTCGTGCTGTTCGGCTGGCAGTTCTTTGTGGCCGGGCCACAGATGGAACGCGCCCAGCAGCAGGCTCAGATTGCTGCCGAGCAGGCGCAGGCCGAAGCCGCGCTGGCCACGCCGACAACCACGGCCGCGGGTGCGGCTGCCGGAACGCCGGGCGCCGTGGCCGCCGATGGCACAGCCACCTATGCTGACCGCGCCGCTGCGATTGCCGCGACCCAGCGCGTCACCATCGACACCGCCGACCTGCATGGCTCGATCAACCTGACTGGCGCGCGCCTCGACGATCTGGAACTCAAGCAGTATCGCGAGACGGTCGATCCCGCGTCCCCCATCATTACCCTACTGACCCCGGCCGGCGCACCAAATGCCTATTTCGCCGAACAGGGCTGGGTCCCCGCCGCCGGCGCCAGCATTGCCGTTCCTGACGGACAGTCGGTCTGGGCGGTCGAAGGCGACGCCACGACGCTGACCGCGGCAACGCCAGTAACCCTGGTCTGGGACAATGGTGCGGGCCTCATCTTCCGCCGCACCTTCGCGGTTGACGAATTCTACCTCTTCACCGTCACTCAATCGGTCGAGAACACCGGCACGGGTGACGTCGCCCTGTTCCCCTATGCCCGTGTGGCACGCCATGGCACGCCCAAGGTGGCCAACTTCTTCATCCAGCACGAAGGCCCCCATGGCGTGCTGGGTTCGAACAACATGATTTCCAAGAAGTACAGCGACTTGCAGAAGGACCAGCAGGCGCGCTTCGACAATACCAGCGGCTGGCTCGGCTTCTCCGACAAGTACTGGGCCACCGCCGTCATGCCCAAGCCGGGCGTGGGCATGAATGCCCTGTTCTCGTGGAAGAATGCCGGCACCTATGACGACTACCAGACCAGTTTCGTCGAGACGACGCCGGTCGTGGTCGCACCGGGCGCCACCGCGACGCATGAAAGCTACCTGTTCGCCGGCGCCAAGGAAGAGTCCGTCATCGCCTCCTACCAGCAGCAATACGGCTTCGATCGCCTCGACCTGCTGATCGACTGGGGCTGGCTCTTCTTCATCACCAAGCCGATGTATTACCTGCTGACGTTCCTCAACGGCATTATCGGCAATTTCGGCCTCGCCGTGCTGGCGGTGACCGTTATCGTCAAGGCGATCTTCTTCCCGCTGGCCAACCGCTCCTACGCCTCCATGGCCGCCATGCGCCGCGTGCAGCCGGAGATGAAGTCGATCCAGGAGCGCCTCAAGGACGATCGTCCGGCCCAGCAGCAGGCGATGATGGAGCTCTACAAGAAAGAGAAGATCAATCCGCTGTCCGGATGTTGGCCGATCCTCATCCAGATCCCGGTCTTCTTCGCGCTCTATACCGTTATCTTTATCAGCCTCGACATGCGCCATGCGCCGTTCTTCGGCTGGATTCAGGATCTGGCGGCGCCCGATCCGACCAATATCTTCACCCTGTTCGGCCTGATCCCGTGGACGCCGACGGCGCTTCCGATCATCGGCAGCTTCCTGCATCTGGGCGTATGGCCCGTCATCATGGGCATCACCATGTGGGTGCAGATGAAGCTCAACCCGCCGCCGCCGGACCCGACCCAGGCGATGATCTTCAACTGGATGCCCGTCATCTTCACCTTCATGCTGGGCACGTTCCCCGCCGGTCTGGTGATCTACTGGGCGTGGAACAACACGCTGTCGGTGCTGCAGCAGTATTTCATCATGAAGCGCCATGGCGCCGAGGTGAACCTGTTCGGCAATATCCTCGACAGCTTCAAGCGCAAGCCCAAGGCTGCCGAGCCAACCAAGCCATAGAATTCAAGGGGCGCCCACGAGGCGCCCCTTTCGTTTCTACCAGCCCGACAGAACCAGCTTGCCGCGGGTGGTGCCGGTTTCGAGCTGGGCGTGGGCGCGGATCAAATTCTCTGCGCTGATCTTGCCCACGGTCTCGGTTGCGGTCGAGCGCAAGGTGCCGGCGTCGACCAGGCGGCTGATTTCGTCGAGCAGATGCTTCTGCTCGATCATATCGGCAGTGCCGAACATAGGCCGGGTGAACATCAGCTCCCAATGAACGGCGATGGCCTTCATCAGCAGCGGGCCGCCATTGGGCACACCAACGCCATCGATGAAGCCGATCCGTCCCTGCGGGGCAAGCAGTTCGACGAGATCGTAGAGATGGCGGTCAGGTTGGTTGGTGGCGAAGGCAAGACCGGGCTGACCAAGGCCAAGGGCGGCAATCTGCGGCGCCATGGGCTTTGAGTGATCGATGACATGATGAGCACCGAGATCGCGCACCCAGTCCGCCGTTTCGGGTCGCGAGGCCGTGGCGATGACCGTCAGATCGGTCAACTGCCGCGCCAGTTGCACGGCGATGGAGCCAACGCCGCCAGCACCGCCGACAATCAAGATCGTCGGGGCAGCGCCGGGGACCGGACGCCTGACGTCCAGGCGTTCAAACAGCATTTCCCAGGCGGTGATCGCCGTCAGCGGCAGGGCGGCCGCAGACGCGAAGTCCAGGCTATTGGGCTTGCGTCCGACGATACGTTCGTCGACCAACTGCAGCTCGGCATTGCTGCCGGAGCGGTTGAGCGATCCGGCGTAATAGACTGGGTCGCCGATCTCGTAGAGGCTGGCGTCGGGGCCCTTCCCGACCACCACGCCTGCCGCATCGAAGCCAAGAATGCGGGTCTCTCCGGCCGGTGGCGTGGCGCTGCGGCGCTGTTTGAAATCGACGGGATTGACTGAAACGGCCTCCACCCGCACCAGCAGGTCACGGCCCGTGGGCACCGGATTGGGCAGATTCAGCTCGATAAAGGCTTCGGGATGGTCGATCGGATGAGGCGCTTTGAAGCCTATGGCACGCATGGCAAACACTCTTTGCTGGTTGAAGTATGCGGTGCTAGAGGTAGCGTTACTGACGATTGCCGCAAGAATGCACAATATTCGCACATAGTGCGCATTTGGATACTACCCATGGCCCAGCTCCGAACCCCGCGCGCCGATGCGTGCCCCGTCGAGGGTGTGCTCGATCTCATCGATGGCAAATGGAAGGGCGTGGTGCTCTACCGGCTGCTGAGCGGCACATTGCGCTTCAATGAATTGCGCCGTCGTATCCCCAATGTGACGCAGCGCATGCTGACCAATCAGCTGCGCGAGCTCGAAGCGGATGGACTTATTCTCAGAGTCGTCTATCCAGAGGTCCCGCCCAAGGTCGAGTATTCGCTGACTGAACGGGGCCGCTCGCTCGAACCGGTCCTGGTCGCGCTCAAGACCTGGGGCGTCGAAAATCTGGAACGCCCCGCTCATGCAGCCTGACACCGTCGACTATTCACCCGATATCATCGAACGCGGACGTCTGCTGTTCGCGCGGCCGTTCCTGTTCATCAAGGGCTGCGTGCGCATTGCCGACCTGCCGCCGATGGACAAGGTGGAGATCGCCTTTGCCGGTCGGTCCAATGTGGGCAAGTCGAGCCTGATCAATGCGCTCTGCGGCACGTCGAGCCTGGCGCGCACGTCCAATACGCCAGGCCGCACACAGGAGCTCAATATCTTCGAAAGCCAGAGCGAAAACCTCAGGATCGTTGACATGCCCGGCTATGGCTATGCCAAGGCGCCCGAGGACAAGGTGCGGGCCTGGACCAAGCTGATCCACCAGTATCTCACCGGTCGCGCTACTCTGCGCCGCGTCTATGTGCTTGTTGATGGGCGGCACGGACCTAAGGACAATGACCTGACGGTCATGAACGAGCTCGACAAGGCCGCGGTGAGCTACCAGGTGGTACTGACCAAGGCCGACAAGCCTTCGGCCAAGGAGCTTGAGCAGGTTATCGCTGCGACAAGGACCGCCATTCTCAAGCGCCCTGCCGCCCACCCGCGTGTCATCCTGACCTCGTCAGTCAAGGGCGACGGATTGCGCGACCTGCGGACCGAAATCGCGATGCTGCTGGAGAGCTGACCGTCCTTCACCTCTCCCCCCAAAGGGAGAGGTGCTAGCGCGTGGTGCAGGTGACCCAGCGCCGGAGTACTTCCGGCAATGCGGTCAGCTTGGTGTCTAGGTCATCGGCATCCCTGAATGTCACCACGCCCCGGTCCGGCGCGGCCCACGACAGCAGCTTGTCGGGATCCTCGAAGCGGAAGAAATCGTCCGCGCCGGCCTTGGCGCCGCGATGCAGGATCAGTTGCAGCCGATCTCCGGGGTGAATGCGCATGGTGATGCGGTCGTCGTCGCCGAGCCCGAAACTCGGCGCGTTCCACTTGATGCGCTCCCTGAGCCCGGGCACCGCGTCGAGGATCGCCCGGCGCAGTGTCTCGATCTCGGCCTTGCGCGCGTGCTGCAGGCCATCGAGATAGGCGTCGACCTCCGACAGCTTTTCCGCCACAGCCATGTCAGCGCCCTCTGAAGAACTGCCCGATGTAACCGGCAACCTCACCACTATCGGACGGCTTTGCAATGGAGGCCAGTGCTGTTTCCACCACATCGTCCGGTGCTTTGCCTCGACGCATCTCGGCCAGCGCGATGGTGTAGTCGTCGGCGAATTCAGGGTGTGGCTGGAAGCTGAGGGCCGCGCCATTGCGATAGCTGAGGCCGGCATTGGGGGTGAAATCAGAGGTCAGGATCACCTCAGCCTCTTCAGGCGGTACGATGACCTGGTCCTGGTGCGAACAGGCGACAGCCAGCGCAGCGGGCGCGGCGCGCATGAAGCCGGGGCGCGTCGTGACGGCATAGGTGTGGCGCCCCAGGCCCCAGCCCTTTTCGGATTTCCGCACATCGCCACCCAGCGCGTCGGCCATGATCTGGTGGCCGAAACACACGCCAAGCATCGGCGTGCGCTTGCCATAGGCGTCGCGGATGAAGGCGCGCAAGGGATCGAGCCATGGCAGATCGTCATAAACGCCAGCGGCCGAGCCGGTGATCACGATGCCTTCGAGATCAGCCGGATCGGGACATGGCGCGCCGTCTGACACCGCCACCATGTCGTAGCTGAACCCCTGCCCCGTGCTGTCGAACATGGTCTCGAACATCCGCCGATAGGGGCCGAACTGATTGCGCAGCGGCGCAGGCACGTCGCCGGTCTGGATGATGGTGAGCTTCATGGAAATGCAGTCTGGGCTGGACTTGGACAGGCAGAGATATCGACAATGCCGGCGGCAGAATCAACTGCTTCGGTGCCACCCGTGTCCGCTCCCATCCGCATAGCCGCCGTGCAAAGCCGTATCGAGCCCGATATCCGGGCGAATGGCCGCCACATGCGGGCGCTTCTCGACGAGGCGGTTGTGCAGGGTGCGGTGGTCGCGCTGTTCCCCGAGGGCGCGCTCTCGGGCTATGCCAAGGCCCAGGTTCGCGACTGGGCAGCGCTCGATTGGACAGCGCTGGCGGAAGAGTTGGCCGCCATTTCGGCCCAGGCCGAGCGATTGGGCATCATGGCCATCGTCGGCGCGGCGCATCCGCTTGCCGGCAGGCGACCGCATAACAGCCTCTACGCCCTGCCCTCCTCGGCACGCTATGACAAGCGCATGCTCTCCAATACCGAGGTTACGGGTTGGTACACGCCAGGTCGCGATCCGATCATGATCGCGCGCGACGGTTTTTCCTTCGGTATGACCATCTGCATCGAAACGCAGTTTCCCGAACTCTTCGCCGCGTATGAGGCGCTGGGCGCCGATTGCATCCTGCACGCCACCTATGGCTTTGGCCCGATCGGCGACATCATCCTGCGAAGCCATGCGGCCACCAATTGCCTGTGGTTGGCCGTGGCCACGCCGGCCAATGCGGACGAACCGGCTTCGGGCATTATCGGGCCGGACGGAAACTGGCTGGTACGCTGTTCGTCCGGGGTGGATATCGCCGTCGCCACCCTGGACCGGGATGATCCGCAGCTCGATGTCGCCCTCAACAAGGCGCGGCCCTGGCGGCGGTTGGCGCGCGAGGGCCGCATCTATCGCGATGCGCGTCAGGCGGCGACGAACTTCAGCGAGACGCCATTGATGCAGTAGCGCAGGCCCGTCGGTTCGGGGCCATCTTCAAAGACGTGACCCTGATGGCCGCCGCAATTGGAGCAGTGGACCTCGGTGCGCGTCATGAACAGGGTGTTGTCGACGCTGGTGCCGATGGCGCCCTCGATGAAGGTATAGAAGCTGGGCCAGCCAGTGCCACTATCGAACTTGGTTTCGGATGCGAAGAGCGGCTGATCGCAGCCGGCACAGATGAAGGTACCGGCGCGGTGCTCGCCATTGAGCGGGGAGGTGAAGGGGCGTTCGGTCGCCTCGTGCCGCAACACGTCATAGGCGGTCGGATCGAGCTTGGCCTTCCATTCCTCATCGGTGAGCTTGAACGGGAAATCGCCCTCGGCGGCGAGGGGCGCGCCTGTAGGGCGCAGATAGGCGAAAGCCGCCAATGCGGTGAAAGCAGTTCCACCCAGAAGCAGGTTGCGACGATCGATCAACATTCTCTCATCCCTTTCGGCAATACCCCGCGCCCGGGACCGCAGGAGGGGGTGCGGGCGGCGGCGCGGGGCTGGTGTGACGGCCATTGTAAGACCCTGGGCAGGGCAATGGCACGTCAAGTTGTGGTGAGAGGTCGCGGGCTGCGACCCCCCTCGAAGCACCATTCGAGCTGGCGCTTCGTTTGGTTACAAGTCGGCCAGATGGTCGGCTTTGTTACATGGCAGACTTGGGGGTCAGCACGGCGTCGATCACGTGGATGACGCCGTTGGACTGGATCACGTCGGCGATGGTGACGTTGGCAACGGTGCCGTTTTCGTCGGTCACGGTGACCTTGCCGTCCTTGGCTTCGAGGGTCAGCTTGCAGCCGCCGACGGTGTCAACGACATGCTTGCCACCATCAGCTTCGACCATGCCGACGATGTCGGTCGAGAGCGCCTTGGCCGGGATCACGTGACAGGCCAGGATGGTCGAGAGCATTTCCTTGTTCTCGGGCTTCAGCAGCGTCTCCACAGTGCCAGCCGGCAGGGCGTCGAAGGCGGCATTGACGGGAGCCAGAACGGTGAACGGGCCTTCGCCCGACAGCGTCTCGACCAGGCCAGCGGCCTGCACGGCGGCAACCAGCGTGGTGTGGTCGGCCGAATTCACGGCGTTTTCGACGATGTTCTTGTCGGCGAACATGGCAGCGCCGCCCACCATCGGGTTCTCCTGAGCGAAAGCGACGCCCGAGATTGCGGAGACAGAGAGCATGGTGGCAAGAGTAAGAGCGCGGAAATTCATGATAGTGGTTCCTTCCTGTGTTTCGTTCCCCTTATCGGCGGGGACATGCGAAGGAACGGGACGCTTCAGAACGAGGTTTCGCGCAGTTTCAGCCTATATTTCGCGATTTTGGTGAAACCTTTTTTGCGCTAAAGCCGTAACGCGCGCGGTGCACCGAAAGGACGCGGTCCTGCCCCGGACCCGGAACCCGAACCAAACCGCAGCATCTCCAGCGAAGCCGGAATCCACTCTTTCAGAGGCAGCCGTGAAAGAAGAATGGATTCCCGCGTTCGCGGGAATGACGCTGTGGATATGGAAATACGCCCATGGCCTCGCCGGGAGGCCATGGGCGCGCTGAGGCCAGGCCTAGATCGGCGTTGCCGAGCCGAGCGCCACGATTGGGCCCTGGGCCACGCCGGTGGGCGAGCCGCCGGTCTGTTCGAGCGTCACGGCCAGGACCGTGCCCGGACCGATGATGGCGCTGTCGACCGGGATTTCCAGCTTGGCATTGACCGGCACGACGCCCATCGATACGGCCGGCTGGTCGCCGTTGATGTACCAAAGTTCGTAGTCATGCTCGGGTACGGCCTCGCCCTTGAGCGAGGTGATGCGCACCTGGCCATGCTCGTAGAGCGCCACGAATTCGATGCCGCTGCCCTCATGCGCCTGCAAGGCTGCGACCAGTTGCACGGCCATGCCATCGGCATCGAAGCGCGGCGTCATCAGGTTGAAGCCGATGGCCACGGCGGCAACGGCCAGCGCACCAGCAGCGATACTGCGCCAGACCATCAGCGACTCCCAGAAGCTGGCGGCCGGGCGCCCTGCCTTGATCACCTCGCCAAACGCGCGCGCCTCGATGGCGGCATAGAGGTGGGCCGGAACCGGGGTTTCTTCGTATTCGGCATTGAGCGCCGCAAAGCGCGACACCCAGAAATCGCGCTCGGCGCGCAACGCCTGGCTGTCCTCAATCAGGCGACCGACGCGGGCCTGTTCGGCGCTCGACAACAGGCCGAGCACATATTCAGCGACCAGCGCGTTGCGCCCGCCGAAATCCCCGCCAATGTCATCGCTCGTGCTCATGCCGTCAGACAATCTTTCAGTTTCAGCAGGCTGCGCCGCAGCCAGGTTCGCATCGTATTCAAAGGCACGGCGTGACGGGTGGCGAGCTCCTCATAGCTATAGCCATCGAGGTAGGCGCCGCGAACTGCATCGGCGCGATCGGGTTCGAGCGTGCCCAGGCAGTGCTCGATGCGGCCTTTCTCCTCGCTGTCCTCGGCCGCCCGTTCCGGGGTGGGGCCGCTGTCAGGGATTTCGAGCGCCACATCGATATCGTCGGAGGCCGGGCGACGGGCCCTCAGGATGTCGAGCGAATGGTTTCGCGCAACGGCAACGAGCCAGCTGATCGGGCTGGTATTGCCCGCTACGTAACGATCGGCGCGTTGCCAGATCTTCACATAGACTTCCTGGATAGCCTCTTCGGCCTCCGAACGGTCTTTCAAGATACGCAGCGTCACCCCGAAGAGTTTCGCGCTGGTCCGTTCATAGAGGGAGCGAAATGCCGCGCGATCCCGTAGCGCACAGCGCGAGATGAGGTCGGCGATGTCCTGTGAGGGAGTCGTCTGCATGGACATAGATGTAGCGTGCCTCCCGCCGCCTGCCTATCCCCGCCCTGGCCGGCGCGATGTGTGGCATTGCCCACAACGCAACAGAACGCGAAATGGATCAATGGCAAATGCCGCAGAAGCGTCTTTTCCTTTCCGCATTGATGCTCTAGACCCGTTGCGGTCTTCATCGCCCGCTCGCCAACCGATTGAGTCTTTTCCCTATGTCCGAAGAAACGCCCTCGACCGACCGGTTCAGCCACGATGCCGGCATTCTGGCGCAGGCGCTGCCCTATATGCAGCGCTACGAAGGCAAGACCGTCGTGGTGAAATACGGTGGCCACGCCATGGGCGACGCCAAGCTCGGCCAGGCCTTTGCGCGCGATATCGCGCTGCTCAAGCAGTCCAAGGTTAATCCGATCGTGGTGCATGGCGGCGGACCGCAGATCGCGTCCATGCTCAAAAATCTGGGCATCGAATCCAAATTCGAGGGCGGCCTGCGCGTGACCGATGCGCGGACGATGGAAATCGTCGAGATGGTCCTGGCCGGTTCGATCAACAAGGAAATCGTGGCGCTGATCAATGCCGAGGGTGAATGGGCCATCGGCCTTTGCGGCAAGGACGGCAACATGGTCTTCGCCAGGAAGGCCGTAAAGACCGTCAAGGACCCGACCTCCAATATCGAAAAGGTCCTCGATCTCGGTTTCGTCGGCGAGCCGGTCGAAGTCGACCGCACGCTGCTCGACCTGCTAGCCCGGTCCGAGATGATCCCCGTCATCGCCCCGGTCGCCCCGGGCCGTGATGGCAATACCTACAATATCAACGCCGATACCTTTGCCGGCGCTATCGCCGGCTCGCTCGGCGCCAAGCGCCTACTGTTCCTCACCGACGTGCCGGGCGTGCTCGACAAGAACGGCAAGCTCATTCCCGAGCTTTCCGTGCGCGAGGCCAAGGAACTGATCGCCGACGGAACGATCTCCGGCGGCATGATTCCCAAGGTCGAGACCTGTCTCGAGGCGCTCGAAAACGGCGTCGAGGGCGTCGTCATCCTCAACGGCAAATCGCCGCATGTGGTGCTGGTGGAACTGTTTACCGAGTTCGGCGCCGGAACGCTTATCGTTCGTTAAGGCGTTGACGCTTCGCTAACCATGCGCCACACCTCGGTCGATTTGACCGGTGTGTGGCGCATTTGGCATAGCTCGGTCTGGATAAGTCGTGGCAAATTTTAGCCATCAGGTTGCGGGGTTTTTTGTCATGCGTTCAGAAATGAAATTTGCGGCGGTGACCGCTATTGCGGTGCTCGGTTCGACGGCTGCCGCACAGGCTCAATCGATGGTGGCGCCAGTCGTCACCAATCAGATGTACCAGCCGATCTCCTCGACCTGGGACGGTTTCTATCTCGGCGCGCAGGGCAGCCTCGTCGCGACCAAGACGCACGAGATCGGCGGCGTGGTCGGCGTCGAGCAGCTCTTCGGCGACATTGGCGGCAGCGCCGGCGTTTTCGCCGGCTATCGCTACCAGCTGCATGATTGGTTCGTGCTCGGCATCGACGCCGAAGTGAACAATGTGGCGACCGAATATCTGTGGAACGCGGTCAACTACGGCGCCATCAAGTGGGATGCCGCCGTCCGTGCCACGCTGGGCTATCCCGTGGCGCCGAATGTGCTGGCCTATGGCACAGTGGGCTATTCCTGGGCGCATTTCGACCTCAGCCCCGGCTATGGCAATGCCGCCGCGAACTATACGGCGGGCGGCATCCAGCTTGGCCTCGGCGTCGACATGATGGTGACGCAGAACATCATGGCGCGCCTCAACGCGACCTGGACGCATTACGGCGTCAACACCGTGCCGGTGCCCGGCGGCGGTACCAGCGAGCCCAGCGACGTCGTCGTGCGCGCGGGTCTGGGGTGGAAGTTCTGATCCATTCGATATCGAATCAAAAAAGGCCGCCCATTGGGCGGCCTCTTCTTTTGTGACTAGGCTTCGACCAGCACTGGCTGCACTGGCGCTCCATGCCCCTGGCCGCCCTTGGGCCCTTTGAAGAAGGGTGCCAGGACCAGCACGAGTGCGAAGCTGGCGACCACGTACCAGAGGGCCAGGCTCGAAGCGCCGGCAAAGGCCGCATGTGGCGTGCCGCCGCTGGCAAAGACGCTGCCCAGATTGCTGAAGAATATTTCGCCGATAATGGCGACGCCGAGCGCGCCGCCGACCTGCTGGAACGCCTGCAGCGCCCCCGAACCCGCACCGGCATCGCGCGACGGCACGTTGGCCAACACGAGCTGGAACAGCGCGGAGAACCCGAGGCCAAGGCCAATACCGGCGATGAGCAAAGGTGGCAGGAAGGCCCAGTGATCGATGCTGTCGGTAACACCGGCGATGTAGAAATGCAGCCAGCCGATGCCGATAACCAGCAACGTGCCCGACGTGGCCAGCCGCGACCGCAGGTAATGCGAACCAAAGCGACCGGCAATGAACGAAGCGATCAAGACGCCGACCGAGAAGGGCGTGTTGGTCAGGCCTGATTCCAGCGGCGTAAAGTCGAACCCGCCCTGTAGCAGCAACGAAATCACCATGAACATGCCGGGGATGCCCGAGGCGAACACGGTCATGACGAAAGCGCCGAACATGAACTGGCGGTTGGTAATGAGATCGAAGTTCAGCAATTGGGGCTGACCGGCGGCGGCACGGCTACGGGTCCACAACAGGAAGAGCGACAGCAGCACGAAGCCGGCGGCTATCATGCCAAAGGCCCAGAGCGGCCAGCCATAGGTGCGGCCTTCGATGATCGGGAAGACCACCGCCAGAATGCCGAGCCCGAACAGCACGATGCCAACATAGTCGTTGCGCAGGGCCGAATGGCCCGGCAGGCGGGGGATTAGGAACCAGCCCGCGATAACGGCACCAATGCCGATCGGGATGTTGACGAGGAAGATCGGCTGCCAATCCATGCCGAAGAGATTGGCTGAAACCAGCACGCCGCCCAGGATAGGGCCGCAGACCGACGCAAGACCGGCAGACAGGCCGAACAGGGAGAAGGCCTGGCCGCGTTCATGCGGCGGGAAGGTAACAGTCGCAATGGCCAGCACCTGCGGCGTCATCATGGCGCCTGCCAGGCCCTGGATAATGCGGGCGACGATGAGAAACTCGATATTGGGCGCAAGCCCGCACAGGGCCGAGGCGGCGGTGAAGCCGGCCACGCCCCAGAGAAACAGCGTCGTACGGCCGACGATATCGCCGAGCCGGCCGAACGGCAGCAGGCCGAGGGCGAAGGCCAGGATATAGGCAGCGATTACCCATTCGATCTGGCTATCGGTCGCGCCGAGGCCATCACGCATGGACGGCAGAGCGACGTTGACGATGGTCACATCGATCAAGTTCATGAAATTGGCGATGAGCAGGACGAACAGCGCCAGCCAACGGCGCGGATCGGGAGCGGCGGGCGCTCCGGGGTTGTGTGTATGGGCGGACATCGAACTATCCTTTTGGGGGAGCTATGAAAGCGCGCTCCAGTTCGCCCAGAACCTGGTCGATAGAAGCGCGGAATGAGGTCCACTGGCGCCAATAGTCAGAAAGGGCGCCTGTGGTGATGAGTGCGGCCGCAGACGGGTCAATGTCGCGACGGAACGAACCGTCTTCGACACCGAGACGAAAGATTTCGACGAATTGCAGCCGCCAGAAGTCGTAGAGGGGCGTCATAATCGAGGCGATCGCGGGGTCACGACGGGCCCGCTCGACCATTTCGGTCAGCACGATGATGAGCTCAGGCATATCCGCGACCGTCTCGCGGAAATCATCAAACTCGAGATGCAGCATTTCCAGCGCCGTCTTGCCGGTTCGGTCGTGCCGCAGGGCCTGCGCGCGAAAGTCAGCCCGAATGCTCTCGGCGACCAGAGTGATCAGCGCCTCCTTGGAAGGCACATGATAGTGCAGCGTCGCAATGTTGATGCCGACGCGCGCCGCAATATCGCGGGTCCGCAGGCCCTCGAGCCCCTTTTCAGCGATGATCGCACGGGCCGCCAAGGCAATGGCGATGCGACGGTCCTCACCGCTTTCACGCTTGCTGGTGGGAGGAATGTCGAGGGTCATGGGCGCGCCTTTCGCACGGTGCGAAGCGCATATAGCGCAGGCCGGAAAATCAATCAATCATTTGATTGAAACAAATTGGCCATGCGCCTGACGCGGGGCTTGGCGTAGTGCCGCGCACCAGATCTAGCGCGCGATTTCGGATGACGCGAAAACACGGCGCGCCGGACGCCGATCGTGACCTTGCCTGCGAGGAGAAACGATTCGACCTGGCGGTGCGCGACTTCGGCATACCCTCATCGACATCGCGCCGGGAGGCGCGCCTATTGGTCATCGCCGAACAGCGCAAGCAGGTGGATGGGCAGCTCGACGCAGCCCAAGGCTTCCCACAGTTCGACGATGCCAGGGTGCGCGGTCCCCTGGCTCCACCCATGGGTTACGCCCTGCTGGCGCCGCCTTGCCGACCGCGCACGGTGGCGGCCACTACGCCACGGCCGAGCCGGCGCCGCTGGCCCTGGGCCTCGATTGGCTCAAGGCGCGCGGCGTCTCGCCGGACCATCTGCGTTATCTGGAAATCTCGGGGGATGAAGGCGGCGCCAGCCTGCCCGCTGGCTCGATCGTCATTATCGACACCAACCAGGTCGCGCCGAAATCAGGCGCACACTTCGCCATGGATTTCGGCGGCGAGGCACAACTGCGCCGGCTGATCCGCACGCGCAGCGGCCAGCTCGAGCTGACCCATGTCAACCCGGCCTAGCCGAGCGAGACCGTGGCCTCCGCGGACGAGGCCCCGATCATGGGCACGGCGTTGTTCCACCTGTCGGCGCAGCCGCGCTAGGCCGGCTGGGTTGCGGCAGGTGCGAGCCTGCCGGATCGAGACCGGCGCCAGATCTCGGCAAAGACCGCGACGCAGATCGCGCCGACGGTGGCCAGCACCCATAGCGACGGCTTGGGACCGAGCGCGCCGAGCGCCACCGAGAGTGCGAAGGGCGCCGCCGCGGAGAGGCACAGCCGGCCCAGGCTGATCCAGCCCAGCCGCTTGCCGAAGCCCGCTTTGCCGAACAGGGCCAGCGGCAATGTTCCCGCTACAATGCTGAACAATCCGGTCCCCAGGCCGAAGATGATCGCGAAGGCGACAGCGCCGGGCAGCGCCGGCGTGGTCAAGACCAGGACGACCAGGGCGGCGGGCATCATGGTGGCCGAGACCACGGCCAGGATCGGCGCCGGCAGCTCCTTGCCGAACGCCATGTTGATGAGGCGGCTGGCGACCTGCGCCGGTCCGAACAGCGAGGCGACCACGACGCCGCTGGCGCCCAGCCCGAGCAGACCCAGCATGGGTACGATGTGGAACAGGATGGCCGCCGATACGAAGCCGGCGAGCGAGAAGCCGATCACGACCAGGACGAAAATGACGTCACCCCCTGCCTTGGCGAGAGGCTCGATCGGCGCCGGCTCGCTGGGCCGTGCCGCGGCGATGCGGGCGAACCGCGTGAGCCACAGATGCAGCGGCAGGCAGATCAGCAGGTTGAGGCCCGCGAACAGGAAGTAGACCTGGTGCCAGTCCATGCTCTGCAGCAACCAGCTGGTCAGCGGCCAGAAGATCGTCGAGGCAAACCCCGCGATCAGCGTCAAATAGGTGATGCTCCGCTGCGCCTGGCGGCCCGTCGCCTGCGCCAGCAGGGCGAAGGCCGTCGCATAAAGCACGAAGGACGAAGCCAGTTCGACCAGAACCACGCCGGCGAGAAAGGTGTAGGCATTGCCAGCCAGGCCGCAGACCGCCAAGGCGACGGCGGCGCCGATAGACCCCACGGACAGGACGCGCGCGGCGCCATGCTTGTCGGCGAGGCCGCCGGCATAGGGAGAAATCGCGCCGCCTGCCAAAAGGGCGAGCGACATGAAGCCATAGACCCATTCCACGGCCAGCTCGAACTCGGCGGCAATACCGGGAGCGAGGATGCTAAAGCTGTAGTAGAGCGTGCCGTAGCCGATGATCTGGGTGACGCCGAGCGCCCAGATGGCCGCGGCATTGGACGTGGTGGCGGTCATGTGCTGTCAGATCGCCTTGAGGCCGACCCGCTCCTCGAGTTTGGCCGCGGCCTCTTTGCGTTCGCTGTAGCGTGAGGTGAGGTAGCCGGAGACGCCACGGTTGATCAGCGTGAACTTCACCAGCTCTTCCATGACGTCGACCACCCTATCGTAGAAGGATGACGGTTTCATGCGGCCATCCGCCTCGAACTCCTGAAAGGCCTTGGCGACAGAACTCTGGTTCGGGATGGTGACCATGCGCATCCAGCGCCCAAGGATGCGCATCTGGTTGACCGCATTGAACGACTGCGAGCCGCCCGAAACCTGCATCACTGCCAGGGTGCGCCCCTGCGTCGGCCGGATGGCGCCACCGGGCAGCGGAATCCAGTCGATCTGGGCCTTGAGCACCGAACTCATCGCCCCATGCCGTTCCGGGCTCGTCCATACTTGTCCCTCCGACCACAGCATGGCAGCGCGAAGCTCCTGCACCTTGGGATGGTCGTCGGGTGCATCGCCGGGCAGGGGCAGGCCATGGGGATGGAAGACGCGGACCTCGGCGCCGAACGCTTCCAGCAATCTTGCCGCTTCAAGCGTCAGCAGGTGGCTGTAAGAGCGCTCCCGCAGCGAGCCATAGAGCATCAGGATGCGCGGCTTGTGCTCCAGCCTTGGCGCAACGAGCCGCTCAAAATCGGGAACCTGGAAGGCGGTGGGAACGGCATTGGGCAAATCAGACACGGCGCTTCCCCTCGGTGTCGATGATGACCTCGCCGTCCTCCTTGACGAAGGGGCCGATGTCAGGGTTTTCGAGGATATCGAGCACCAGTTCGGACGGCCGGCACAGGCGCGTGCCGAGCGGCGTCACGACAAATGGCCGGTTGAGCAGGATGGGGTGGGCCTCGATGGCGTCGAGCAGCGCATCGTCGGTCAGCGACGGATCGCCCAGGCCCAGCTCGGCGAAAGGGGTGTCCTTCTGCCGGATTGCCTGGCGCAGCGAAAGGCCCGCACCCGATACCAGCGCGACGATGCGGTCACGGCTTGGCGGCGTCTTCAGGTACTCGACGACTTCTGGCTCGACGCCGCTCTGCCGGATCATGGCCAGGGTGTTGCGGGAGGTGCCGCAATCGGGGTTGTGGTAGATGGTAACGCTCATGAAGGGTCTTCCGGATTGAGGGGGAGGTCGTCGCCGGTGGACCCGGCAAGCAGCCAGGTCATCAGCGCCAGCGCCACCAGTGCGCCGGCGATCTGGGCAAGGATGAAGCCCGGCAGGTCGAGGGGACGAATGCCGGAAAAGGTATCGGTGAAGGCGCGGGCAATGGCCACGGCCGGATTGGCGAAGGACGTCGACGCCGTGAACCAATAGGCAGCGGTTATGTAGAGACCGACCAGCATCGGCACGGCCCGGCGCTCGAAGCGGAGGCCGGCAAGGATGGTGGCCACGAGTCCGAAAGCCGCGACGCCCTCGGAGAACCATTGGGCGCCACCGGTCCGGATCGTGGTCGATGCCTGCAGCAGCGGCAGCGCGAACATGGCGTGCGCCGCCACCGCGCCTAGTACTCCGCCAATGATCTGGACCATCGCGTAGAGCCCGGCCGCGTGACCAGGCAGCTCGCGGCGCAGGGCGAAGACCAGCGAGACGACAGGGTTGAAATGGGCGCCTGAAATCGGCCCCAGGGTGGTGATCAGCACCACCAGCACGGCACCGGTGGCAATGGTGTTTGCCAGCAGGGCCAGCGCGACGTCGGTGGTCAAGGTTTCGGCCATGATGCCCGAGCCCACGACGGCGGCCACAAGGAGGCCGGTGCCGAGGGCTTCGGCAACGAGACGGCGCGGCAGGTCGATCATCTAGATTGCCTTGGTGAGGAGGTCAGCGCTGGTGCAGATCGAGGCGGCTTGCCGCGTCGTCAGGATCGCGGCCGGGGCAGTGCCGCGCTCGATCCTGACGAAGCCGAGATGTTCGAAAAAGCCGGCTGCGGACGTGGTCAGCAGGTAGGCCCGCTTTCCGCCCGCCGCGCCGATTTCTCCCAGCATGGCCTCGGCCACGGCACGACCGTGCCCCTGACCGCGCCGCGCCGGCGGGACCACGACCGAGCGAAGCAAGGCATCCTCGCCATAGAGTTCGAAACCGCCATAGCCCAGCACGAGGCCGTCGCGCTCGACCCTGAAGAAGGCCCGCCCTGGATCGGCGATATCCCCGGTGGGAAGGTCCGCAGCCGCCAGGGCGGCCAGCAGGCCCTCATCGCTTGCCGCAACGGGTACCGCGGCAAACATCAGGCGACGTTCGACGACTTGGTGGTCGTGCCATCCATGGCGCCGATACCTTCGAGCTTGGAGTTGAGCGCCATGCGATCGATGCTGGCGAGCGGCAGATTGATGAAAGCGCCAATGCGGTTGCGCAGGTAGCGCAGCGCGTCCTCGAAGGCGGCGCGTTGCTTGAATTCGGGCCCTTCCACCGCGGCGGGGTCTTCGATTCCCCAGTGCGCCGTCATCGGCTGGCCGGGCCAGATCGGACAGGTTTCGCCGGCGGCGTTGTCGCAGACGGTGAAGATGAAATCCATCTTGGGGGCGCCGGGCACCGCGAATTCGTCCCAGGCTTTGGAGCGAAGGCCATCGACGGGGATACCGACCTTGGCCAGGGTCTCGAGCGTCATCGGATGCACCGCCCCTTTGGGGGTCGAGCCCGCCGAATAGGCGCGGAAGCGACCTTGACCGACATGGTTGAGAACAGCCTCGCCCAGGATGGAGCGGGCCGAATTGCCGGTGCAGAGGAACAGAACGTTATAGACACGGTCATCAGCAAGCACAGGCGGTCTCCTTCTGGGCTGGGTTACACTGATTGGCAAGGGCGGCGGCAGGCGCGCAGATCTCGGGATGACCCGAGCAGCAATCGCGCATCAGGAACTCCACCAGGGCGCCAAGCCCCTCGAAGTTCGCGGTGTAGATGATCGAGCGGGATTCACGCCGCGAGGCGATCAACCCGGCCCGCTCCAGATGGGCAAGGTGGAAGGAAGCCCCCGAGGAGGAGGCGCCAACGGCCTCGCCGACAGCACCGGCCGACAATCCGTCAGGCCCGGCCTGCACCAGAATGCGCACCATGCGGAGGCGTGTTTCCTGCGACAGCGCACCAAACGCATCGAGGGCTTGCGGTTCGTCCAATTTCATCTCAATATCTCAAGGATCATTGAATCAATGGATATCGCAACATGACCGCGCATGCAACTATCCCTTACATCGAAGTCGAATCCTCGCTGGCTGCCGTGCTGGCCCGTCTCGAGGGCCATGACCTGCTGCCGCTGGCGATCGAATATGACGGCCGGGCCGTCCAGGCCGGCTACCATGTCACCGAAGTCAAGGCCGGCTCGTTCGTGACCCTCGATTGCGGTGGCAATCCCGATGCCTGGCAGGAGACCGTCCTGCAGGTCGAGGACATCCCCGCCCAGCAGGGTCGGGCCATGATGACCGCCGGAAAATTCCGTTCGATCCTAGCGCAGGTGGACAAGAAGGTCCGTCTCGACCACGACGCGCGCCTCACCATCGAGATTGGCCGCCCCGGCGAGGCCATGCGCGTCTTCGATATCGCGGACCTGTCCATCCAGGACGACCGTGCAACGCTGGCATTGGGCGTTCGCGCCGCCATCTGCAAGCCACGCCACCGGGCCCAGCAGGCCGAGGCTGCCGCGTGCTGCTCGCCATCGGCGGCCAGCGCCGGGTGCTGCTGATCGCGCCTCACCAGTTCCACCCTCGCGAGGCCTGCCTGGCGCCAAAAGCCCGGCGCAGCGGCTGAAACCGCGAGGGTGGAACGGGCTGCCATCAGGCACCACCCCGTTCCACCCTCGCGGCGATCAAAGGCGGTTCACGCGGTCTTCAACCTACCCTCAACCCGCCCAAAACCCCATCCGAACTGACGCATCCCCCCAAATCCCGCCAAATCCCACCCATTCCCACAACCACCCGTTCCGTCGCGTTACATGTAGCGCGCGATTTCGGACGCGGACCGTGACCTGGCCTGGCCTGGCCTGGCCTGGCCTGGCCTGCGAGGAGAAGCGATTCGACCTGGCCGCGCGCGAATTCGGCATCCCTTCGTCGGGGTCTCGCCGCGAAGCACGCCTATTGGTCATCGCCGAGCAGCGCGCCGAACTGGATGCGAGGCTGGCGGCCGCCCATCGGCTACTCAGTTTGAGGATGCCTGGGCACCCGGACCTGTCGCGCCGCCAATGGGTTTCGCACTGATCGCACCGCTGCTGCCCAGGGCCCATTTTTCTGGCAGCGGCTACTACGCCACGGCGGAGCCGGCCCCTGTGGCACTGGCCAGCGACTGGCTCAAGGCGCGCGGGGTTGCCGCCGACCATCTGCGCTATCTGGAGATCACGGGCGATGAAGGCGCGGCAGCCTGCCGGCCGGCTCGCTGGTCTTCGTCGATGCCAGCCAAACCTCGCCGAAGTCAGGCATGCTCTTTGCAGTAAACTACGGCGGCGAGGCGCAGCTTCGTCGCTTGGTACGGACACGCGACGGCAGGTTCGAACTTGCCCACATCAACCCCGCCTGGCCCACCGAAATCATAGCGGAGCCCGCCGACGCACTCATCATGGGACGGGCTTTATTCCACCTTTCTGCCCGAATGCCCTGACCGGCCCATCGCCAAAAAGTGCCCCGCCGAAGCAGGGCCATTGGACAGTGCAGGGCCAGGTCGAAGGGCCTTGCAGTCGCTTTCTTCTGGTTACGCCGCGAGTTCGATGCGCAGCGGGAATGCGCCGGCGGCCAGTAAAGGGTCGAAGCCGTTGTCGAACCGGCCAAGCCTGATCAATCCCTTGGAGTAGCGATAGCCGGAATAGAACAGCGCCAGATTGCCCCATGGCGCGAAATAGCAGAGGTCGCCGGGTTGTTCGTTGCCGAATGGCCCGCTCCCGTCCTCGGTAAGTTTGCGGGGCAAGTAGGCGATCTTCTCGTTGTGGGCATAGCTGTCTATGGTCAAGTCGAGCGGGAGCATGGAGGCGAAGTCTCGCGCGGATGGATTGTCATAGAGCGTCGCGATCATCGTCGCGCCGTTGAAGGTCATCTGGATTTTCATCTCACTGGGCTCCTGACTGGCCGGGTCCCCCCAGTCCTGGGCGAGGGCGACATTGGGCAACACAGCTACGGCGAACACTCCCTTGAGGACCATGCGTCGACCGAGCAGTGGCCTTGCTTCATTCATGGAGAGGACTCCTTGGTGGGACTGGGCAATGCACCGCTACGGCGTCATGACGGGGTTCCTCGGTAACAGCCGCCGACCGCACATTGGCGGGATGGTCGGCGAAGCCACCGACAATGCTGATAGCCAGCCAATCGAAATGGGCCGCGATCCCACCGCCGAATGTGCGGTGCCACAGTTTCCTCCGGGTCATGGTTTCTGTCTGCGCGCCCGTCATGCGAATTGCTCACCGGACCGCGGCTTCAATCGTGCCGCGACGACGGCAAGGCCGGAGGACGCGCACAGCAGGACCGCGGCAAAGGCGAATGCGCTCCACCAGCCGGCGGTATCGAACAGCGCGCCGCCAATCGCAGCGCCAAGGGTGATGGCAAGCTGGATGGTGGCGACCTGCAGGCCGCCACCAGCCTCCGCATCGTTTGGCAGATACCGGCTGAGCCAAGTTCCCCAGCCAACCGGTGCAGCAGTGCCGAAAAAGCCCCATGCAACCAGCGCGATGCCGGTGACGATCGCGGAGGTTCCAAAGGCGATCAGCGCCAGCGCTAGCACGGCCATGACCAGCGGGATGGTGGCGACGATGCTGAACAGACGCGTCTCGAGTAATCGGCTGACAATGTAGGTGCCGGCGACCCCGGCCAACCCCATCAACAGCAGCAACAACGACAGGATCGAGATTGACACCTGCGTTACCGATTCAAGGAATGGCCGCAGATAGGTGAATAGCGCGAACTGGCCCATGAACAGCAACATGATCGACGCCATGCCGAGGGCGACCTGCGGGCGCGCCAGCAGCCGAAACACGTTGGGCGAACCTTCATTCCGGCGGGGTGGCAAGGACGGCAGGCGGGCCCATTGCCAACCCAGCGCCAGTAGCGCCAAGGGCACCACGAAGAAGAAGGCGCCGCGCCAGCCAATATACTCGCCGAGCAGGCTGCCAAGCGGCGCCGAGATGGTTGCAGCGATGGCATTGCCCGCGTTGAGTATAGCAAGGCCTCTGGGCACGAACTGAGACGGCAGCAGGCGCATGACGATTGCCGTCGACATGGACCAGAATCCGCCAATGGCGACGCCCAGCAAGGCGCGGCCGGCCATCAACACCGTGTAGTTCGGCGCAAATGTTACGATCGTGCCCGATAGCACCAGGCAAGCCGAGAACGACAGCAGTACGAGGCGGCGGTCCAGCCGGCGTGTGAGACCCGAAATGAACAGGCTTGTCAGCACGGCAAAGACGCCGGAGATCGAGATCGCTTGCCCCGTCTGCCCCTCGGTAACGCCAAGCTCCGCCGCGATCGGCGTGAGCAGGCTCACCGGCATGAATTCGGAGGCGATAAGCACGGCCACGCAGAGGGCCATCGAGAGGATGGCTCCCCAGGGGGCAGGGTTGCGCAACATGTGGGTGTCGGCCGAAGCCATGGTGTCTGTCATCATGGGCGGCAAGATAGGCCATTGCTTCTTCGACGATTAGACGCTGCAATCCGCAAGGACCTATCGGCCAGCGATATGAATGAAGGGATTGCCCCATGAGACGAGAAGACCTGACCGACATGCTATGGTTTCTCGCGGTGGCCGAGGAGGGCAGCTTCACCAAGGCGGCTGCCAGGCTTGGCACGTCGCAACCGACCCTCAGCCACACGATCAAGCAGCTTGAGGCGCGTATGGGTCTGCGGCTGCTGACCCGGACCACGCGCAGCGTATCGCCCACGGAGGCGGGCGAGCGGCTGTTGCGCTCGCTGGCACCCCGTATTGCCGAGCTCGAAACGGACATCGATGCATTGATGGCGATGCGGGACACGCCATCGGGGACGGTGCGGATTACCCTGTCGGACCACGCTCTGCAGAGCGTGGTCTGGCCCAAGCTCCGGCCGGTGATGGGCGCCTATCCCGATATCAAAGTGGAACTCAACAGCGACAACGGCTTCCGCAACATTGTCGAAGAACGGTTCGATGCCGGCGTGCGCCTGGGCGAAAGCCTCGACAAGGACATGATCGCCGTTCGTATTGGACCAGACTGGCGATTGGTGGCGGTTGGGTCGGCAGCATATTTTGCCATTCACGGCACGCCGCACCATCCCCAGGAACTGGTCAGCCACAATTGCATCAATCAGCGGCAGATCAGGTCGGGAGGGCTTTATGCCTGGGAGTTCGAAAAGGATGGCAGGGCCCTGAAGGTTCGCGTCGACGGCCAGTTCACCTTCAACACCTCCTACGCACAAATCGACGCGGCAGCGGAGGGTTACGGCATTGCCTACCTGCCGGAGAACCTGGTCGAAGCCGACATCGCCTCCGGTCGCCTAGTCCAGGTCCTCGATGACTGGTCGCCATTTTTCGACGGCTACTATCTCTACTACCCCAGCCGGCGACAAAACTCCCCGGCGTTTTCCATCATCGTCAACGCCTTGCGGGTCTAGGGCGACGGCCAGGCCAGAAGGCGGCTATTGCCGCCGCAGGGTAGCCAGGCGAAATGGTGCTAATGGGCCGTGCGCTCCGTTCCACCCTCTCAGTTGTGCCACGAGGTTGAAATCCCGCATTCCGGCCTCGCGGGCGGGGTGGAACACACTGACGCCACACCTCGTCCCGTTCCACCCTCTGCCGCTAAAAGACCAGTTTTTGCGCCCGTTCAACCCCGCCGAAACCCACCACCAACTCACCCGAACCGACGCATCCCCCCAAATCCCGCCTATTCCCACAGCCACCCGTTCTGTCGCGTTACACCAGAGCAAGTGAAGGAAATTACCCAGGAGGTAGGTGACAGCTCATCGTTCGGTGTCGCAATTGTTGGATGTGCCCAAGGGGACCAATCAATGCCGGAGGCATGCCGACGTGTCGTTGCGCAATTTTTACCTGATCATGAGCGTCGCGGGCACCGTCATTCCTTGGGCTTTCTTCGCTTCATTCTTTGCTTCCCATGGGCCAAACCTACCGTTCTTCATTGCCAACTTATTCGCGAACGGGGCGGCCGGCGGCTTTTCGATCGACGTCATGATATCGATCGCGGTCTTCTGGATCTGGTCGTTCGCGGACGCTGGAAAGAACCACCTGAGGCGGTGGTGGCTGGTGATCCCGGCCGGTTTTTTCGTCGGCCTGTCGCTCGCAATGCCGCTCTATTTCTACCTGCAGGCCGCGGCCAGGGACAAAGAAAACCCCAGCGCGGCACCTGCCGGCGGCTGAGGTTTCATTCATGCGTCCGAACGCGGAACAGGCTATAGACTCTCACGGAGCAGATCAGCGCCGCGTCAGTTCGATGACCGGGATCGTCTCGCGCGTGGTGCGCTCCTGATATTCGGCGAACTGAGGGAAACGCCGAGCCTGCTCTGCGTAGATTCCATCGCGTTCTTCGCCCTCCACCACACGCGCCCGAACCGGCACCCGCTCGATGGTCGTGCCGTCGCCAATCTCGATGTCGATATCGGGGTTAGCGATGAGGTTGTGCAACCAGGCGGGGTTGTTGGCCGCACCGCCGTTTGACGCGAAAATGTGCCACGGGCCGTCATTCTGCTGGCGCAGATACATGAGCGGCTGGAGCCGCTTTTGGCCAGATTTAGCGCCGATCGAATGCAACAGTAGAACCGGTGCATTCTTGAAATAGCCGCCGGGTTGGCCGCCATTCTGTTTGAAGTCGGCGATAACCTGATCGTTGAAGTCGCTCATGAGTTTGTCCTTGTCTGTGACCCGCGGAACCCATGAGGTAGGTTTCGGTTCGCCATGCGGCAAGGTCAAAACCTACTGCTGCGGGCAGCGATAGTGCTACTGCTCGTAGTAGGGCGAGGTACCGCCGAGGCTGCCATTGGTGTGCTCGATCAACAAGTTGCAGAGGCAGGCTTCGTCGGTGCAGGCGTCGCGGTCGGCAATGAAGCTGTCGTCGCGCGGTGGGTCCTCGTGATTGAGTTCGGTCCCGGTTGCGTTCTCGTAGGAATAGACCCACGCCATGTCGTCCAGCCGCCCCATGCGCCACAGGTCGCCATTCGCCTCGTAGGCGGAATCGCACATCAGCACATGGGCGGGAATGGTGGGGGCGTCGCAGCTGATATCGGACAATATGGTGGAATAGGAGAGCTCAAGCTCGGCAATGCGGCCTTGAACCGCCGACAGATCGACGCCACAGGACTGCGCGAAGGCCATCTGGGGAAAGATGACCAGGAGCAAGGTCAGGGGTAAGCGCATCGGAATTCCTATCGATGAGAAGCGTTTGGGGTCGAAGACGGCGTGAGATTAGCGCCCCGAGGTCGGATCCGGCCAGCCGGACCTGATACCGGTACATCAAAACTTGCCCCGTTTGCCGTGCACCCTGGTCGCGCCGTCCGTCCATATGCCGGATTGACAAAATCATGCGCTGGGCGTCCATCGGCGGCGCAATGCCGGAGTGCCCAAATGCAGGATTATGTCCGCCGCATCCTTACCTCATCGGTCTATGAAGCGGCCGAGGAAACCCCGCTCGAGAAGATGAACCTGCTCTCGGCGCGCCTGGGCGCCGAAGTGTTGCTCAAGCGCGAGGACATGCAGCCGGTCTTCTCCTTCAAGATCCGTGGCGCTCACAACCGCATCGCCCAGCTCACCGCCGAAGAGCGTGCGCGCGGCGTGATTTGCGCTTCGGCCGGCAACCATGCCCAGGGCGTCGCCCTGTCCGCGACCCGGCTCGGCATGCGCGCGGTCATCGTCATGCCGACCACGACACCGGTGATCAAGATCGGCGCGGTGCGGCGCCTGGGCGGGGAGGTCGTGCTGTTCGGCGACGGTTTTGACGCCGCGCGGGCCCATGCGGCCGAGTTGGCGGAGAAGCACGGCTATGTCGTCGTGCACCCGTTCGACGACCCCGATGTCATTGCCGGCCAGGGCACGATCGGCATGGAGTTGCTGCGCCAGCATCCGGGCGATATCGGCGCCATCTATGTCCCCGTGGGGGGCGGCGGGCTGGCCGCCGGCATTGCCGCCTTCGTCAAGTTTCTGCGTCCCGAGATAAGAGTTATCGGCGTCGAGCCGGAGGAGGCGGCCAGCATGAAGGCCGCGATCGCCGCAGGCCATCCGGTGGCGCTCGACCAGGTGGGGCTCTTTGCCGATGGCGTGGCCGTGCGGCAGGTGGGCGTCGAAACCTTCCGTATCTGCCGCGAACTGCTCGACGACATCGTCACTGTCACCGCCGACGAAATCTGCGCTGCGATCAAGGACATCTTCGATGATATGCGCGCCATCGCGGAGCCTGCTGGCGCACTGGCGCTGGCTGGCCTGCGCCGGCAGGTGGAGCGGGGCGAAGCGCCTGCGGGCGCGCTGATCGCCATCAATTCGGGCGCCAATGTCAATTTCGACCGGTTGCGCTATGTGGCCGAGCGCGCCGAGATCGGCGAGCGGGCCGAGGCACTGCTGGCGGTCGAAATTCCCGAAAGGCCAGGCAGCTATCGGGCCTTCATCCGCCTCCTGGGACAGCGCTCGATCACCGAGTTCAACTATCGCTTTGCCCATGGCGCAACGGCCAAGATTTTCGTCGGCGTCAAGCTGACGCGCGGTGACGCCGAGAAGCATGAAATCATCTCGCTGCTGCAGGACCATGGCCTCAAGGTCATCGACCTCACCGACAACGAAGTGGCCAAGCTCCATGTGCGCTACATGGTGGGCGGGCGGGTGAACGACCTGACCGACGAAGTGGTCTACCGCTTCCAGTTCCCCGAGCGCCCGGGCGCCCTGCTCAAATTCCTCGAAGGGCTCAATGACGAATGGAACATCTCGCTGTTCCATTACCGCAACCACGGCGCCGATTACGGACGGGTGCTGGTCGGTGTGCAGGTGCCGCAAGCGACACGTGCCGATTTCATCGCCCATATCGATGCGGTGGGTTTCCCCTATTGGGATGAGACCGCCAACCCGGCCTATCGGCAGTTTCTCGATCACGACCGCAGCGCCTGATAGGAACCGTCACAACACTGTTGCCGACGTTATGATGCAATAAACCGACAATAAATCGAACGAGCCAATTTGTGGCCAGAATCTATTGCAATTCAACGCTCAAGGGGCCATCTGCCACGGCACGCCCCCGTTCTACTTGTGGAACGCCCTGCCCCGACAATCAAACAACAATATGCCGGAGATGACGATGAGGACCACCAAGACTGCCGTGATGATGCTGCTGGCCACGACCGCAACGGTCGGCGCGATCCAGTCTGCCAGCGCTCTGGAAGCCCAGGCCTTCGTCGATCGCGTTGCCGAAGTCTACAAGACCATCGGCTACGACTTCAAATTCGGTGCGGCGACCCTTGATGGCGACACCATCACCGTCGACGGCGTGACCGTTGCCCTGATCGGTGCTCCCGAAGCGGATATGGAGCCGATGACCTTCGACACCGAGATCACCTTCTCAGGCGTCACCGAGCTGCCTGACGGTGGTTACAAGGCCGCTTCGGTCACCATTCCCGATGTCGATACCGATTTTGCCGCGGAGCCGGCCGGCCACGTCACCCTGTCCGACGTCCGCGTCGACGGTCTCTACGTTCCGGGCGGCGAGACCGTACCGGCTGTCGCGATCCTGCAGCTTTGGCAGTCCTTCAGCACCGGCGCTCTCTCGATCACCCGCGACGGCCAGGAAGTCATCGCGCTCGAATCGATGGAAGCCAGCAGCACCTTCAATCCCGAGCAGGGCAGCAGCGACCTCGTCGACCTGACCTCGGTCCTGTCGATCAATGGTATTTCGGTCGATCTCTCGACCGTCAGCGAAGAGGACCCCTCGGCTGGCGCTGTCATCGAGGCGCTTGGCCTAACCTCCATCTCCGGCGACATCACCCAGGACATGAGCTGGTCGATGGCCGATGGGCACCTGACGGTCAGTGAGTTCCTGTTCGACTTTGCCGATGTTGCCGCGCTCAATATCACCGGCGAGGTCACCGGCCTCACCCCCGATGTGCTCGATCAGATCTACGCCATGCAGGCGGCCATGGCGGAGTCCGCCGGTACCTCGGGCGAGCTGACCGAGGAACAGGCCCAGGCGCAGATGATGCAGGGCATGGCCATCATGCAGGGCGTCTCCATCGTCGGCGCCAATGTGCGCTATGACGACGCCTCGCTGGCCGGCAAGCTGCTCGACTTCTTCGCGGCCCAGTCCGGTACCGACCGCGCCGGGTTCGTGGAGGGCCTCAAGGCCAGCCTGCCGGCAATGATCGCCCAGTCCGGCGTTCCGGCGCTCAACGACGTCGTCGTGCCGCCGGTGTCTGAATTCCTGGACGACCCGCAGAGCCTCGAAGTCAAGGTTGCCCCGCCCTCGCCCACCTCGCTGCTGGTGCTGATGGCCGCCGCGGCCAACCCGGCTGGCTTGATCACGGCGCTGGGCCTGGCAGTGGAAGCCAATACCGCCGCTGAGTAACATTATCAGGGAACGGCGTTCGCGCCGTTCCCGCACTCGTTAGATGAAACCTTCAACCTTTTGAGGCATGATGGGGCGATGAACGATCTCTCGCCGCCTGCCGTCCGCAGCCTCAGCCACATCACCGATTGGGTGTTCGATCTCGACAACACCCTCTACCCGCGCACCTGCAATCTGTTCGCCCAGATCGATCTCAGGATCACCAATTATGTGATGGACCTGACCAAGCTCGAGTTCCAGGCGGCCCGCGATCTGCAGAAGACCTATTATCGCGACTTCGGCACCACGCTGAACGGTTTGATGCACCAGCACGAGGTCGACCCCGACCACTTCCTCAACACCGTGCATGCTATCGATTATTCGCCCGTCGATGCCCATCCAGACCTGGTTGACGCCATACGTGCCCTGCCCGGCCGCAAGTTCATCCTCACCAATGGCGATACCGGCCATGCCCGCGCAGTGCTGGCGCGCCTTGGCGGCGCGGACCTTTTCGAGCATGTGCACGATATCCGCGCCATGACCTACGTGCCCAAGCCGCACCGAGAAGCCTATGACGGCTTTTTCGCTCTCCACGGCATCGACCCGACCCGCGCGGTGATGTTCGACGATCTGGAAAAGAATCTGGTCGTGCCTCATGACGTTGGCATGTCGACGGTGCAGGTCGTCGCCAGCGCCGATTTCGCGCATGAGCAGGTCGAGGCGTGGGAACTGGGCCGGGCCGCCGGCCCGCATGTACATCACATCACGGACGACCTGGCGAAATTCCTGCGCGAGCGGCCGTAGCCGCCCAGCTACATGCTGTTGATATGCAGGATGTTGCCATCAGGATCCTTGAGCCAGACGGCCTTGAACTCGCCGCTGGAATGGATGCCGTCCTTATAGGCCATCCCCATGTCGGGATAATGCTCGAACGTCACGCCCCGCGAAGCCAGGTCCGCGACGATGGCCTCGATGTCGCTGGCGCCGTCCCACACGACGGCATTGGCCTTGTTGGTGCCGGCGTAGTCTGAGACATAAACCGCCAGCGTGGTCTTGCCGGTCTTGAACTCCAAGACGTTGTCGTCACCCCTGACCAGTTCCAGGCCGAGCTTGTTGGCATAGAAGTCGCGGGCCCGCGCCAGATCCTTCACAGCGACGATCGGCGCTGAATCCTTGTCCTTGAGCATATTGGCTTCCTTTCGCATCTATGGTTGCAACGCCGCAGCCGACGCCTGGTTCAATGACGCTCGGCGCCTGGCTTTACAGACACCCGGACAAGACGTATTAGCGTTATCTCCATCGGCGCCTGCCGATAGATGAGGGCGGTCGCGGAGCCGCAAAAAATCAGGGACACGATCATGGAATATCGTCGCTTGGGCAAATCTGGCCTCAAGGTCAGCGAGCTGTCGCTCGGAAGCTGGGTCACCTTCTCCAAACAGGTGGACGAAAAGGAAGCCATGGCGCTGATGGGCCTGGCCTATGACGAGGGCGTCAATTTCTTCGACAATGCCGAAGGCTACGAGGCAGGCGAATCGGAAGCCCTGATGGGCGCTGCGCTCAAGAAGCTCGCCTGGAGCCGCGACAGCTACGCCGTCTCCTCCAAGGTCTTCTGGGGCGGCACCAAGCCGACGCAGAAGGGCCTGTCGCGCAAGCACGTCACCGAAGCGGCGCATGCCGCGCTCAAGCGGCTGCAGGTCGACTATCTCGATCTCTACTTCTGCCACCGCCCCGACATCGATACTCCGATCGAGGAAACCGTCTGGGCGATGCACAACCTCATCACCCAGGGCAAGGTGCTGTATTGGGGCACGTCCGAGTGGAACGCCCAGCAGCTCACCGAGGCCTGGGCCTTCGCGCGGGCCAACAACCTCATCGGCCCGCAGATGGAGCAGCCGCAATACAACCTGTTCGTCCGCGAAAAGGTCGAGCACGACTATCTGCCGCTCTATGACCTCATGGGTCTGGGCACCACGATCTGGTCGCCCCTGGCTTCCGGCGCCCTGACCGGCAAGTATAATGACGGCATTCCAGCCGACAGCCGCATGAACCTGCCGGGCTACGAGTGGCTCAAGAAGGAATGGACCAGCGAAGCCGGCAAGGCCAAGCTCGAAAAGATCGCCCAGCTCGCCAAACTGGCCAAGGAGATCGGCCTGCCAGTGCACCACCTGGCTTTGCTCTGGTGCCTCGCCAACCCGCATGTCTCGACGGTCATCCTGGGCGCGTCCAAGAAGGCCCAGCTCGAGGACAATCTGTCGGCTCTCAAGTCCAAGGCCAAGCTGACGCCCGACGTCATCGAGAAGATCGAAGCCATCATGGGCAACAAGCCCAAGGCCTTCGAGCGGTACTAGCTGCGATTCACCCTACCCACAATCGCTGCCCGCGGACTTGATCCGCGGGTCGCCCTCAGCGCGGCACAAGTGGCCAGAGACCCCCGGATCAAGTCCGCGGGAAGCGCCGTAGGAAGCTGGATACACCTCGGCCAATCCTTACGACTCAGTAACTTCCCCCCTCCTTCGCCCACCGCTATCATGCTGGTATGACCGACCTTCCCGGGCGCCGACCGCCGCCCACGCCTGACAAGGCCCCCACGTTTCGCGAGCGCATCGACAATCTCCGTCATCTTGGACGGCTGGTGGCGCAGATCTGGCGGACCAGCCGGCCGCTGACGGCGGCCAGTATCGGATTGCGACTCGTGTCCTCGTTGCAGCCGATCGCCATGCTCTATGTGGGCAAGCTGATCATCGACGAGGTCGTGCGACTGACCGGAATCGTCCCACCCGGGCCAGGTTTCTGGGATTGGTGGAATAGCGGGGTGCTTTCCACCGTGCTCGTGTTGCTGGCGATCGAGCTGGCATTGGTCGTTGTCTCGGACCTGCTGGCCCGCGCCACTGGGCTGGTGGATTCGGTGCTTTCCGAGTTGCATTCGAATACCGTCAGCGTCGAACTCATGGCCCATGCCGCCAAGCTCGACCTGATGCACTTCGAATCGGCCGAGTATCAGGACCGGCTCGAACGGGCGCGGCGACAGGCGGCAGGGCGCAATGCGCTGCTCAGCCAGATGTTCGGCCAGGCGCAGGACATCATTACCGTCATCACCCTGGGCGCCGGCCTCTTCGTCTACGCGCCCTGGCTGATCCTGCTGCTGCCACTGTCATTCGTGCCGGCCATCTGGGGCGAAACCCGCTTCAATACGCTGGCCTATTTCATGAGCCGCTGGCGCACGCCGGAGCGGCGGGAGCTCGAATATATCCGCTATATCGGCGCCAGCGCCGAGACCGCCAAGGAGCTCAAACTGTTTGGGCTGGGCGATTTCCTCATCGGCCGCTTCAAGCAACTCGCGCACACCATCTATCTCGAAAACCGCACGCTATCGACGCAGCGCGCGGCCTGGGGCGCGCTGTTCTCGTCGATTTCGACGCTGACTTATTACGGCGCCTATGGCTTCATCGTCTGGCGGACCATTACCGGCGACTTCTCCATCGGCGACCTGGCCTTCCTCTCAGGCTCGTTCCTGCGACTCAATGGGCTGTTCCAGAAAATCCTCCTCGGCTTCACCCAGATCGCCGGGCAGTCGATGTATCTCGATGACCTGTTTTCGTTCTTCGAGATCGAGCCGACCATCCTGTCGCCAATCGATCCCAAGCCGTTCCCGCAGCCAATCCGGCAAGGCATCGTGTTTGACAATGTCGGCTTCCGCTATCCTGATGCCGAAGGCTGGGCCATCCGGCATCTGAGCTTCACCCTGCAGGCCGGCGAAACGCTGGCGCTCGTGGGCGAAAATGGCGCCGGTAAGACGACAATCGTCAAGCTCTTGACCCGGCTCTATGACCCCGACGAGGGCCGCATCACCATAGACGGGATCGACCTACGAGCGCTCGATGTCGCTGACATTCACGCCCATATCGGCGTCATCTTTCAGGATTTCATCCGCTACAGCCTCACTGCGCGGGAAAATATCGGCGTCGGTCGCATTGAGGATAGCGGCGACATGGTCCGCATCGAGGACGCCGCCGAACGCAGCCTCGCCGACGCGGTGATCGCGAAACTGCCGCTGGGCTACGACCAGCAACTCGGCCGCCTGTTCAAGAAGGGGCGCGATCTCAGCGGCGGCGAATGGCAGAAGGTGGCCATCGCCCGCGCCTATATGCGCGACGCCGACCTCATCATCCTCGACGAGCCGACAGCTGCGCTCGACGCCAAGGCGGAAGCCGAGGTGTTCAGCCGGTTCAAGAGTCTGGCTGCCGGCAAGACCGCCGTCATCATCTCGCACCGCTTCTCGACCGTGCGCATGGCCGATCGCATCCTGGTGCTCGAAAATGGCGGCATCCTCGAATCGGGTTCACATGAGGAGCTGCGGGCGCTGCGGGGCCGTTATGCAGAACTCTTCGAGCTGCAGGCCGCTGGCTATCGCTAGGCGGGGCTGGCGCGCCGTGTCGAAGCGGCCTACCTCTTGAGCCAGCAAGCCCTGAGAGACAGCACGTGACCCTTCCCAGCGACGCCCAGATCGCCGTCATCGCCGAGACCTATCGCCTGCTGGGCGACCCCACCCGCCTGCGCGTGCTGCTGGCCTGCCTGTCCGAACCGATCGCCGTCGGCGATATCGCCAAGGCCGTTGCCGCCTCGCCGTCGCTTGTCAGCCACCATCTGCGTCTGCTGCGGGCCGCGCGGCTGGTGCGGGGAACGCGGCGCAACAAACAGGTGTTTTACGAAGCAGCGGACGAGCACATCGCCCGCATGCTTGCAGACATGATCGAGCACGCCATGGAGGGCCGTAGCGACGACAGCGACACGTGACCGCACGACGACCACTCCATAAGGCTTGAAATTCAACATATGAACATGTATTCATATGAAGGTGATATGGATGGAGTACGATTGTGGCGACCGGTAGCAGGGACCAAAGCAGCCTGGCCCATGGCAATGACCATGCGGGGCACGAGCATGAAGAGCATGATCACGACCATTCAGGGCACGATCATGCCGAGCCCGGTCACAAGCACGACGATCACAGCGACCACGACCATTCCGGCCACGACCACAGCCATGCCCCCAAGGTCAGCGCCAGCAATGAGAAGTTGGTGCTGATCGGCTTCTTGCTGACTGCGGGCTTCATGGGCGCCGAAGTGGTGGGCGGGGTGCTCTCGGGTTCACTGGCCCTTATCGCCGACGCCGGCCACATGTTCACCGATGCGGCCGCTCTGCTGCTATCCTGGGCCGCCTTCCGCTTCGGCCGGCGCGCTTCGGATGGTCAGCGTACGTTTGGCTATATGCGGCTCGAAGTGGTCGCCGGCCTGATCAATGCGGTCACCCTGTTCCTGGTAGCCGGCTGGATCATCTATGAGGCGGCCCAGCGCCTGTTCAACCCATCGGAGGTGTTGGCCGGCCCGATGTTCATCGTCGCGGTGCTGGGTCTGCTGGTCAATATCGCCGTCTTCCTGATCCTGTCGCGAGGCGACAAGGAGCATGTCAATATTCGGGGTGCCTTGCTCCATGTCATGGGCGACCTGCTGGGATCAGTCGCCGCCATCACCGCCGCCATCGTCATCTGGCTGACCGGGTGGATGCCAATCGACCCGATCCTATCGGTACTGGTCTCGGTGCTGATCCTGCGCGCTGCCTGGCGCCTGTTCCGCGGCTCACTGCACATCCTGATGGAAGGCACGCCGGGTAACGTCATCATCGAGGATTTGAGCAAGGCACTGGTCGCCAAGGTGCCCGGCCTCAAGGCGGTCGGACATGTGCACGTATGGTCGATCACCTCGGGCAAGCCGGTGGCGACGCTCGAGATCGCGCTATCGCCCGGCGCCGATGCCGGCGCGGTGACACAGGCGGTCAAGGCTGCGCTGATGGCCGATTACAGTATCTCCCATTCGACCATCGAGATTGTGTGGAACGATGGTGGACCGAACTGCGCCATGGCTCCCGAGGCCATTCCCTAGCGGTGGATCGGCTCCTTTCGGTGCCAGTTGTCCAGCTTGCGCGCCCCGCTATGGGGCCGCATCGCCCACTCGATGCCATTGCCGATGACCGTGTGCACCATCGGGTTGTGATAGATCGGAAACGTCTCGTGCCCGGGCGAGAAGTAGAAGATGCGGCCCAGCCCGCGATAGAAGGTGAGGCCTGAGCGGAACACTTCGCCGCCCCTGTACCAGCTCATGAAGATGATCTCGTCAGCGGCCGGAATGTCGAAGGGCTCGCCATACATTTCGGATTGCGGAATCTCGAAGAAAGGCGGCAGGCCCTCGGCGATCGGGTGATTGGGATTGGTGACCCAGACGCGCTCGAGATCGCCCTCGGGCAGTTCGCGCCAGGCCAGGTTGCAATTGGTGCCCATCATGCGGCGGAACATCTTGGAGTGGTGGCCCGAATGCAGCACCACAAGGCCCATGCCGGCGAGGACCCGCTGCTGCACCCGGTCGATGATCTCGTCTCTGACCTCGTCATGGGCCACGTGCCCCCACCAGGTCAGCACGTCGGTACGATCGAGCAGTTCCTGGGTCAGGCCCTGTTCCGGGTCGTCTATTGAGCGCCGCTCGATGGTGAAGTCACGATCCCTAAGGCCGGCGGCTATGGCGCCGTCCATTCCATCGGGATAGATCCTGGCCACCGGGGGATCATTCTTCTCGTGGCGGCCTTCGTTCCAGATGGTCAGGCGAATAGTCACGCTCCGTCTCCTAGCAAGGCGATCAGCTTAAATGGCGGCCGACTGATTAGCGGCGCTATGATGTACACGTTTACATTTTTTCGACAAGATGCAGTCGCATTGGTTCCGGATCTTTTTGCCTGACCGTCGTTTTCGCGTTTGCGACGTATTATTCCGTGATGTACACGTTGCCGCAAATCGGAGGAGATCAGCATGGTTTTGCGACTGGGAGTCATCGGGGCCGGCCTCAAGGCGGCGGATTACGCCAAGGGCTGGGCAGCCATGGACGACGTCAGGATCGTCGCCTCGGCCGAAGTCAGCATCGTCTCGCGGCAGCGGTTCGGCGACACCTGCGAAGCCGCCGGCGCGGCGCGGCCGGCCGAGTATCCTGACGCCGATGCCATGCTGAAGGCGATGCAGGGACAGATGGACGCGGTCTATGTGTCGACCCCCCATGTCTTCCACGGCGCCAACGCTTTGGCCGTGATCGAAGCGGGCTATGACCTGCTGCTGGAAAAGCCGATGGTGACCACCGTCGATGAAGCGCTGGCGCTCGCCGAAGCCGAGAAACGCACGGGGCGGACCATTGTCATCGCCTTCCAGGGTGGCCTGTCCCCGCTTGTCCACGATACCAAGGAACGCGCTCGCCGCGGCGATTTCGGCGACCTCGTCACCGTCAACGCCTCGATCTGGGAAGGCTGGGCCAAGCAATATGCCGGGCAGTGGAAGCAGCAGCCCGAAATTTCGGGTGGCGGCTTTATGTTCGACACCGGCGCCCACATGATGAACACTGTCTGCGTGCTCGCCGATGCCGAATTCGAACGCCTCTCCGCTTTCGCCAACAATCGCGGCCTCAAGGTTGACCTCGTGACCGCCGTTGCCGCCCGTCTCAGCAACGGGGCTCTCGTGACCTTCAACGCCGCCGGTGAAGGCCCTCCGGGCTGCGCTTCGGCCATCACCGTCTTTTATTCCAAGGCGATCGTGCGCATCGATGCCTGGGGCAAGTGGCGCGAGGTGATGATCGAGGGGGTTGCCGAGCCGCGCGAAGAGATGGAAATCCGCGACACGCCGATGCACACGTTCCAAGCGGTTCGCGACGGCAGGCTGGCCAACCCGTCGACCGTCGCCAATGGCCTGCGCTTTGCCCGGCTGTGGGACGCGATCAAGGCATCGGCCTCTCGCGATGGCGAACCAATTGCGATAGAGGTTGCGGCGTCCTGATCGTGGGGCAGAAGAGGCAGCACTCGTGCGACGCAAAGGGCTGACATCGGTAGAACTGGCCAAGCTCGCCGGCGTCTCCTCGGCCACCATCTCGCGCGCCTTCTCGGCTGACTCCAGCATCAAGCCCAAGACACGCGAGCGCATCCTGGCGCTCGCCGACGAGCATGGCTTCCGGCCCAATGCCATGGCCCGCTCGCTCAACAACAGCCAATCGCGTCTTGTGGCCTTGGTGGTGAACACCGTTGCCAACCCGGCCGAAGGCGAAGGGCTTGACCAGCTCATTCACCACCTGCAGGCCCGCGAGCGCATGCCGCTGCTGCTCTGCTGCGCCAATCACGAAGATCGCAGCCAGCTCATGCGCATCGCCTCGACCTATCAGGTCGATCATGTGGTGCTCTGTTCGGACGCGGTATCGATCGACGACGCCGTCGACATCTTCCGCTCAGCGGAGCTGGTCGTCGCGTCATCGGAGCCGCTCGATGGTCGCGCCGTATCGGATGTGCGGCTCGACGCCGGTGCCGCAACGGCTGAGATCGTCGATCATCTGGTGGCGCAGGGGCGTCGGCACTTCGTCTATCTTTCAGGGCGGGCTTCGAGCCACATCGACAAACAGCGCATGGGCTGGTTCGCAACCGCGCTCAAAGCGCATGGCCTCGCTTTCGATATCGTCGAGCACGGCGACTACTCCTACGATTCAGGCTACAAGGAAGCCGCGCTCCTGTTGCGGCGCATGCGGCCCGATGTGCTGGTCTGCGCCAATGACCTGATGGCGATCGGCGTCAAGGATGCGGCCGCCCTCCTCGGCATCAACGTGCCCGGGGACCTTGCCATCGTCGGTCATGACGGGGTGGCCGTGGCGGGCTGGGACAGTCATTCCATCACCACCATCATGCCGCCGCCCGGCGAGGTGAGCGCGGCATTGGCCGACATCATCGAGCGAGGTCCGAGCGAGCCGCCGGTGCAGCGGGTGTTCGACTGCGTCGTACGCTGGGGCCGCAGCACCGGCGAAATTCCACGCCGGGGCTAGAGCGTCGCCAGTTGCCGATTGCTGATGCGGCCCAGATAGCCGTCGCGGATGACAATCTTCTGCTCCAGCGCCTCGATGACCGTTTGCGTGAAATCGGTCTTGTACATCTGCGAGAGATTGTTGAGCCCGCCGGGGGTAAACACGTTGATCTCGAGCAGCTTGTCGCCGACGATATCGAGCCCGACGAGGAACATGCCATCCTGGATGAGCTTGGGCCGCACCGTCTCGGCGATCTTGAGCATGGTCGGTGTCACTTCGATCGCCTCGGGGCTGCCACCGGCATGAATGTTGGAGCGGATTTCGCCCTTGGCCGGCGCGCGACGGAATGCGGCGTACTTGCCGTCGCGCTGTAGCGGCAGCCCATTCATCAGGAAGAAACGCACATCGCCCTCCGCTGCCTCAGGCATGAAGCCCTGAGCGATCAGATAGCCCTCGCCGCTCACCGCCTCGAAGATCTGGTTGAGGTTCGAATCCTTGGGCGAGCCGATCTTGAACACGTTCTTGCCGCCCGAGCCCTGGAGGGGTTTGAGGATCACGCCTTTCTTCTGGCTCTCGATGAAGCCCTGGATTTCCTCGATGCTCTTGGAGATCAGGGTTTCCGGCCGCACCGAGGCCGGAAAATCCTGGAAATAGAGCTTGTTCTGTGCCTGGGCCAACCCATCGGGGTCGTTGAGCACGATGACGCCGCGCTCGGCGGCCAGACGCCCGAATACCGCGCCGACATGGGCCGCCCAGGGCCGATCGGCCGCGTCCTCGGACGGATCATTGCGCAACAGCAACACATCGATCTCGGTAACATTCATGGTTTCGACCGTCGTTGCGTCGCCCTGCAAATCCTTGAACAGGGTCTCGGCCTTCTTGTAGTTGGACGCCGGCAGCGTCAGCGCTCGCACCGCCAGGCTATCATCGGGCCGCAGCACGAAGTCGCCTGGCGTCAGGTAGCAGATGTCGTGACCCCGCATGAGCGCCGCCAGCGCCAGGTGCGTGGTGGAGTAATTGGCAGTTTCGTTTTCAATGGCGTTGACGAAGAACCCGATACGCATGGGATTTTCCTAGTTTTCCGTCATCTGGACGGGTGAAATGCCGGCGCGGGCGGCCTTGAGACGCTCCGCTGCCTGATCGTGGGACAGAAATTGCGGCATGAGCCGCGGCGCCTTCAGCAGGCCGCGCGTGCTCAGTTCCTGCATGACGCCGAAATGAGCGGCGGCGATCTTGCCCATCCAGAATGGATCGAGCGAACCGCCGGCCTGCAGGTGTGCCAGCACCTCGAGTAGCCCGCGCAGATAGACCGCGTCCTTGGCGAGACCGCCGCCGCGATAGACGCGCAGGGCGAGGTTGAACGCTGTGCTTTCGGCAAAGCCCAGCTCACGAACCAGCATGCGGTAGCAATCGGGGAAGCTCGCCCCACCAAGCATGTCGGAGCAGGCGACGACACGCGCCGCTATCAGCCGAAGCCGGCCAACCGTCATGCCGCCGACCAGGTATTCGGCCAGCACCGCCAGTCCTTCCTGCACTCCCTCATAGCCGGCAAGGCCTGAGCGAAACAGCCGCAGGCCCTGCGCCGAACCATTGAAATAGGTCAGCAGATGCACGCCCACCTCGTGGCTGAGCAGCGCCTCGACCCGGCCGCGCGCCATGGTGGTACTGCGCGCGATCAGCAGCCGCCCGCCCGAGACCATCATGCCCGATGGCAGGTCGTCGCGCAGTTCGACGCTGGCCGAAAAGCCGTCATCGCTGCCCGCATACGCCTTGATCATCGCCTTGGCGCGACGCTCGACGAAGCGCACATCCGCATCGTCGCCCTCGCCGGTCCGCTTGCCGCGACCGGGCTTGGTCTCATCGAGGATAGACCGGGCCATGGCAAGCAGGCTCGGCTCGACCGGACCATAGAGCGCGCGCCCGATCTCGACGAAGCGCGGCATCTCGCGCGCCGCCAGCAGCGACAGCTGCAGATCGAGTTCCTGCTGCTTCTCGCGGTAGAGCGTGGTCAGCACAGGGTCCTCGAAATGCTCGATCGCCACCGAAAACAGCGCCCGCTTCTGACGCGCCACGTCGATGGTCAGCGGCCGATAGAGAAAGCGTGGCGGCTTCTCGAAACTCGTCGCCTTGAACTCTTCCCATGCCGCCTGGGCGTTGATCGGGGTCACAGCGAGCAGGAAATCGAAGGATTGCGCCACGTCGTCGATGGCGCGGTCGGCACGACTGACGGCATCGACGAAGGCCTTGCGGCCGAGGGCGCGATGCGTTGAGACCGCCAGACTCTTGGTCGAACCGGCAAAGGCCGCTACCGCCTGCAGGCCTGCATCGACGATGTTAGCGACCAGCCGTTCACGCAGTTCGGGATAGACGGCGTCCGATTCCGGCACCCGGTAGATCGGCGCGAAGCGTAGTGTCAGCGATGGCAGCTTGGGCAGGAGCCGCGCCAGTTTGGCAGCCGGATCGTCGGCCACTTTGGGGCGGGCGATCTGCGGCACGCGAAACTTGGTCTGTGCCTGCTCGGCGGCGGCCACGAAAGCCAGCCGAGCAGTCTGCGCGGCGCTGTCATCGCTGGCCGAGACGCTCATCTCGAAGGGTGGCAGATAGGCCGCGTCGCTGGCGAGCCGGTCGCGCTCCAGTTCGCCGATATCGAGCATGACGAAGGCGCCGAAGCGCTCGGTCATGGCTTCGGCCACCAGCTTCACGATGGCCGCTGCGGTTCCCAGATTGCGGGCCAGCAGATACGACGAATTGGCACTCACGACGTCTCGCGCCGCCGGCTCCTTGCGGCGCCCGACATGCACGACGAGGAAGGGCAATGGCCGATCGATATGCAGGCGCTCGCCGCTGCCGAAATCACGGCGGATCGGCTCCCCCGCCGCCAAGGCGGCGGCGAACTCCTCGAGCAGCTTGGCGTCAGGCGCGCTCATGCGCCACCCTCAAGGCTCGTGAGGAGCACCGGCAGCGACGCAGTGATCATGGAACGCATGGCCGTCAACGCCTCCACATCCGGCTCGCCTGTCCACTCGTCCATAAAGAACTTCTTGAACTCGATGGCGATGGCGCAGCCGGTCTTGGGAAAATTGGCGTGCACGAAGCGCGTCTGCTCGCCGCGCCCCTCGAAGGCGACGTTCTCGCGCACATCCATGTATCGTCCGCGGAAGGAAAAACCGCGCAGGCTCTCCATGAACGGGTCGAGCACATGCGCCCAGCGCGCCCGATCCATTGAGAATGTACCGATATTGACCTGCGGCGCCTCCGCCTCAGGCGTTGGCTGGGCGTCAGGACCGGCGCGGCGGTGATTGTAGCTGTGTATGTCGAGCAGCACGAAGCGCCCGTGCTCCGCGGCCAGACCTGCGAGCATCTGGCCCAGCATGGCGTAATAGGCATCGTGAATGGCCAGCGATCGACCTACCAAGTCCTCGACCGGATTTGTTGCCCAGACGTCGAGGCCCCAGGCCTGATCGGGGCGCAGATAGACGGCGCCGTCGCTGGCGCGGTTGAGGTCGATCTCGAAACGCGAGCGGTGGAAGACGACACGATTGGGCACGTCGCGGATGACATATTCGGTGAATGGGTCTTCCTCGCGCAGGCGTTGCGCGTCGTCGAGCGCCATGGCGGCTGCTACCTCGTCACGCAGGCCATGACCGTTGTGGATCGCCGTGCCGACGATCGGCGAGGCACCGCGCTCGACGGACCACAGCGCATCGGCGCGGACGGGTGCCTGCAATTCGCCCGCTGTCGGACGTATGAGGAATGGACTCTGGTTCATCTGACGCTTTGCTTGAGACCTGCGTCTGGCAGGGCCGTGCTGCGTCAACGGACGGTTGCGCCGGGCGGTTCCCTGGCCGGTTTTGCACCCTGCCTTGATATCACCGCGATCACAGTCTATATGTTGGCCATACGTTTCAGCTCAAGATAGCTGTCATAACCCCGGTTCGCCGGATTTTGGCCTCTTCCTGATTTTTGCGAGCGTGTTAGACCCGACCGGCATGTTGCTGGCTGGGAGCGACGCCCTGCCATTTGGCCGGCGTTCCAAAACCAAGGACTACAATCATGGCCTCGATCAACGGCACCGTTAAATTCTTCAACGCAACCAAGGGCTTCGGCTTCATCTCGCCAGAAGGCGGCGACAAGGACGCATTCGTCCACATTTCCGCCGTCGAGCGTTCGGGCCTCGCTGGCCTCTATGAAGGCGACAAGGTCACCTACGAACTCGAGACTGGCCGCGACGGCAAGCTCTCGGCGACAAACCTGACGCTGCTCTAAACCACAATTCGGGCCGGGCGTGCGTTGCGCGCACCCGGCCCTGCCTCCCGCACAGCGGTCGAGGCCATAACAAAAGAAGGGTCCAAGCCTAAAGGGCAGGACCGATGAGAACTCAATGACATTTATCGATTTCAACGCTCGCGCCGAGCTTTATCTCGGCAGCGACTGGCAGGTTGCTGCCGAACAGGGCCCCAAGTCGTTCCGCACGGTCGCCCAAGCCATCCGCTTCGCTTTCGAAGAAGCCGCCCCGGTCAGCCTGCACGGCGCCCGGCTGCAGATCGGCGACCGGATCTATTCCAATGACGAACTGCCCTGGCTCTATCGCAGCCCGGACTATCCGTTCCCGCGCAAGCGCCAGCGCAAGGCGATGACGCCTCGTGCCCGCCACAACACCATCGAAGAGCGGACGTAAGTCCGCTCTATCAATCCGGCCGCACCAGCACGCGCCCGTGCACCTGGCCGGACAGAATGCGCTTGGCGGCATCGGGCAAATCCTCCAGCCGCACCTCTTCGACATGGCGGGCATAGCTGGCGGAGTCGAACAGACCCGCAAGCCGTTGCCACGCAGCGACGCGCACCGGTGTCGGCTGCATGACGCTGTCGATACCGATAAGCGTCACGGCGCGCAGGATGAAGGGCAGGACGTTGGTTTCGAGTGCGATACCGCCGGCATTGCCGACGCTCGCCACGACCCCGCCATAGCGGACCTGTTTCAACAATCGGCCCAGTATGGCGCCGCCGACATTGTCGATTGCCGCCGCCCAGCGGGCGCTTTCCAGCGGCTTGGCCGCTTCGGCAAGAAAGTCGTCGCGCCGGAGAAATCCGGACGCCCCCAAAGCGCGCAGGCCAGCCTCATGCTCGGGGCGTCCGGACAAGGCCGTCACGGCGTAACCGAGCCGGCCCAATAACGAAATCGCCAGCGAACCCACGCCGCCCGAACCACCGGTCACCAGCACATCGCCATCTTCAGGCTTGAGGCCAGCCGCTTCCAGCCGCTCGATCGCCAGCATCGCGGTCAAGCCGGCCGTACCCAGCACCATTGCGTCTCGTAGCGTGAGCCCATCCGGGAGAGGCACCAGCCAGTCCGCCTTGACCCGGGCGCGCTGCGCGAAGCCGCCCCAGTGGATTTCCCCGACCCGCCAGCCGGTCAGCACCACAGACTGCCCTTCGCGATAGCGCGGATCGCTGCTGGAGCGAACCGTGCCCGAAAAATCGACACCCGCCACATGCGGATAGTTGCGCACCAACGCGCCACCGCCGGTGAGGCACAACCCATCCTTGTAGTTGAAACCAGCCCAGGCGACGTCGACTACGACGTCGCCCTCGGGCAGCGCCGCCTCGTCGATCGCCTGCACGCGCGACGACACCAAACCGGCGTCATCGCGTTCAGTCAGCAACGCACGAAAACTCATGGTCTAATCCCCGGTATCGGACAGGTCGGCACCGGCCCGTGGGCCGATCTTTCCGCCAACCTGCCCGATCTAGCGCCGGGATGCCATGCCTTCGCGCCGACCAGCCTAGGAGTGTTGCAGCGGCTTGGACTGGCTGGCGAGATAGTTGCCGAGCAGGATTGCCACGTCGGGGGTCAGTGGCCCCGCCGCGCAGGTCGCTTCAGCGTCGAGCTGGCGGCAGACACGGTTGATGGCGGAGATTGTCGCCTGACCGAGGTATCCGTTAAGCGGACCATCATAAAGTCCGGCATCGCGCAGGCCGCGCTGCAGCGCGAAAACATACGCGTTCTTGTTGCCCCAAAAGAGCATCTGGACGGTCTGCGATAGGTCCGTGCTGGCAATGCCACCGAGTGCCGCCCCGATGTCCGCCAGAGACTGCTCAGTGGCCGGCGGCAGTGCCCGCAGGGCGATCGTCTCGAAGGCCACGGCCTCAGGCGCAAGCAGGGCGGAGTTCGCATCGAGCAGCGACTGCGCTTGCGCCGGGCGCGCCTTGAGGCCCGGTCCGCCGGCACGATAAAGCTGCAGCAGCAGGCGGAGCGCCGCCGGATTGCCGTCATCCAGTTCGGCCAGCAGTGCGCTCTCCGCCATGGGACCGCCGTCGGGTCCGGCCAGCCCCATCAGATGCAGCCGGGCCCGTTCGACCACGGCGTTCGGCACCTGCGCCACGACTGCTGCATCGACCAGGTCCATGCCCTCCGCCCGGTGGTCCTGGGCCAGGGGACCGGTCGCCAGCAAGATGCCCAGACGCAGCATCGCACCGGAGTCGCCGGCTTTGGCAGCGGCAACCGAGAACAAGCGGGCATTGTCGTAGTCGGGTGGAAGGTGGCGGCCGTCGGCGTAGAGTCCGCCCAATGTGCCATTGGCCCAGGCATCACCTGCTCCAGCCGCTCGCCTGAGCAGACCAACGGCCTGGTTCACGTCCTGCGTGACGCCCTTGCCATCGAGCAACAGCAAGGCCAGGTTGACCTGGCCGACGCTCTCGCCGCTATCGGCTGCCTCCGCGAAGTAGGCGGCCGCACGGGTCGGATCAGGGGCGATGGCGCCCTTACCCGTCAGATACAAGTTTCCTAGCTTGATAGCGCCGGCTGCCAGGCCGGCATCGCGCGCGCCCTGATAGGCTGCAAGGGCAGCATCGGCATCAAGAGGCACAGTCTCGCCGGAAGCCAGAACATCTCCCAACTGTATCTTGGCCCAACCATCGCCGATGCTGGCCACGTTCTGGAGTAGCGCCAGGCCACGCGCCGGGTCGGCCTTCACCCCCTCTCCCTTGAGCAGCATCAGGCCGAACCGGCTCTTGGCACCATAGTCATCCAGCGCCGCCGCAGCCTCGAAGTATCCAGCCGCCCTTACCGTATCGGCGGCAATGGCGCCGACGCCGGTCGCGTAAAGATTGCCCAGGCTGGCGAGCGCCGCTGCATTGCCCTTTTCGGCAAGCGGCTCGAGCAGGGCCAGAGCGCGCGGCCCATCCGCATCGATCCTGTCGCCGCGTATCAACAGGTCGGCCAGGATTGTCGTGGCCCAGGCGTCGCCGGCCATTGCGGCTGCGTCAAGCAATTGCACGGCGCGAGCCATGTCGCCTGCGGACGCCCGCTCGAGCAGCATCAAGGCCAGGTAGATGCGCCCGCCGCCATCGCCCGCTGCGGCGGCGCGCTCGAAATAGTCGAGTGCAGCCGCCGGATCGGTAGCGATATGGGCCAAGCCGCGCTGATAGAGCAGACCGATGCGGGTCAGGCCCGCGGCATTGCCGCGTTCGGCGGCACGCGCGTAGTACTGCAGCGCCTTAGCTCCATCCAGCGGCAGGGTAGCACCCTCCGCATAGAGATCGGCGAGTTGCAGCATGGCCCAGGTATCGCCGCCCGCCATGACTTGATCGAGCAGATCAAGGCCACGCGCCGCATCAGCTGCCCCGCCCTGCCCCAGCACCAGCATAAAGCCCAGGCGGTTCATCGCCGCTAGATCGCCAGTTTCAGCGGCCTGCTCGAACAGCGCGCGAGCACGCGGCAAGTCGACCGCGACTGTGCCGGAACCCTTGGCATAGATATCGCCCAGTCCCACCAGCGCCGCGGCATGTCCGCCATCAGCAAAGGGTTGCAGCAGTGCCACGGCGCGGGGTCCGTTGACCGGAACACCGCCTCCTCCCTTGGCATAGAGACTGGCCAGCACCGCCACCGGCAAGACCTCGCCCTTGGCGGCGGCGGTCTCGAGCAGGTAGACGGCCCTTGCCGCAGCGCCCGGCTCGCCGCCGGCCAACAGCGCCTGGGCCAGCAATACCTGTGCTCCCACGTCATTCAAGGCCGCCGCCCGCTCCAGCAGATCGGTCGCCTTGGCTGAATCGGGGGCCACGGTCCCGATGCCCGATTGATAAATCTGGGCCAGCCGCACCATGGCAGCCGAATTGCCGGCTTCGGCCGCCCTGTCGAAATAGTCGATGGCCCGATTGGCAGGCTTGGCCTTGCCGCTGGCGAATACATCGCCCAACTGGATCAACACCCATGGGTCGCCGGCCGCGGCAAGCTCGTCGAGCAGATCAACCGCCCTGGGAATATCGACGGGAACGCCCGAACCATCGAGCAGCATCAAGGCGAGCCGGTATTTTCCATGCGCATCGCCACCGGCAGCTGCCCTCGCATAGTACCGCGCGGCGCGCTGTTTGTCGGGCCTCACCGTTCCCGCGCCGTTGGCGAAAAGATCGCCCAGGCCTGCCAGCGCCGCCGTGCTCCCCTCGGCGGCTAGTGGCACCAGCAGAGACAGGACCTTGCGGCCGTCTTCGGGAACGCCAATGCCCTGGCGATAGAGCCCAGCCAGAATATTGGTCGACCAAGCATCGCCTGTTGCCGCAGCCTGCTGCAGCAACACCGCAGCGCGACGCCAGCTTGCCGGCTGTTCCGGTTCTTCGAGGAACATCCGGGCGAGGTTTATCTTGGCGACAACGTCGCCAGCGCTTGCTGCGTCATCAAGCTGATCCATGACGCAGACGCGATCGGCCGGCGCACATTCGTGCGCTCCAGTTTGCCCATAGGCCGACACCCCAAGCCCAAGTCCCACCGCAACGACCACGGCCAACCGCAAGCCCATTTGCCCCTCCGCACAGATTTGCGGTCAGTCTGGCGAGAACAGGGTCGCGCGCATTGATGGTCGTCAACCCGAGCAAAATCCTTAGGGCAGTTGTGGCTTTGATCCAGTGCGGGCTGATCACCGGACCGCGACGTCCGCACCAAGGCTCAAGAGAGATGCGCCACACAGCGTAGGCTTGATGCTCCTTGTGTGCAGACGGTGCCACAAAGGTACCAGCGCGGCGCCCACGCTCTCGTTGAATTCGCCAGGATGCAAGGATGTACTCTCCACGACGCCCAAAGCCCATTAGATGATGGATTTTTGGAGTAACATCAGATATTGCACCAAGAACGGTGTCGCTGACGAGCGCATGCTCGGGTTGTAGTGATCAACGATGATACCCGTCGTGGTTACGAGTTGTGCACCTCACAAGCGAGGCAACTTGGCTAGTTTAGTTGGTTGAGTATGCTCACAGGTAAAGACGTACTGGGCGAACTAGGAATCAAAATTTCGGTGGTCGTGCCGATTTACAATGACGGAAGGCTAGCGCCTGCCTTCTGCGCCGAAATCCAGCGCGTGTTCGGCGGCTACCTCAACAGCGACCAGATCGGCCATCTCGTTGAGATTATTTTCGTCAATGACGGCAGCGAAAACGACTCCATCAGCGTGCTCACGGAGCTGACACGCCAATACGCGTTCGTAAGGGTCGTCGATATGTCCCGCAATTTCGGTCAGCACATCGCGATAGCCTGCGGTTTGCGCGAAGCATCAGGTAGCATCGTTTTTCGCATGAATGTCGACATGCAGGACCAACCTGCCGACATGCCGCGCTTCATAGAGGCCATGCGCAAGGATGCCAGCGATTTGGTCATCGGCGTCTATTCGGTGCGGGAAAGTCCCTGGATCAACCGGATTACGTCCAAGATTTACTACTGGCTGTTCCAGTTCCTGACAGGTTTGCCATCCCCACAGAATACGTCGCCGCTGCGGGCCATGAGCCGACGGTTCGTCGACGCCTATAACCTTTTGACGGAACGGTCACGCTTTCCGCAGGGTCTGGATCAATGGCTGGGCTTTGAACAACAATATATCCCGATACAACACCACGTGCGTGCCGACGGGAAATCGTCCTACAATTTCTGGTCCCGCCTGAAGCTGGGGCTGGAAGGGCTGCTGTATTTTTCCAACCGGCCGCTGACCTTGATCGCAAGCCTCGGGTTTTTCCTCAGTGTTGCGGGGCTGCTGCTCGGGTTCTACGTCATTTTCGCGCAGCTGTTCGGGAGCGATTTCCTGCCCGGGTTTGCGGCTTTATCCGCCATCGGCCTGATTGCGTTTGGCGTTCAGCTTGGCAGCATAGGCGTGGTTGGCCTATATGTCGCACGCATCTTCGCCGAAACACAGAATCGGCCGCTCTATCTTGTAAAGATGCGGTATGGCGCCTCGCCCGATACGTCAGAAAAGTAATCGATGCCACAAAAGCACGAATCCACGGTTATCAGCTACTCCTCGTCCGAAAGCCTGGATGTCCGGAAGGAAATCTTCCAGCGGCTGAACACCTATCCGGCGACTGACGACGAAAAGGAACGCTCGCTGGGGCTGTTCCTGCGCGGTTCGCTGCTGGCACGACTGCTTGCCATTCGTGACATCTATGTCCAGATCCTCGACCTGCCAGGCGCCATCCTCGACATTGGAACATGGAGGGGACAAACTGCGGTCGTCTGCGAAAATCTGCGCGCCATCTACGAACCCCTGCACCTCAATCGGCGCATCGTCTGCTTCGATACCTTCGAGGGCTATGTTGGCTTTTCAGACAAGGACAAGGCAACCGAGCTGCATCGTGATGGCACTTATGGTGTGGGTGGAACCGAATACGCGGATTATCTGAGCGAGCTGCTGCAATTGCACGAGCGGTCCAACGCCATGGGCCACAATTTCGGCAAACATCGCGTCATTAAGGGCGACTGCCGCCAGACAATTCCCCAGTTTTTCGAGGACAATGCCGGCGAATTCGTCTCGCTCGCCTTCTTCGATGTCAACGCTTATCAACCTTCGCTCGAAGCGTTCGAGGCGGTTTGGCCCAGGGTCGTCCCCGGCGGGATTGTTGCCTTCTGGCAGCTGACCCGCAGCGCCATTCCCGCCGAGGCAATGGTCTATGCTGAGACCATCCTGCCGCGGCTCGGGCATCAGGTGAAACGTTGCGCGACGTATCCTGGTCTGTGCTACCTCATTAAGCCGTAGTCGTCCGCCTTTCCAATCTCGAACAGGTTCTCCCAATGAAGCGCATCCTGCTTGGAAACGGCATTGTCGGCCTTTCGGCGGCTTTTGGGCTCTGCAGGACCGCCGCAAGCGACGATACGATCGTCATCGTGGGCAAGAAAAGCCGCCCCGGCGCAGCCACGCTCGCCGCCGCGGCGATGCTCAATTCCTTCGCCGAGATCGAGGTAGGCGGGCTTGAACATGCAGTGGACAGGTTCCGGTTCGAGATCAGCCGCGAGGCGACCAAGCTCTGGCCACAGTTCGAAAAGGACCTGATCGCGGCTTCCAGTATCGACTTCGACATCGGCGGCGGGCCATCCGGCGGCGGCGAGCTCGGTACGTTCATCATCAACAATACCGCAGCAGATGATCTGGACGACGCCAATTTCGACGCGATTCGCGATGCTCTTGTGGATTTCGGCGAGGCGCACCAGCTTGTCGCGCCTGGCGACATCCCCAACTACAAACCGCACCAGCGCTATCGCGCGACGCGCGCGCTCTACATAGAAAACGAAGGCTGGTACAATCCCCGCCTGGTGCTTGCGGCGTTGGAACGGGCCCTCGAATTATCCGGACGCGTGCAGTTCGTGGACGCCAGTGTTGTGCGGCTCGAGGCCAATGCAGGTGGCATTGCCTGTGCCCATCTTGATGATGGAACGGTGCTTTCCGGCGATCAGTTTCTGCTTGCCACAGGTGCGACCAGCTGGGATGTGCTCGACAGAAGCAATCTGGACCTGCAGGTCCAGCGGGTATTCTACGGCATTGGCACAAGTATCGAGATCCGCAGCCCCGACGCTCCGCTCAGCAAGGTGGTCAGGACGCCCAACCGCGGTCTTGCCTGTGGCGTCTATGCCGCGCCCTATTTTCATGGACGGGATCAGGACAATGATCGCGTGCTCATCGGGGCGAGCAACTTTATTGCGCCTACCTTGCACCTGCATGGGCGCCTCACCAGTGTCGAGGGCCTGCTCAACAGCGCGATGCGGCAGATCAATGCCGACTATTATCGCGCCGAACTGATCCGAGTAAATGTCGGCGCACGCCCGACCAGCCAGGATACCTATCCCCTGCTCGGCCCCACAGAAATTTCAAACCTGTTCATCGCCACCGGCACCAAACGCGACGGTTTCCATCTGGCTCCGCTGATCTCGGTGCTCGTCTCAAGGCTGATGACGAGTGGCGCTGTTGAAGATCGCTATAGCTGGTTTAGGCCGGATCGCGAGCCGCTGCGGACTCTTACGCGCCAACAGGCCGTTGATAAAGCCGTGCGCCACCAGATCAGCGCGGCCTACCAGCACGGCTTCGAGCCGGCGACCAACCGGATGCCCGAACAGCTGGCTCAGCAGTTCCGCGACAATGTCGAACGGCTGCACGATCAGGTCGGGGCCCGAGACTGGGGCATCCCGCCTGAGATGCTGGACATGTATCGGTATGGCCATGCCAAGGCATAGGGCGAACCAGCGATGAAGCTGCTGCTTGCCATTGCGCCAACCGTTTTGCTCGTCGTCTATGGCCAGCTCATGACCAAGTGGCGCGTGGGCATTATGGCGACGGCCCTCGGCGACGGCCGTGGTATTGTCAGCAAGCTTGTCGTCTATCTCTCGGACCCTTTGATCGTTTCAGCTTACGCCTCGTCTTTCCTCGCCTCGCTGGCCTGGGTGTTCGTCGTCGAGCGATACGAGATATCCCTGGCCTTTCCGGTCTATATCGGGCTGATCACCGCCATCGTGGCCTTGGGCGGGGCGGTGCTCTTCCAGGAGTCGCTCAACCCGCAGAAACTGCTGGCGATCGCGCTCATTGCCGTCGGCGTCATCATTGCCGCCAATGCCTAGCGCACCGGACAACTTCGACGGCTGGGTCGCCGAAATCCGGGGCATCGTTGCGGCGCGACATCCCGAGCTTTCCGAGATGTTCGACCTTTTCGCCAATGAGGCCCTGTTCGGATATGGATGGCTGCGACCCAGTCTGTCGGAGTTGTCGCGCGATGCGCATATCCTCGAAGTCGGCGGTGGGCTGACGCTGATCAGTTGCCAGTTGGCGCGCCAAGGGTATCAGGTGACGGTGGTCGAACCAATCAGCGACGGCTTTTCGAGTTTTGCCATCCTTCAAAAGCTCGTGCTGGAGCATGCCGAAAGCCAGTCCATCGCCATCCGTCTGTTGCCCTGTTGCATCGAGGATCTCAACGCCAGAAACGAGTTCGACACCGCCTTTTCCATCAACGTGATGGAGCATGTGGCCAATGTCGATGAGGCGCTTCGGAGGGTGATACTCTCACTGAAGCCAAACGGTTTTTACCGGTTCACCTGCCCTAACTACGCTTTCCCCTACGAACCGCATTTCAACCTGCCGACACTGTTTTCTAAGGCGATGACGGAACGCGCGCTTAACAGGCAAATCTTCGGTTCGGCACGCGTGGAACAACCCGCGGCTATCTGGGCATCGTTGAACTGGATCACGGTCGGCGACGTCAAGCGCATCTGCTCGACGATCAGCGGCATCAGCGTCCATTTCGGCAAGACCATGACACCGGACAGCGTTGAGCGCGTGACGACAGATCGGGCATTTGCGCGCCGCCGGGCGCCATGGATGGTGAGGCTCGCCAAGTTCATCATCGCCTCTCGGCTTCATCGCCTGGCCACGCTGCTGCCGGCAGGGGCTTTGCCGCTGATTGACTGCACGATAATCTACCGGCCCGGCCAGGCGAGTTGACCCATGCAGATTACCGACGGCGTGCGCTCGATCCTCTCGTCGCCCGCAATCTATACGCTCTTCCAGAACCTAATGGGCGCGCGGTCAGGCTGGCGCAAGATTACTGACGGCTATGTGCAGGCAAAGGCCGGTGACATCGTCCTCGATATCGGCTGCGGTCCGGCCGACGTGCTGGATTATCTGCCCCAGGTTCAATATTGGGGCTTCGATATTAGCCCGGAGTACATTGACCAGGCTAAGCGGAAGTACGGCTCGCGAGGCCAGTTCTTCTGCAAGTTCTTTGAGCGATCCGACCTGGAAATCCTGCCCAAGGCCGACATCGCCCTGCTGTCGGGCGTCCTCCATCATCTCGATGACGGCGAGGCGCACGGCTTGCTCGACTTGATCGGGCTCGCGCTCAAGCCGGGTGGCAGGCTTGTGACGGTCGATCCATGCCTGGTCCCCGGCCAAAATCCCGTGGCGCGGCTTCTTATCGAGCGAGACCGGGGCCGCAATGTGCGCGACGAGGCCGGCTACCGCGATCTGGTGCAGGGCCGTTTCTCGAGCAGCCGGGTCCAGATTGTGCACAAGGCCTGGATTCCTTATACGCATTGTTTCACCGTCAACAGGAATGCCTGAGCCTTGGACCAGCGCGAAAGAACACATCGCCGGCGCGGGATTGTGCTAGCGGGGGGAACGGGCAGTCGGCTCCTGCCGCTGACGACCGGCGTCTCCAAGCAATTGTTGCCGATCTTTGACAAGCCCCTGATCTATTACCCGCTGGCCACGCTCATGATGGCGGGCGTTCGTGAGGTATTGTTCATCACCACGCCCGAGGACCAGGGCGCGTTCCGCCGACTGCTTGGTGATGGCTCGCAATGGGGCATGCAGTTCAGTTATGCAGAGCAGGACGAGCCACGAGGTATCGCCGATGCCTATCGCATTGGTCGGCGGTTTCTCGATGGGGCGCCCAGTGTTCTGATCCTGGGCGACAATATCTTCTTCGGGCACGGGCTGCAGGCCCTCCTCAATCGCGCATCCCGCGGTGACGGCGCCACCATCTTCGCAAGCCTGGTGCGGGATCCCCAGCGCTTCGGCATTGTTGAACTCGACGCCGACAACCGCCCGCTGAGCCTTGTCGAAAAGCCCGCCGAACCGCGGTCGCGCTGGGCGGTCACCGGCCTTTACTTCCTGGATCACAGGGCATGCGACTTTGCCGATGCGGTCCAGCCATCCGTTCGTGGCGAACTGGAAATCATCTCGGTACTCGAACGGTACCTCGCCAATGGTGAACTTGGGGCAGAAACGCTGCATCGCGGTTTCGCCTGGCTAGATGCCGGTACGCATGAAAGCCTCCATCAGGCAGCCGATTTCGTGAAGACGTTACAGGACCGGCAGGGAATGCTGGTTTGCTCGCCCGAGGAGCTGGCCTATCGCAATGGCCTTATTCCGCTTGAGCAACTGGCTGCGCTGGCGCATGCGCAGCGCGCCTCCTCCTATGGGGAATCGTTGCAACTGCTGGTCCAGCAGGAGCAGCACGGTGAATGATCTGAGGTTTACCACGCCGCCAGTTCTCGGTTCGGAAATCGGCGCGATCGAGGACGCCATTCGCCGCCGCAAACTCAGTGGCGACGGTCGCTATACGGCCCTGTGCGAACAGTGGCTCGAAGCAAGACTGGGCTGTGCCCGCGCTTTGCTCACTCATTCCTGTACCGCAGCCCTGGAAATGGCTGCCCTGTTGCTCGATCTGCAGTCGGGCGACGAGGTGATCATGCCGTCGTTCACCTTTTCGTCCACGGCCAATGCCGTGGTCCTACGCGGCGCCACGCCCGTCTTCGTCGATGTCGACCCGAAGACCATGAACATGGATGTGGATCGCGTCGAACAGCTGATCACAACGGCGACCAAGGCCATTTTCGCCGTGCATTACGCTGGGCTGCCACCGGACATGGAAAAGCTGCAGGCAATAGCGAACCGCCGTAGCATTGCCCTTGTGGAAGATGCCGCCCAATCGCTCGGCTCTACCTATCGTGGCAAGCCCGCCGGCACGCATTCGAGCCTAGCCACAATCAGTTTTCACGAGACCAAGAACATTGTCTCGGGGGAAGGCGGCGCGCTGATCGTCAACGATCCCGCACTGGTTGAACGTGCGGTGATACTACGCGAGAAAGGTACCAACCGGCAGAAATTTCTCCAGGGCCTGACCGATAAATACACCTGGGTCGATGTCGGTTCATCCTACCTTCCTTCCGAGTTGATTGCAGCCTATCTGCTTGAGCAGCTCAATGCGGTTGACCGCATTACAGCAAAACGGATCGAATTGTGGGATGCCTATCATGCTGCGCTCCAGCCCGCGCTGAGGTTCGGCGCTACCTTGCAGCCCCTGCCCGACCGGAGCGCAACGCATAACGGGCACCTGTTTTACGTGCTGTTGCCCGACGCTGGGAAGCGTGCCGGATTCCTCTCGGCAATGAAGAGTGTCGGCATTCAATGCACGTTCCACTATGTCCCCCTGCACTCTTCCCCGGCTGGCCTGAAATTTGGGCGTGCGCCCGATGGATGCCCCATGACAGAGACTACGGCTGCCCGCCTTGTCCGCTTCCCCATGCACTTTGACATGACGATCAAGGACGTGGAGCGCGTCGCGGCTGCAGCTATCGACGTCCTGCGCGATATGGCGTCATGACCATGACTCCAGTTTCACGGCGGGTGCTGGTAACTGGCGGCGCCGGCTTTATTGGATCTGCCGTCTGCCGGCATTTTATTGCTCGAGGCCATCAGGTCTGCAACGTCGACAAACTGACCTATGCGGCTAATCTCGATAGCCTGGCACCCGTCGTAGATAGTCCGAATTATCAGTTCGCCCAGCTCGACATCTGCGATCGACGGGCGCTCCGCGACGTGTTTGATCGTTTTGCACCCGACGTGGTGCTGCACCTGGCGGCGGAAAGCCACGTCGACCGGTCGATCAACGATGCATCGGTTTTCATCCAGACTAACGTCGTCGGCACTGTTGCCTTGCTCGACGAGGCGCTCGACTACTGGACCAAGCGCGGAAAACCGGACGATTTTAGATTTCACCATGTCTCGACCGATGAAGTCTACGGCGATCTCCCGATCGAGGGAACTCCGTTCACTGAACAGACCCGATATCAGCCCTCGTCGCCCTATGCGGCATCAAAGGCGGCAAGCGACTTTATGGTGATGTCATGGTTTCGTACGTTCGGGCTACCAGTGGTACTATCGAACTGTTCAAACAATTACGGGGCCTATCAGAACATTGAGAAGCTGATCCCACGCATGATCGTCACGGCCTTACAGCGTCGGCCGCTGCCGATCTACGGCAACGGGTCCAACATCCGCGACTGGCTGCATGTCGACGATCATGTCGCAGCGCTTGAACTGGTCATGTCCTGGGGCCGACCGGGAGAGCGCTATAATATCGGCGGCAATAACGAGCACTCCAATCTCGACGTCGTGCGCACAATCTGCGTGTTGCTCGACCAAAAGGCCCCGCACGCAGAAGGCAGCTACCTGGACTTGATGAGCTTTGTTTCGGATAGGCCGGGACACGATTTTCGTTACGCGGTCGACGCCACCAAGGCCATTACCGAACTCGGCTGGTCCCCGCGCCATGACTTCGCCTCGGGTTTGACCGCAACCGTTGGGTGGTATCTCGCCAACGTCTGGTGGTGGTCAAAAGTGGCCAAAACCGATTGATATTGAGGTGACTGATAGGAATACCGCCGTTGACTTTGCGATCTTTTTGCTCGTGGCGATCTCATGGCTGGGGTCGAACTGGTTTGTAATATCTATTGCCAACGTGGGCGCAGAGCTGTCTGACACCGCCTACTATATGCTCAGCGTACATCAGAGCGGTGACATCCATTCGCAATCGACCCTGTTTGGCCCCGTCTGGAACCTGATCTCGCCCTTTGACACGATAATGGGCAACCGGTACCTCCTCCTAGTACTGACCCAGGTCAGCTTTGCCACGCTTGCAGTATCGAGCGCTTATGCTCTCAACACCAATGGGGCTGGCACCCTCCGATTTGTGACGTTCTGCCTGTTAGCGGCAACCGGATCACTCTCCTATTTGGTCAACTGGTTGCCGGACCCGTCCTATAACTCTATGGAAATGAGTCTGATCGCCCTCGGTATTGCCACCTTGCTCTGGATGATCAGGCTGACCACGCGAGCTAAGCAAGGCTTTTCCGTACTCGTTGCAGCCTTCGTCATCGGCCTCATCGTGGCCGCAGTAGGGCTGGTAAAGCCGACCAGTGGCGCAGTTCTGGGGCCGGTCATGGTCGTAGTGTATCTCGTTTCGGTCAGGAGCCGGCTGCATTGGAGGCTTTTCCTGGCGGCTGCAGTAGCTGCGATGCTCGGATTATTCATTGGCGTCGCGGCACTGGGTCTTGTCGGCTTCGACCCAATCCGGACGTTCAAGACGATATCAAATGGCTATAACGCCGGGATGCTGATCACGACACCCCAACTGAACGTTTGGACGTCCATGGCGGTCTATGTCAGTCACGTCGTCGAGAGTACGCACCTTTTGGGTTGGGCTTGGCTTCCATTGGCGGGATTGTTCGGCGCGCTGATCTGGAGCCTCAGGAACGCGGGGCACGTCGTCGCCAAGGGTGCCGCCAGTGTGGCCATGGGTGTCATTTTTTTAGTTGGCATCTGGGTTAATTTGAGAGACGGGGCAGACGAAAGCGCATTGATCGCTCTGCTGAACTTGCTGCTCTGCCTTATGTTTATAAGCGCCCTGACCGCGGCACGCGCTTCTGGCTCGGGCCGGACACGCAAGGCATTATTAATCGTGCTGCTCATGATAGCGGCAATCATCGCCCACACTTATGGCACAGGTAATTTCTGGTCGAACCACTTTCCGGCTCTGTACGGGTTTGGATTTGTCGCGCTCGGTGTCGACCTCTACGCGGCACGACGGCTAACCCTGTTGACTTTGGCGCCGCTAGCGCTGTCGCTCGTTCTGGCCAGCCAGTTGGTCGCGATGACAAACATCGAGCGCTTCCCATATCGGCTTGGTGGACCGATCAATTCCATGAATGTACTCGCTAGCGTTGGTCCACATGACGAACAAATGCTCGTTTCACCGCAGTTAGCGCAATTCTACGATGGCCTCGCTCAGGCACGCCCGTTGATCCGGGATTTGGTAGACCCACCGCTATTGCTGGATCTGACGGGACGCGCGCCGATGGCAAGTTATCAACTTGGGGCAAAACTGCCCCGGACCCCTTGGCTGCTCAGTGGTTATCCGGGATCGGAGGCAGTTTTCGAGCTGACGTTGGACCAGATCGAACCAGATCTCCTGCAGCGGGCCTGGATATTGTATTCGGCCGACTACGCTGCCTCGTTTCCGATCGATCTGCTAAACAAGCGCGGCCTTCACTTTCCAGATGACTACGCAGAGCTGGTCACCGTGCCGATAGACTATATCGATCACGACGCAACGCTCTATGCGCCGAAAACGTCAATGGCGACCGAAGCTATGCTGCCGGTAGCAAGATGAGCAAAGTCGCCATACTCCAATCGGCTTATATTCCCTGGCGAGGCTACTTCGACCTTATCGCGTCTGTCGACGTATTCGTGTTTCTCGACGATGTGCAGTTCACCAATCAGGATTGGCGCAATCGCAACGTGATCAAGACCGCTCAGGGACTCCGTTGGCTGACCATTCCGGTACCCAAGAAGAGTCGCATAAAACGCACCATCAATCAGATCGAGATCGAGGATACAGACTGGGGGCGCGATCACTGGAACAGGATCTCGGAGAGTTATCGCAAGGCTCGGCACTTTGAAACGATCGAACCCATCCTAAAACCGCTCTTCCAGAGTCCCGAAAGCAATCTATCCTCAAGCAACTTGGCCTTTATCCGGCATATCTGTACGTTTCTGAATATTGCGACCGAAACGCGTATTGCCACGGGCCTGTACAGTTCCACCGAGCGGTCCCAGCGGTTGCTGGACATCTGCCGGTCTGTGGGCTGTTACACATATGTGAGCGGTCCTGCGGCGAAAGACTATCTCGACGTCGAGGTGCTCAAGCGCGGCGGCGTGACTACCGAATGGTTCTCGTACGACGATCTCATGCCGTATCCGCAGTTGCACGGCGACTTTCTGAATGCCGTATCGATCGTTGATTTGCTGCTGAATTGCGGTCCAGACGCTTATCGCCACCTGCCGGCCCTTGCCCATTCATCGCGCTAGTCGTAACTGCCCGCCTTGGCCCAGAACCGCTATTCTGGGTGTGGTCCTAGGCCTAGTCGGGCAGGGACGGCTAGCGGGGCACTAAGGAGTGATGTTCGGTGTCGCTGCGAGAGGTGTCCAGCTGGGCCGTCGTATTCCTGCTACCACCCACCGGACCACGCAGGTCGCGCTTGAACCAGCGTAGGGGCAGCGGTTGCCTATAGCAACAAAGCAGCGCCCTGGGGCTCGGCAGTCCCTTGCCGCCCATGCTCGGCTGATATAGGGCTCGCACAGCGGCTCGATAGCAAGAAAGGCGATGTTGAATGATCGAGACAGGACTGAGCGGCCTATCGCTTTTTGCCCTTCTGATCGTTCTCAGCATTGTCAGCTCACTGCGGATTGCGGCCTCCCTGCCGTGGCGAGAGGATAGCCCGTCCGTGCTCGTTTTCGCCTTCGGCATTGCCACCGCGCCATTTCTGCTCGGGATGGCGTCGATCTTCGCTCTGACCTTTGCCGCAGGGCAGCATCGCCTGCTGCAACTGGCCATGGCGGGCGTTCTCGTCAGTTTGCCGTTGCTGCTGAAGCCGCGTCGTCCGACCAGCAAAGGCAATCCAGGCGAGCTCCTTGAATGGGGCGACTGGGCTTTGCTGGCTGTCTGGCTACTGCTTGCGCTGATCATGCTCGCATTGGCGGTTTTGGTGCCTTTGAGCCAGAACGATGCGCTTGAATATGCCTCAGCGGCTCGTGTCATCTACGAGCACAACTCGATCGGCAACTATCCTGTCCTCGACCCGCAAGCCAATTCCGACGGTTATTTCGGTCCCTGGACGCACCCGCCCCTTTACGTAGCGCTCATCTTTCTTACCGATGTGATGCAGGGTAATGCCGATAAGCCCGGTTTGATGAGGCTGATCTCCCCATGGTTTGCGCTATCGGGCAGTTTGATGGTGTTCGCATTGGCGAGGCCGCTTGGTCGCAAGGTCGCTCTTGCGGCAGCCATCGTCTTCCTTTCCACACCGCTGTTTTTCCTCGGCGCCGTGTCGGCGCTTCTCGACGCATTGCCGATCTCGGCCTTTGTCTTGCTGCTGGCCACAATCGTCATGATGGGAGGCGGCACGAAGTCGCGCGGCACAGCCATTGGGTTGGTACTAGCGCTGGGCCTTTGGACCCATTCGCTGGCGATCGTCTTCATTCCCCTGGCGATTGTCGGCATAGTCCTCATTCACGGTGTGCGCAACTACCGGCACTGGCTTGCAGAATTGGCAGTTGCCATTCTGATTGCCCTTCTCGCCGGCGGCGCCCACTACGTCCGCAATGTGCTCCTATTCGGCGCCCCTATCAGCGACAACCCAGCTGTCTTCGCCTTGCCGAGCCTGGCATGGGACGAGTATTTCATTATCAATCGCGGCTTGGATTCTGCCGTGGCCACACTGCAATACGGCGTTCTCAAAGGCTGGTTCGCCCTCGAGGCTTTTGGCTTCTCGTTTTGGGGCATGGCCATCGGTGCGGCAGCCTGCCTGCTGGCGATCCGAACAGGACTGGTCCGTGCGGCACTGAACGGATCGCGCACGCTAGCAGCGGCGCCCGGCCTTCTGCTAGTCCTGCTCGGGGTCCTCGTGACCTACTATGGCGGCGTTGTTGTTTCGGTACTGCTAGGCATCGACCTTATGGTCAAGAACGAACGTTACCTGCTCTCCATTCAGGGCTTGATCGCGGTTCTCTGTGCTTTCGGGTTTTTTGCCGCTACGCAGGGGCTTTCCAAGTTTTTCGGTGGCAAGATACTCGCCAATATTGCCGCAACGCTTCTGGCGTTCGTCCTCGCCGCCCAAGGAGCGCTGTTTTTCCATTATAGCCTCGTCAAGAATGGTCTCTCGCTTGGTACGGTCGGACAGGATTTCAGTACGACCCTTTCCCAACTTCCCGACTATCAGCTGACGGACTATCTGCGGAACCAGACCCCGGCCGATTCAGTGGTGTTCAGCCTCAAGCCCTCCGACATGTATTACGCGCACCGTCGCCAGATCGGCTATCTCGATCCCCGTCTGGTGCCGCTCTATGAAGCTGACACGGTGACCGACGGCGCTGGCGTCTTAGGCAATCTAGGCATCGACTATATTCATGTTCCTTCCTATGGGCTACCGCCACTCTACAACAGCGTCCTGGCCGATATTCTACGCGACCGCCGAGTGACGACGCTGCTGGTGTCCAATGGCGGAGGGCAGATTTACCAGCTTGCTGCAAGCCCTGCTGCCCTGGCCGAAGACATCGACATTACGCCCGGGGCCATACAGTGGGGCCGACAAGCACTCTTTGAGCTTGGAGGACGCAAGCGGCTTTCGGCGCTAGAGTCATCCGAGCTTGGCGTTTGGGAGGGTAATACGTCGGAGGCGACATCACCCTTTGGTCTTTTCCAGCGAAGCCTGCTGACGGCCGTGCAGACCGGAGCCCCTGATCTGGCCGCAGGCGCAATTGCGGCGACAGGGGCCTCCGAGATTGGAATCGATCTGGACGTGCACGGTCGCGGCCTGATGAGTTTGACGGCCCACCTCTACCGGGAAAACGGCGCTATGGATGCCGTGCCTCTCGGCACCTTCGAACTCAGTGCGACTTATCCAGCCAAGCACTATGCCCGTCGCCTGCTTTTGGATGACAATACTGCATCGGTGACGATCGTGTTGCAACAACAGGGCTTGTCGAGCCTGACGGTAGACAGCGCTAGCGTCACGCTCTATCGCACGGATGAGCGCGATCCATGATGATAAAACGTACGTTCGACACTATCGTAAGCGCTGCGTTGCTCGTTGCTCTCAGCTTTCCGCTTCTCGCGCTGGCCCTCCTGGTGCGTTGCAAATTGGGAAGTCCAGTGCTTTTCCGACAGGTCCGACCGGGCCTGCATGGTAAACCGTTTACAATGAACAAGTTTCGCAGCATGAGCAGCCAGCGTGGCGCCGACGGCCACTTGCTGCCCGATAGTGAGCGGTTGACGCGCTTCGGCAAGCTCCTGCGCTCCAGCAGCCTTGATGAACTGCCCGAGCTCTGGAACGTAATCCGTGGGGAGATGAGCCTGGTCGGTCCCCGGCCGCTACTGATGGAATACTTGCCACTCTATACGCCTGAACAGGCACGCCGGCATGAGGTGAGGCCAGGGATAACTGGATGGGCTCAAGTTAGTGGCCGTAACGCAATCGACTGGGAGCAGAAATTCGCACTTGATGTCTGGTACGTCGACAACAGGACATTTCTGCTCGACTTGAAGATCTTGTGGCGAACGGTGGCGAAGGTCGTTCGCCGCGAGGGCATTACGTCCGCCGACAATGCATCGGCAGAGCCTTTCAGAGGATCGCGATGAAGTCGCTCGCAATTCTTGGTGCCGGCGGCCATGGCAGGGTCATTGCCGATGTGGCGACGCAATTGGGGTGGCGTGCCTACCTTTTCGATGACGCGGTGGCACCAAATACGGTTGTTCTCGATTGGACAGTGGTCGGCGGGACGGCACAGTTTATGGCGGAGGCCAGCCACTTTGAAGGAGCGATTATCGCCATCGGCGATAACACCAAGCGCCTCTGCCTGACACGGAAGCTCATAGAGGCCGGCGGGAAGCCGGCCACACTGGCCCACCCCTCGGCAACGATCAGCGCCTATGCCTCAATAGGTCCGGGCTCTGTCGTCATGCCTCAGGCCGTTGTCATGACCGGTGTCAGGATTGGCTGCGCCGCAATCATAAATACTGCTGCATCGGTCGATCATGATTGTCTTCTTGGCGCAGGGGTTCACATTTCCCCCGGAGCCCGGCTCTGCGGCAATGTATCGATCGCGGACCTCGTATGGATTGGGGCAGGCGCAACCGTCATACCCAGCATCAGTATCGGCGCAGGCGCAATTGTCGGCGCTGGCAGCCTTGTTGCCCGATCCGTGGGAGCGAACATAACGGTTATGGGCAATCCGGCACGGCCCCGAAAAGAGAACTGACATGCTCAATACCACAATGGCCCCATGGCCGTCCTATTCGGACGAGGAAATCAGCGCGGTCACGGCGACGCTCCGATCAGGCCGGGTCAATTATTGGACGGGAGATGTGACCAGACGCTTCGAGGAGGCTTTTGCCCAATGGGCGGGCGCTGATCACGCCGTGGCTCTGGCAAACGGCACCTTAGCTCTGGACGTAGCCCTCAAGGCGCTGGGTATCGGGCCGGGTGACGAAGTCATCGTCACACCACGCACCTTCATCGCGTCGGTATCGACTGTGGTCAATGCCGGCGCCACTCCGGTATTTGCCGATGTAGACGAGCATACGCAGGGCCTTTCGGCCGCAACCATTCGTGCAGTCCTGAGCGAGCGCACAAGAGCCGTCATCTGCGTGCACCTGGGCGGTACACCCTGCGACATGGATCCCATCATGGAGCTCTCGGCTGAACGCGGATTTGCAGTCATCGAAGACTGTGCGCAGGCCCACGGCGCCGTCTACCGTGGAAAGCGGGTTGGCACTATCGGACACATCGGGGCATGGTCCTTCTGCCAGGACAAGATCATGACGACCGGCGGCGAGGGCGGGATGGTGACGACCAATAACGCCGCGCTGTGGCGAACCATGTGGTCCTACAAGGATCACGGCAAGGATTGGGATGCGGTTTACACTCGTCAGCACCCCGCCGGCTTTCGCTGGCTGCACGAGAGCTTTGGGACTAATTGGCGGATGCTCGAAATGCAGGCCGCGATCGGTCTCGTGCAGCTCGACAAAATGGCGGACTGGACGACGCGGCGGCGACAGAACGCTGCCATGATCGCCGCAAGCCTCGGCCAGTACGATGCCGTTCGTGTATCGCCCGAAGCGCCTGATACACTCGATGCGCGTTACCGCATCTACGGCTTTGTTGATCCGAACCAGCTTCGCACAGGCTGGAGCCGCGACAGGATCATCGCCGAGATTTCAGGGATGGGCATCCCCTGCTTCCAGGGCTCATGTTCCGAGGTCTACCTGGAAAAGGCATTTGACAACACACTCTGGCGCCCCACCCAGCGCTTGCCGATAGCGAGGCGGCTCGGCGAAACCGCACTTTGCTTCCTCGTTCACCCCACGCTCACTGACGACGACATTGCGCGAACCTGTCTCGCCATCGAGACCGTTTTGAACCAGGCCTTTGGCGAAAGGCCGGCGTGACGCCGGCCTTCAAACCTAGGCGGCCTTGTGCAAGCCCATGGTATCAAGGGAATTGACCTTGGTAATGGTCGAATTGAAATCCAGCCCGACCGTCTCAAGATACCATTTCAACGACGGAACGCGCGGACGATTTTCGACCAGGACCCGCTGCAAAGCCTCTTCGCGGGTGATCATGCCCTCACGAATCTGGTTGCTGCGGAATGTGTCGAATTCCGTAAAGCCCTTCGCCGTCATGTAGATGTAGTTGTAGAAGGGGGCGGTACCATCGCCGATGCGCCAGGTGCTCGGGGAGTCGGGCGACAATTCCCAGTCATACTCATCCAGCAGCACGCCATCGACCTCCTGTTCGTTCCATGCAACGCCATCGAACAAATTATAGAAGTCCCCGCGAGGCTCGAAATAATACGAGAGGAAGGCACCGAAGGTATCAGCGAGAGATGAGTTTATGTAGCGTGGGTTGGTCGTGAAACGGGACGCATAATACATCGCCAGCATTGCCTTGCGAGTGGACGAAAGATAGTCCAGTCGCGACTTTCCGAAATCCGGAGCCACTCCACAAAAGCCAGACTTGAAGTCGGTATTCTCCAGCGGATTGGCGCTCCAGATGTTGAGAGAAACGCCCGTCTGCCGCTTGAGCTGATTGAGGACAGCGAAGAAGTGCTTGTCGCCGGCCATGAACAAGGGAACCATGCCGAGATCGGGCTGCTTCAACCAAGCCGACACGTTCTTGCGGATGTTGGCGCGCTTGGCCCTTATATCGGCCGAGACGAGTATATTTTGGACGCCTAACTGGCCGCAGATCCGCGCAATATTGCGCCGCGCCAAGTCCGTCACCATGCCCCAGTCATAGGTGAAGGTGATCGGATTGAGGTTGAACTCTTTCTTGATCAGGTGCAGACCGAAGCTGCTGTCGCGCCCGCCGCTGAAAGGGACGATCACGCTGGGATTCCCGTCATTGCGGCGGTACTTTTCCAGTGACGCAATGAAGTTCGCCTTGGTCTTGTGCGCGTCCAGACCCTTATACTTGGTTTTGTAGCCGTGGCAGTAGTTGCATACGCCCTGCTCATCAAACGCAATGAAAGGGAAGGTTTCTGGCAAAATGCATTTGCTGCAACGCTTCAACTGCCCGATGCGGGCTTCGTCATAGCGGATCAGCTTTTCGTCTGCGAGTTGCGGCGCTGCCGCCGGCCTAGCCAGTTCCCCTATGTGGATTTCGCGATAGCCGGCACCCTCAGCTGGGACGATCCGGCCGACATTGCGCATGTCGATACCAACCTCATGCAAGTCGAACCGGCCGGCCGAGAGCGTCTCCAGGTCAATCTCCAGGCCGGACCCCGCCGTGAGCCATTCGATCACTGCGGCCGACCCGCGCTCATGTAGCGCCGTCTTGAGAATGTAGCGTTCCGACGCAAAGGTCAGTGTGCCCCGCTCCGAGTCGATCGCATAGTAGATGTCGCCCGTATTGGTGGCGATCACGACGAGGTTTGAACACTGCGCCGTCCAGGCGATCGAGGCGGCGCCCGAGATCTCCTGGAAGGCGGCCTGCGTCGCTTGGGTTGCGGTCGCGCCGGCCTGAACGCGCGAGGCGATCAGGGCCGCCATCACCTGGGTATCGACCTCGGCAGTGCGCTGCAGGTCAGCATGGGTCGACCAGAGATTGTCGACATTGACGATAATGCCATTGTGCACCATGGTGACATCGCCATATCGCACTGGCTGATTGTTTTCCGGGCGTTCGGCCGCACCATTGGTAACGAGGCGGGAATGGGCCACCAGCGCCAAGGGTGCGCCAGTGTTACTGTTGGCCGCGAAAGCTGGTCCGGCCGCCTCGGTATAGCCGGTATGGAACTGAGCGGTCCTGATGAACTCCGTGGCCGGCAATGCGCCTTTCAATGTCATCGCGGTTCCGTTGGCAGGCGCCGAGATATGCAGCCCGGCAGACTCCTTGCCGCGGCTTTCCGACAGTTTGTAAAGGTCTTCCAGCCATTGACGCGCATCGGCAGAGGTCACCTGGGCGCCGGGCTTGAGGAGAATACCGAAAATGCCGCACATCTATGAATTCACCTTGTTGGTCAGCATGTTCCAGCCGAAGAACCGCCGAGAGAGCATAATGAGGACGATGACCGACGCAACATAGCTTAGCCCGGTCCCCACGGCCGCGCCAGCAATGCCCATGACCGGTATGAGGACAACGTTCAGGAGCACGTTGGTCGCAACCGCAAAAAACTGCTGCAGCGTCTGGAAACCCGGATATCCCCCGGTGAGCAACAGGTTGTCGAACGGAACGTAGCACGACACCAGCGTCAGCGAGAGGAGCAGGATAATCAGGGTCGGCAATCCGGCCTGCAAGCCGCGCTCCGGAACGATATAGCCGGTCACGATCCAGTAGAAAAGCACGACAGCCAGACAAAGCACTCCCATGACGAGTGGCGCCAGGCGCTGGGAACGCCGCAGGAGGTCCTGGGCCGGCGGCCAGTCACGATCCCGCGTCGCGGCCACCAGATATGGGTTGAAGTTGACCCGCACCATGGCCAGCAGATGATAGAGCCCATCCATCAGCATGGCTGCGAAGCTGTAGATGCCGACTGCAGTGTCATCGAGGAAGAGGCCGAGCATCAGAACATCGACGCGCGTATTGATCTCGCCGAACATGCCCGCAAAAAGCGATTTTCCGCCAAACACGGCGTGCTTGCCTATCCAGGCCGGATCAATCGCAGGTTTCGGCGCCAAGCGATTGGCGACGATATAGAGCAGCGCCGCCGCCACAGTGGTGGCTTCAGCTATGAGAAAGCAGAATGAGGCATATTCGAACGCCAGCGCGCTTGCGGCTACCACTGTCGCGGTCGCTGCCACCAGAATATAGCGCATGGCCTGGAATATGGCGAAAGCCTTCATGTGCCGCAGGCCATTGAGGAAGCCGATCAGCACCTTGTTGAGCGGAAAGAGAGCAAGCCCAAAACCGGCAAAGCTGATGGCGCGTGCGGTGGGTGCGCTGAACAGGCTAGCAAAGACAGGTTCGGCCATCACGACGACCGCCGCCAGCAAAATGCCGGCGACCAGCGCCGGAATGGCACCCGACAACAGGATGCGCCCCTGCAGCTGCGGCTCTCTTTCATGGTAGGCGGCCGAGCGCAGGACGGAATAATGTATCCCGAAGGCCGCGATCTGGGAGGCGATGATGTAGACCGAATAGGCCTGGTTAAAGATCCCGAGCGCTTCGGCACCGCGCAGATAGGCGACGACGATGTTGATCAGTATTCCGCTGGCGGCCAGGATGACGAAACTGCCCATCGTCCAGGCAATGTCGCGGGTAAGCTTTGCCTCCGTCACCAGCATCTATCCCTGCTAGTGCTTCTCAATGATGCGTTTGATGTCACGGCTGGCAAGCGGCGGATTGAGATGTTTGTTGGCCTCGTAGTCGAACCACATCGCAAAGAATGTGGAATTGAAGAAGATCGAGAACGAGAACAACCAGCCCAGTATCGAGATTTCGGGTGCTACGCCGGTTGCGCTCCAGGCCCAGACAATGCGGATCAGGAATAGCATGCTGACCAGAAAGCTGAACATGCCAAAAGCGTAGAAGAACACCAGCGGATGAAAATTCCGAATGATGTACTTCTCCTTGAGCCGCCAGAAAAACAGGCGAACCAGAAGCGAGCCGATCGTGAAAATGACCTTGCGAACCTTGATGCCCGATTTCTCGCCGACATTGTAAACCGGCTCGACCGGCACATCGACAACACGCATCTCGGCGACGTTGAGCTTGACTAGCACGTCATTGGGCTGGCCATAGCGCTTATACATCTTGTCCCAGTCGATGGCATGCAGCGCCACCGAGTTGATGGCGGTGTAGCCTGTCTGGGAATCGGCCACGTGCCAATAGCCCGACGCGATCTTGGTCAGGAGCGAGAGTGCGGAATTGCCGAAGAAGCGTATTTTGGGAATCTTCTTGAAGGCTTCGCCTGTGACCAGCCGATTGCCCTTTGTATAGTCAGCACGGTCTTCCACCACCGGATCAAGCAGACCGGGTAGGTCATCCGGGTTCATCTGGGCATCGCCAGCCATGACTACGGCAATGTCGATATTGTTGTCCCGGCTCCACTTGTATCCCGTTGCGATGGCACCGCCCACGCCCTGGTTCGTCTCATGCTCGATCAGCACGATCCGGCCGGCGCCAAATGCCGAATTGGCACGCACCACTTCCGAGGTGCGGTCCTTGGACTTGTCGTTCACGATGACGATGTGATCAACGAAGGCGGGCATCGTGTCGATGACCATGTTGATCTGCGTCTCTTCGTTAAAGGCAGGCACGACAACGCTGATGGAGCGGTCCCGGTACATGGTAGTTCCTTCCTTGTGGAGGTGATTGCTAGCGTACCGCTGCGATCAGGGCACCCACGACTCGGCGTTGCGTTGCTTCGGAAATATAGGGGTGCATCGGCAGGCTCATCACGCGTTGTGCGACCTGTTCGGCATGGGCAAGTGTCCCGGAAATTCGGCACATATCCTTGTATGCCGGCTGCCAGTGGAGCGGGATGGGATAGTGAACCGCGGTTGGCACCCCTGCCGCCTTGAGCGCCTCGATGACCGCTTCGCGACCATCCACCTGAACCGTGAACTGCGCCCACACGCAATTGCGATCGCTGCGCACCACAGGCAGCGACACATTGTTGTTGCCGGCCAGCATGTCGAAATAGCGCTGCCCGGCAAGCAGGCGCTGCTCGATTTCCCAATCGAAGCGTTCCAGTTTGGCCAGCACCACGGCGCACTGGATCGTGTCCATGCGCCCGCCAACACCGATCCTTGTGTGATAGTAACGCCTCTCTTGGCCATGCACGCGGATTTCCCGCGAGGCCTCTGCAAACACGTCATCATTGCTGAAGATCGCACCGCCGTCGCCATAGCAGCCCAACGGCTTGCTCGGAAAGAAGCTGGCACAGCCAATCTGGCTGACCCCGCAACTGCGCCGGTCGCGATAGCTCGCGCCAAAGCTTTGAGCCGCGTCTTCGATAACGACGAGGCCATGCTCTGTCGCCAGGGAGTTAAGCTCGTCCATATCGGCAACCTGGCCATAGAGCGAAACCGGCATGATCGCCTTGGTCCGCTCCGTGATCGCCTGCTCGACCAACCGTATGTCAATATTGCAGGTGTCGGGCTCAACATCGACGAACACAGGGGTAGCACCGACAAGCGCGATAACTTCGGCCGTTGCTGCGAAGGTAAACGGTGAGGTGATGACCTCGTCCCCTGGGCCAATGCCCAGGGCCATCAGCGAGATTAGCAGGGCCTCTGTGCCCGATGACACCGTGATGCAATGGCTTACGCCGGCATATGCCGCGAGCTTTTTCTCAAGCTCGGCAACCTCTGGACCCATGATATACTGGCCATGGTCCAGCACGGCCTGGATTCGCGCGTTCACATTATCGCGCAGGGCGGCGTACTGACTCTTGAGGTCGATAAACTCGATTTTGTCGGTCATAATCGCGTACAGCTGTCCTTGGTGATTTCGTAGGTAATGCCAGCTTCGCTGGTCACCTTGCCCAGACCATGCAGTTGCGTGCCGGTCTCACACATCCATCCGATGCGCCGGGCCGGCACGCCGACCATAAGGGCATAGTCTGGAACGTCGCGATTGACGACAGCACCGGCGCCCACAAACGCATATGTGCCGACTGTGACTCCGCAGACAATGGTGCAGTTGGCGCCCAGAGTGGCCCCCTTGCGCACCACAGTCCGCCGGTATTCCGATTTGCGATTGATCGCCGAGCGCGGATTGTAGACATTGGTGAAAACCATGCTCGGACCGCAGAATACGTCGTCTTCAATAAGCACGGCATCATAGACCGAGACATTGTTCTGTATCTTGACGTTGTCGCCGATCTGCACGTCGTTGCCGACAAACACATTTTGCCCTAGCGAACATCCCTTGCCGATCACCGCCTGGCCGCACACATGCGTCCAGTGCCAAATGCGGCTACCATCACCCACCTGCGCACCGTCATCTATGATGGCAGTCTCGTGGATCGTTACAGACATCAATAGTCCAATGGCAGGTTGACCCGCCTACCATCGCGCGCCGACAGATAGGTTGCGATCAGCACTTCAAGCGACTTCAGCCCTTCACGGCCGTCCGTTTCAGGCTCGGCCTTGCCGCTCAGGACGTTGATGACATTGTCGTAGTAGAGCGGATGGCCGAAACCATAGACCGAGGTGGTTTCGTAGCTGGAACTTTGCACCAGCGCATCGTCGACGTGGGGTTCGGCAAACTGCCACTGCTCGATCTGGTTGACCGCGACGCCGCCGACACGGACCGTGCCCTTTTCGCCGATGATGGTGATGCTGCCTTCCAGATTTTTTGGATAAGTCAGCATGGTCACGTTCATCGAACCAAGCGCGCCCGAGCGCCATTTGACCGAAACCACACCTGTATCTTCCACTTCGATATTGCGTGCCAGCGTGGCCGTGTAGGCATGCAGGCTTTCGATCGGGCCGATCAGCCAGTCGAGAAGGTCCACATAATGGCTCGCCTGGTTCATGAAAGCGCCGCCGTCAAACTCCCAAGTGCCGCGCCAGGACGCGCTGTCGTAGTAGTCCTGTGGACGCGTCCAGAACACGTTGATGTTGACCATATAGATGCGGCCAAAACGCTTTTGGTCGACGGCGCGTTTGAGCAATTGCAGCGTCGCATTGCGCCGGTTCTGCTTGACGACGAACAGGCGAACGCCCGCCCCGTCGCATGAGCGAACCATGCGCAATCCGTCATGCCATCGCGTCGCCATCGGCTTTTCAGTGATGACATGACGCCCGCTTTGCGCGACCTCGATTGCCTGGTTCGCATGCAAGCCGCTAGGCGTGGTGAGCACCACTGCATCGGCCGTGGTGTGCTCAAGCATCGCCGACAGGCTGGTCCACGGTTTTGCGCCGGCGGCATTGGCGGCCGCTCCTGCACGATCCTCGACAATGTCGCAAACATCGACCACTTCGGCTCGATCGGAGTGCTTGGCAATCGCTGCCAGGTGATTCTCGGCGATGCGGCCGCATCCGACGACGGCGAGCTTGATTTTCCGGCCCACAATCGGCGGGGCAAACTGCTGCATGTCAGGCCTTGGTTATGTTGTGGGCCGGCGCCTGGTAGCGACCGCGGGTATCAATGACGAGGCGAGCGTGCTCACGCAGCATGTCATAGTCGACATCGTCGTGATCGGTGGCCAGCAGGACACAATCAAAACCGGCGATCGACTCAGGCGTCAGCGCAACGCTGGACAAGTCAAAGTGCGCATGGTCCCGCAACTTGGGGAATACTGGCACATGGGGATCGGAGTAGGCAACGGTAGCCCCCAAGTCCTGCAACTTCTCCATCAGCACGACGGACGGCGACTCGCGCATGTCATCGACATTTTTCTTGTAGGCGATGCCCAGCACCAGCACGGTACTGCCATTGACGGACTTCTTGCGCTGGTTCAACGCCTGGTTCAGCTTGGAAATGACATAGTCCGGCATTGCTGAGTTGATCTCGCCTGCCAATTCGATGAAGCGGGTGTTGACCCCATATTCGCGGGCTTTCCAGGTTAGGTAGAATGGGTCGATCGGGATACAGTGGCCACCCAGCCCCGGCCCCGGATAATAGGGCACGAAGCCGAAAGGCTTGGTAGCCGCCGCGCGGATGATCTCATGAATGTCCAGGCCCATGTGATCGGCAACGACCTTCATCTCATTGACCAGACCGATATTCACGGCGCGGTGAATGTTTTCGAGCAGCTTGGTCAGCTCCGCGGCCTTGGTGGAACTGACGGGCACCACGCGGTCGATGACGCCGGTGTATAGCGCTACCCCTACGGCAAGGCACGACGCGGTATGGCCCCCGCAGACCTTGGGTATTGACCGTGTGGAGAATTGTGCATTGCCAGGATCCTCGCGCTCCGGCGAATAGACGGCAAAAACGTCCTGGCCGACAGCGAAACCCCGCGCTTCGATACGCGGCACGATCTCTTCTTCCGTCGTCCCCGGATAGGTCGTGCTTTCGAGCGAAATCACCTGCCCGGCGCGGATATAGGGACCGATGGCGTCGAGGGTCGAGATCACGAAACTCATATCGGGTTCGCGATTCTTGTTGAGCGGCGTCGGGACGCAGATGATCAGCGCATCGACCTCGCTCGAACGGGATATATCGGTGGTCGCCTCAAAACCCGCCTGCACCGCTCCGGCAATGCTGGCCGCGCTGATATGCTCGATATAGCTTTCGCCGGCATCCAGACGCCGAACCTTTTCGGTATCCACGTCGAATCCGACTACCTTGAAACCGACTTCGCTGAAACGGATCGCGAGCGGAAGACCGACATAGCCCAGACCGTAAATACCGATCTTGGAGGACTTCGCTGTGAGACGGTCGAGCAGATCTGTTTCGACCTTGGCCCCGCGTTTCCCGTTATCGGCAAAATCCATTTCTTGGCCCCGTGGGATTCGATGAGATTGAGGTGCATTAATGATTGTGCCTCCAAAGCACAAGAGTCCCCCGCGAACTCATCCAACTGGTCCGTGAACTCGCTGCTGAACTGTGAGCAAAATGCATCTGAGTTGCCCGCCCCCCCCAGTTGCATTATCCGTGCGATCTCGATCACCGGTATGCCAGCGTCAGAAAAGAGATTCAGATGAGGATGGACCTGTGGCGTCGTGTTGGTCGCCTATCGCGGCGCATCAAGATCGCCGTAATGGTAAGTTTCGATCTTGCCGCCTTGTCCTTCGCACTTTGGGCCAGCTATGCGCTGAGGTATGGTCGCTGGACACCACCATCGACATTCGAGCAACTCGGTCTCCTGTTATTAGCACCCGCCATGGCCCTCGGAATTTTCTGGTGGATGGGCGGCTACCGCACGGTGCTGCGCTACATGTCCGACAAGGCATTGCTGCAACTGCTGCAGGCCCTGACCATCTCGGTCCTATGCTGGGTGGTCCTGGCTTTCCTCACCGAAATGTCGGGCCAGCGCGGCGTGCCCCGTTCAGTGCCGCTACTCTATTGGGCCCTTAGCGTGATTCTGGTGATTGGTGCCCGCTTGCTGGTGCGCTATCTCGCCTCACCTGCCGGAACCCGCGGCAAACCTGAGCGCGCCTTGCTGATCTACGGCTCCGGTGATGCTGGTGTCAAACTTGCGGGGGCACTGGCTGGCCAGTCCGTCTCGACTATCGTGGGCTTTCTCGACGACAATCCCAACTTACAAGGTCGCGTAATCGCCGGCATACCAGTGCATTCGCCCCTTGAGCTGGATGAACTGATCGCGCAACTTGATATCCGCGAGATCATCATAGCGATACCATCGCTATCGATGAGCCGACGCATGGAGATCGTCGCGCGAATCAGTCGCCCCCACGTGACGATACGAACTGTCCCCCCCCTGCTCGACTGGGTGAACGGTCAACTGGCTGGCAGCCAGGTGCGTGACATCGACCTGGATGAGTTGCTTGGAAGGTCCGAAGTGCCGCCCGAGCCTGCGCTACTCCGCGTCATGATCGAGGGGCGCAACATCTTGGTAACAGGGGCCGGCGGCTCGATCGGTTCGGAGCTCTGCCGTCTGATCGTCAAGTGGTCGCCCGCGTCTCTTGTTCTGCTCGAAGCGAACGAATTTGCACTTTACCAGATCGCTCGCGAACTTGGCGACGGAAATACACGGATTGTTCCAGTCCTTGGCTCAATCACCGACGAGCCCAGGGTCCGCGAGGCTGTCACGCATTATCGCGCTGACGTCATATTTCACGCCGCGGCGCATAAGCACGTTCCCCTCCTTGAAAGGAACGTTCTTGAAGGGGCGCGAAACAATGTGTTCGGCACCCAGACCTTAGCCCAGGTCGCCTTTGAAGCAGGTGTCAGGAGTTTTGTTCTAATCTCTTCTGATAAGGCGGTGCGCCCAACAAACGTTATGGGCGCTACCAAGCGCTGGGCCGAGTTAATCGTCTACGACTACTCCCAAAAGGCCCGGGCGGAACAAACTGGACAGAGTTTCTGCTCGGTTCGCTTCGGCAATGTCTTGGGCTCCAACGGTTCTGTCGTGCCCCTGTTTAAGGAGCAGATCGCCAAGGGCGGACCAATTACCCTCACCGATGACCGCATGACGCGCTACTTTATGTCCATTCACGAAGCCGCCGAGCTTATCGTTCAGGCTGGCGCACTTTCTGAAGGGGGCGACACATTCCTGCTCGACATGGGCGAACCGGTCCGTATTCGGGACCTTGCCGAAAACATGGTCTTCCTATCAGGCCTGCGCCTCAAAACTTCTACTGGCCGAGATGGGGACATTGAGATCGTAACGGTCGGCTCACGCCCTGGGGAAAAGCTGTTTGAAGAACTGTTTTATGATGATCTGGCAGCCGAGCCCACACGCCACTCCAAGATCAAGCGGGCTAGCATCCATCCGGCCGACCTGAACATGCAACAACACCTGACGACGCTGGGCGACGCCCTAGCACGCCGGAGCGAAGAGGACGTACGCTCGGTCCTGTTTGGGGTGATCAAAACGGAATAGTCTCGCCTCATCCAGACAACAGGAAATTGTGCAGACTTACCGCTTGATCCCAGACATTCACGCCAATAGGAGAGCATGTCTGACAAACGGAGCGATTGCATGCTGACCCGAGTCGAGAAACTGCCCCTTCGAGAGCTAGTTCTGTTTGGCTGGATGCCAAGTCGTCTCAAGCAGTGGACATATTCGCGCCGCGGCTACAAAATTGGTAGAAATGTCAAGTTTGCTTTTGGTTCAGTCGTTGTCGGCCAAGATGTAACTATCGGAGACGACGTCAAGATAGGGCTGTTGTCCATAATTGTAGGGCGGGAGATTGTGCTCTCGGATCGTGTCCAAATTGGCATGATGAGCGTCCTGATTACGGCCGTTATGACGATTGGCGAAGCAACCCGCATCAACAATCAAGTTGTCGTGGGAGGCATGCAAACGCCGCGCTCAGCATTGCACATGGGCAGTAACTGCATCCTGATGGAATGGTCGTTCATCAATACTTCCGAGCCTGTAACGATTGGTAACGATGTTGGTATAGGTGGACATTGCCTATTCTTCACTCACGGCCTCTGGCCCAACGGCTTCGACGGAAACCCAGTTCGCTTCGCACCCATCACCATTGAGGATGAAGCTTGGATAGCATGGCGTGTCACGGTATTGGCTGGGTCAAAAGTGGGACACGGGGCGATTGTCAGCGCCGATGCATGCGTGTCTGGCCGCATCGCCGCGGGCGCGCTTGCGGTGGGTAATCCTGCCAAGGCGACCAGGGAGGATTATTCCTTCCGTCGAGAGGCAACACCCAAGTTCAAAGCCGACCTGCTTAAGAAGCTGATAGTCGACTATGCCGACTGGTGCAGACACCATGGCCTCCATGCCGAGATCGACCGGGAGCAATATCCTCGGTGGATGACCATCACTGACAAGTCGAGAAGACTGCACCGCATCATCTTTGTTTGGGTGGCAGATGATTTCGCCTCGGCAATCAGAGGCAATTCCGACTTCGACCTAATGGTTTCCCTGGTGGCATTGAGGGCACAACAACGTTCTGAATTGTCCGCCGCTGACAGGTGCTGGCTCGACATAGAAAGCAGGGTTCGCTCGCGGAAAGGGTCCGCGGTCACCGATGATTTTGAAGAATTTTGCCGCCGTTTTGGACTGCGGACACTGCGCGACCCCGCCGGACAAAACCTGCATTGATCGAAACCATTCCAAGACGAGGCTGACTTGGACTTCACGCCAAGAAAATACACCGACATCATGCAATCGGCTATCGAAGCCGGCTATGATATCCATCCCCTTCACGAGTGGTATGTGAAATTACAGCAAGGGTCCAGCAGTGGGGTCATGGTTCGGCATGACGTCGATCGTCGGCCCGAAAATGCGCTGAACATGGCCCTAATCGAGCACGGCCTCGGCATTCGCAGTACCTACTATTTTCGAGTCGTCGGATCCGCCTTCGATGTCGCCAAGATCGAGGCCATCGCCAACCTTGGTCACGAAATCGGCTATCACTACGAAGATTGGTCCCTTGCGGGCGGCAATGCAGCAAGGGCCATCGAACTGTTTGAGACAAACCTCGCTCGGCTCAGGCAAATCGCCCCCATCCAATCGATCGTGATGCATGGAAGTCCGCTATCCCGGGAAAACAACATGACCCTCTGGGATCATGTTGATTTCGCCCAGTATGATGTAATCGATGGCGTGTTATCCTTCGACTATGCGAATTATATTTTCTTCACTGACAGTGGGCGCACTTTCGGCCAGTCAAAATCTAATTTGCGCGACTACCTCGGTGACGCGAAATGGGAAGCCTCGGTTCAATCTTCCGATGACGTATGTGCCTATTTGCGTAGCAGGCGGGCCCAGCTGATACAGATCAATGTGCATCCAGAACGCTGGAACGAGCCGGGTTGGAACTGGTCCCGCCAATTTGCGATCGATACCGCTGCCAATGGGGTAAAGCGCCTTCTCAGATTGGTCAGGCGCCCGGAACGAAAGCATGCGCGATAGATACGTATATCCTGCGCGCTCTGCCGTCACTCCAACTGTTCCAGTGAGGCCTCGGTCAAGGTCAGCGTGGAATTGCCGACGTGCTGGACCTCGATCCCCAGACGCCCACTTGTTGGAGATGCCAGAAACCGGCGCTCAAAACTGAAATCGGGTTTCGTATCCGATAGCACGAATTCACCCAGTCGATATGGCCGTGCGTTCCCAGACGAATTCTCGGGCACCTGATAGACAAATACCCTGACATAGCCGCGGCCGGAGAACCACATACTCAGTCGGTATTCGGCATCGGCTTCCAAGGTCGGCAAGTCGTCGTAACTCTCGCGATAAGCCAGGCCATGACCAAGCGACAAGACCGTCGTCACGTCCCTGTTTAGAATGCCCAGGGGCATGGCCATGCTGGAGGCGCCTCCAGCAGGGAGGGGCCTTTCATCCACGACTGCCGCCGAGAGATGTCGGCCTAGGAGTATGGCCTGCGGCGCGGAATACCATTGCCGCGTATCAGGCGACAAGTCGACTGTCGATACGACCAGCTTTTCGCTGTCGGTCAGGCGATAAAGCTGCACGCCCTGGTCATCAAACACCAACGTCGCCAAGTCTGGCGCTGCCAAGAGGCTTTGAAGCTGCGAGTTGTACATCGTGGGAATATAGTAGTCTGGCGCCTGAATGTAGCTGACACCGAGCCGCCGTAGCTCCGCCGCTGCCTCGTCCGCGGATATCGCCTTGTAGAACGGCACCAGTTCAGGGTCCACGAAGCTCAACATACGGCGTCCACTATAGTACATGTCGGCGGGCCGCATAGCGAGCACAACGGTGTCGGCAGGCGTGAACGCCTCCAGCCAGAGCATGGCCTGGGTGTTGGGGTTTGCCGCGAGCAACCTGCGCTCCTGGCTCTCGCCGCTTGGCTGCTGCGAGCCGGCAGGCACCCCGTAGCTCCCAAAGCGACTCCAGGGCAGATAAAGACCAAACAAGAGGTAATTGACGGTCAGCACGCATGTAAGCGCAAACAGAATCATGGCCGAAATTTCGCGAGCCCACCGCCTGGACGACGTCAGCTGTCCAAAAAGCCAGCTCAGCAAGACCCGGAAGCACTCACCGCCCAACAATGCGACAGGCGGCAGGATGATGAGAAGATAGCGATCATTCTTGATCATGATGTCCATGCCTGCCAGCGAGGACAACGTCACGCCCGCGAGGTAGATGGCGACAACATAAAGACTGGTCAGGAGGATGTTCTGGCCGGTATCGACCGCCCCAGCACCCTCGGCCAAGACGCGCCGAAACCCTGCTCTTTCTAGACCCGCCAGCGTTGCGATCAGCCCACCGGTCATCAGCCAAAATGACAGTCCGAATGAGAGTGGCGAGAACCAGCCTTTGAGGATTCCATATTGGACGACCGCCATGGGGCTGTCGATCCCGCGTGCGATACTGAAATAGTCATCCCAGGCGAGATTGGGCAGACTGAATATGAGAGGGTTGTCGCTGATCGGTGAACCGAACAGCATCACGTTGCGAATATAGGGCCACACAGCCAGGGCGCCGCAAACCAACGCGGCCGCAACAGAAGACAAGACCCCTTGCTTCCAGCGACTGGTCCCAAATTGCAGCATGAGAACGACAATGGCTATCGGCACCAGCAGAATCGCTTGTGAATGTGTCCAGAGCGAACAACCCAGTGCGCAGCCCACCAGCACACCGCGGCTCAACGCGCCACCTTCGCTGGCACCAAGCACTGCGAGCATCAGCGCCACGCCGGCGGCTGGCAGCGCATCGATCAACGAGGCGCCTGCCCCCAGGTAGAACAAGGGCGTCGAAATCAGCACCAGTGCCGCAGCCGCCCCAGCGACGGCCGATCGCATCCGGCCCAGCGTCATAACCAGCACTACCCCTGCCAGGGCAAACCATACGGTTATCAACCGCATGATGCCGGGCGTATCAGCCGTCCCCTCGAGCGCGGCAGACAGATAGATAAAGGCGGGGTAGAGCGGTGGGTGAGTAATCGGATGGTAGAATCCGATATTGCCGATCGACGGATCGAGCGCCGGATAGGTCAATATGGACCGCGTCTCGAGCAGGAGGCGAGCATACGTCGCATATTCCAGGGAATCGTTTTCGAACAGGGGTAGATTGGTCGAATAGCCAATCAGCGAGAGCGCCCATGCGCCGACAAGGACCAGGATCAACCATGAACCGACCCACCGGTCTTGCACCACAATTGCCTCCTGCCTTTTCCAGGCGGGAATGGCAAGTAGGCCAAGAAGGGCCACAATGGCATAGGCGAAACCAATGTGGTTCTCTATCGATGCTCCTGGTAGCACCGTCAGGACTACCACAGCTGCCAATCCCGCCAGGAACGGAGCCAGGCACAACCCGAAGCCGATGACGACGCCTGCCGCAACCGCACGGACCTGCCAGCGCACCATCCGTGCCAGCGATATGCCGCTGAAACTGGAGACCAAGACCAGACCGGCAAACATGGCCCAGCTCGGTGACGACGTTATCGGCATTTTCGTATTTCTTGTCCTGTGTTGCGGGGCTCTATTCTGGGAGGGGCCCTCAGTCTGCTAGATCGAGCTATCCCCCTTTACCACGCAGCCCTCCGCCGCCCCTGCTGGTCACTAACCTCTCCACAAGCGCAAACATCCCAATGATTGCGACTGCTGCGAGGCCACCATGCGACCCCAAGCTGGTGAGAAAGTCCGACAGCAGGAAATTCATCGTAGAGACTGCTGCCAGTCCACCAGCTAGCGGCAGAGCCGGCCGCCCAAGCTGTTTTGCCAGCATCATGAAAACGGCATCGAACGACACCAGCAATCCGACTACCAATGCCACGCCGGGCACGCCCAGATACGCGGGATAGGCTAGCGCGAATCCGGTTGGAGCGGTGCTGGTACTGGTGACATCGCCGCCCGAATAGATCGATCCGTAAGCCTGATATACCAGTTGGGGCATATTGATCACCTCTCCACCCATCAGGCGTCGGCCAATTGGCAGTGCCATTAGACCTGGCGCGCCATGTTCGGCCACATAAAGATAATGCCAGGCTGCCGCTTGGATAGGCACGACAAGAGCTCGATAACCGATGCTGCCGATATAGGGCAAGATACGCTCGGTCATCGGGCCATATTGGATCGACAATGCGACGGTTGCTCCGTCCACTTGTGCAACGGCCAGATAGCGCTGTCGATCACGCAGGTCATCCGCCGACACCAGATTTTGCCAGGGGTCGGCGCCGCCCAGGCTCGCCACCATGACACGTGCGTCGCCCTTCGCATCGGAGGCGGCAGCGTCGGTGCGGCAAAGCAGCGCCAGCCGTCGGGAAAGGTCGGTTATCTGCTGCCTTGATAATCCTAGAGCTTCGTCGCGCTGGAGAGAGGCGACGAGATCCATGCTCCCGGCACAGGTGTTCAGGCGCACGGTACACATCGGAAAGTCGTACGCGACGCCATTGCCGCCCGAGGGCCTTTCCCTAGCCAATTCCACTATCACCAAACAGCTCACCAGAGCCACAGCCAGGCCACAGGCCGCCAAAGCACGGGAGCGAAGCGAATTGCTCCAGCCAAGCACTGCAGCAAAGGCTACGATGAAACTGGGCACCAAATTGCCCTTGGCGCCGCCGATCAGGACAAGGCCCGCTGCAATCACGATCAGCACGAGCCACATTGCACACCGAACCGGCCTGCGCTGCCGAACAGCCTGCATCATCTGCCACAATGCCAGCGCAACCACGATCGGTGCAGCCGTATTGACCAGCGCGCCATAGGAAGTGGTCGCCAACGTTGAATTGGCGAACTTGATCGTGAACTCACGCGCAAGCATCGTCATGGCTGGATCTGCCAGCATTGCAAACAGCGCCGTGCAGTCAAACGGCATCCGCGCTAGAAACAGTCCTGCTGCGGTGCCGAGCACGACGATGGGAATGACAAAGTGCCAAGGTGTGAATGTTGCCCCGCCTACGCCCCCATTCGTCACATCAAGTCGTGGGGAAACAAAAACCCAGCCAATCAGCAGGAGCGGCGTTAAATGAATGGCGGCATAGAATAGAACGACATTGGGCAAATCGGCCGCAAAAGCGCTTGCGAATACGACCGATGGCCACTGAAACAGAAGATTAAAGAGTCCGGCAAAAAGCAACGCCGGACGGACCAGCCGCCATGGATTAACCAAGACCTGCCGCAATGCCAAGACCGCAACGAGTAGACTTAGCAGCAGGGCCGAAAAAAACAGCGGGGTGAAGTCGGGCCAGCCCAGCGGCAGTGGATAGGCGATACTAGGAATCATGAAGCGACTGTTCACCTTGCGTGGGACGCATTGCCTAGCATGAACGCCCTTCCTAGTTCAGTTGAATTGATAGTCACGACTCGCCGTGGGCATTCAGGCTAAGTCGACCACCCATTTATCTACACATGCTTCGACAGGCCTTGCCGGGCCTGCGCTGCCCCTCCAGGTGCCGCCGCAGACTGGCACGCTAGCGCCAGCGCTGGATATCAAAGACACACTGAAGTATGAGACGGCAACGAAGTGAACTGGAAGCGTGTCTTGTTCAGAGCCGATGGCGCATTGGTCCATAGAATTCTAGCCCTTTGACAAAGTTGACCACCATTACCCGCCACTATTCGGACCTCGACAAGATTATCGACCGTTGACAGTCGATTTCCTCTTTACTGCGGCGCGTCATTGCGACGCCAGCGTGGAGTTATGCTGGTGCATATCCGACAATGACTAGTCCGCGCCAACATCCAAAATATCCGCCGTAGCCACATTCCCACCGCCTAAAGACGCGCTCGGCATTAATGGACACGACAAAACGCGGGTTGCAGGCACGCAACCGCTCCACTTATCCGTCCATTTAGACTTGTTAAGGAGCATTTACCAACAACTACCGCGCTGCCCTATGCTGATATGATCCAATCAGCAACACGCTTTCGCTGGCGTTCTGTAATGGGAATGACGCAACCACGTCCTTCGATCACCCGATTACCCTGTGCATCTTCAACCCAGGTGTCAACAAAGACCCGCTTGCTCTCGACGCTATGAACTAGTGCTACCGCAGTGTAAGGAGTATCGAGGAACACTGGGGCAAGAAACTTGACTTCTTGGCTGTCCCACAGCGTCCCCAAGCCCGGCAGATCCATCCCAAAAATACCCGAAAACTTAGCGAGTGAAATGAGCCCGTGAGCAATACGCTGTCCGAAAATACTACGACTCGCATATTCATCATCGAAGTGCACCGGATTATAGTCGCCGGATAGTTCTGCGAATTTCCTCAGGTCATCGTCGGTAATGACATAATGTACATCGATCCGATCACCGACAGCGACCTCATCAATAGTTTTCGAGGCACGCGGAGCGTGCGATTCTAATTCCGTCATGTATCTATCCTCTTGGCCGTCATTCCCCGCGATCAAGCACACGCCATGCTGGTATATTAGGTACCCAACAGCAATTCAGTTCCCCACACATCAATGGACCACCAGCCCCCTGCCCCCCGTTCCGTCCGGCTTATGGCAAGTTCGCCGTCGATCGCTTTATGAACTCAATCTTACTACCACGCATTTTGGAGCTGGCTGCGAAGGGTAGGGTTTACGGAGGACTAAGTTACCGGGGCGCCGGGCTCACCGCGCGTTGGTGCGGCGCAGTAGCTGAAAGTTAAAGAGAGTTCGGCTCTTACATGTACGCGTTCTCGATCAACCACTCCAGCGCGTCCAATGCAGCCGCGGCCAGCTGCTATATGCGCCCGTAGCCTAAGCAACGTGAGAGATCAACTGCGCCGACTTCTCAAAGATGCGGTAATCGCGGGATCGAGCGCTGGTCGGTAGCGGTCTCGCTCTAGCGGCTTGCTCCTACCACGATCTCGGGAGCGGGCGAGGAAGCCGCGGCTCACGTGTCCGAAAATCTGCTTTCCGATCACGACTTGCGCGGATCTGATAGTGAGCGCGACCACCAAGGGAGAAAACCACCGGTTGCCCTTCAGATTCGACGCCGAGGCGCGCTAACCTATGGACATCGGCAGGTAGCAATGGTTGCAATTTATCGCGCCCGGCGTCACCCAAGTAGGCGGCAGCCATTCTCCAGGTTGAAAACAAAAGAAAGATTTGGCGCACCCGACAGAATTCGAATCTGTGACCTCTGCCTTCGGAGGGCAGCGCTCTATCCAGCTGAGCTACGGGTGCATCCGTAAGGCGGGGGCGGGCCCCGGCTGAACAGGGCGCAAACTAACCAAAGCGGGTGATCCGCGCAACTGGCCTTGGCAGAAGTTTTCGCGGGTGTCGGGCGCCGTAGATACTCTCCCCGCCCGAGCCAGCCCGCTGAATCACGCTCGATGCTTGCCGTGCCGTCTCATCCGGGACCTTCCAAACCAACGACCTGTTCAGCGAGGTCACGCGAAACGCTGGCCGTACCGTCCTCTATGGGCACCCGATGCCTGCCAACCAAGACCCCTCTAAGTTGTTTTCGACACCCGCGATCGTGAAGGTGCGGTGTTGATACCCGTGATCTTTGCTTTCTCCTGGTCTTTCCCGACGAATCTGCCAGGCAGGCACGCCCCAGCGAGCCGCACTTCCGGGTCGAGCCGTCCAGCCAGATCACTCAACGCTTGCCGCGTCACGCTCGCTCCGCAAGCCCTCACCGGCGCCCCGCCCCAACTCAGCCTCTTCCGCATCGACTGCGTCGCCTGCAGCGCCTTCCTGCCGACAATCTGTCCCGCAGACCACGCTCCATGCCAGCGGCGCCACTCCGCTCCTAGTCCCGCGCCAGCACGATCAGCCGGTCGCCGACGCCGTAGGTGATGATTGCGGTTTTGGATGGATTGACGACGATGCCGTTGAGGCCGTCGGGCCCGCGGAGGCGGTGATAACCGATGGCGACTTCGCCACGGGCACGCGCGGCCTCGGTTACCGTATAGAAATTGACCGGCACGCCGGGGATCACATAGTCCTCGGTGGGGCGCATGTAGATTTCCGAGCCTTCCTCGTCGAGCAGGTCCTCGAAGATGGCTGCGAGGTTCTCATTCTCCGAGGCCTGGGCCAGCATCAGGCTGACCAGCTTGTTGCTGACGACGAAATCGTCGGCGCGCGTGACCTCGGCCAGTTCGCGATTGCGGACATCCACCATCTCGCTGACCACCTTGACATGCACGCCAGCAGCTTCGGCGATCTTACGCAGATGCAGCAGGGTCACCAGCGTGCGGGTGTCGGTGGGCTGGGCGCCGAGAAGGTCGGAATAGCCAAGCACCAGCACATGGTCATAGGCGGGGATGTCGAGCGCTTCGAGATCGCTGCGGCTGGTGGTGTCGATGCGGCCATATTCCACCGTCAGATTGCTGCTGGCGATGGCGAGGCCAGCCACGGCGGCGTCGAGATCGGGGGTGTCGGCGGCGATGGTCAGCACCGAGCCGGGGGCGACATAGCGGCTGAGCTCGTAGGCGATGATCGGCGCGCGGCGGTTCCAGCCGAGCAGCAGGACGCGCTCGGGCGTCGGGCTGCGCGGCCGCGGCGCGCTGATCGCGTCCAGGTCCATGCTGATGCCCGCGGTGACGATGCGGATGGCCGCGTCGTCCTCGGCGATGATGATGGCTTTGCAGCCCTCCTCGATCAGGGTCTCCATCGGCGGGTTGAGGACTACCTGCCCGTCTGGCGAGACCAGGCCGATCAGCGTCGAGCTTTCATAGGCCATCAGGGCGTCGCCGAAGGTGTTGCCCGTGAGGCCGGGTTGCGCGGTGGTATAGATTTCGCAGCCGTCGAAATCCAGCAGCTCGGAATAGACCGCCGAGAGACCTGACTGGCGGCTCGAATGAACGACGATGCGGGCGATGAGATCGTCGGCCAACACCAGTTGCGCCTCGGCGCCGCCGACCACGCGGGCGACCTCGGCGCTGGCCGCGTCACGGATCTCGGCGGCAATGCGATAGGGCGCGGCGCGGCGGCGCGGATCGTTGACCAGCGCGAGGATGGTCTTGATCACCTGGCTGTCGGCGTCGGTCGCCGGGCCGCCCTCATGCTCGGGCGATAGCACGATGATGGAACGCGCCTGCTGTGGCGAGACCAGGGAGAGATCGTAGAGGTCGGTCGGGTCGCCGCTGCGGCAAATAACGCGGGTATTGCCCAGTTGGCGCACCTTGGCGGCAATTTCGTCTTCCATCGCCACCTTGTCACGGTCGGCCATGACCACGATGCGCGGGCGACGCCGGCTTTTGTTGGCCACCACCAGTTCAGCGATGATGTCGAAAATGGACGGACTCCAGTTGAGGATGATGGTGTGGTCTTCTTCCAGCACTGTGCTGCGCCCCTTGCGCAGCTCATCGAGCTTGGCTTCGATGCCGGACGAGAGCACGCCGATCAGCGTCGAGACGATGAAGATGCCGCCAATGGTCACTGCCAGCATGACAATGCGGAAGGCCCAACCGGCATCGCCGCCCATGGTCCCGGCATCGAGCGTGCGCATCAGCGAGGCCCACATGGCCTCGACGAAGCCGAGTGCCTCCCCACCCTCCGGGGTGATCCGCAACAGCGCAATCACCGCACCGGCGAAAATGATCACGATCAGCGACAGGACCGCCAACCAGCCGATCAGCGCGATCGGCCCGGCCGACATGGATTTGTCGAACTCATAGCGCAGGCGTTCGCCCCAGGAATGTCGCTGGTTCATTGGGTTCCCCGGCCCGTCCCCAGGGCCCTTTGGGCGCGATTGTTAGCCGAGCGCAGGGCGAAGGCAACGCAGAATCGGCGCGGCCCACAGGCGACGCCATGCAATTGCCATCAAGTTGCCCCGATTGCACCCTATCGCGCAGAACAGCGAAATCGGCTAGAGTGGCTGCATGAACACGACAATGACGACGGGCAGGACCGGGGCGGCACTTGGCGCAGCGGTCATGCTGGCTCTGGTGGTTTCAGGCTGCTCGTTGAGCTCGCTCAAGCCCGCGCCTGGCCCGGCCACCGCGGCCCTCGCCAATTTCGCAGCGCCCTCGACCCCGGCGGGGCACGTGCCCGATGCCACGGCGGTTCCTGCTGCGCCCTCGGCGCTCGGATATGCCGATAGCTCGCTCGATGGGCTCATCGCCCACTATTCCCAGCAATACAATGTGCCGGAAAGCCTGGTGCGCCGCGTCATCGTGCGCGAGAGCAACTATAATGCCGCTGCCCGCAACGGACCCTATTATGGCTTGATGCAGATCAGCCACGCCACGGCGAGCGGCATGGGTTACCAGGGCACACCCACGGGCCTGCTCGATGCGGAAACCAACCTGCGCTACGCCGTCCGTTATCTCGCGGGTGCCTACATGACCGCCAAGGGCAATCCGGACCAGGCGGTACGTTTTTATGCGCGCGGCTATTATTACGACGCCAAGCGGGCCGGCCTGCTCGAGGCGGCGGGCCTGCGCTAGTTAAGCCGCCCGCCGCATTGGCGACGGGCGCACTCAACAGAACTTACTTCAGGCGCAGCTTGATCTTGCCGGCATCGTAGGCCGACTTGCAGTCGGTCGCATCATGCATGATGTCGTCCTGGATCAGCGCCGTCGCGGTCATGCCCGAGCCGGTGAAGCGCATGTCATCGCATTCGCCGTCGTTGGAGTATTCGCCATTGTCGTCGCCGAAATCGACGGTGCCATCATCGCCAACGCCACGCAGGGTCAGCTGACCCGCATCGAAAGCGGCCTTGCAGTCGGTGGCGTCATGCAGCACGTCGTCGCTCAGCAGCGCGGTCGCGGTCATGCCGGCGCCTTCAAAGCGCGGATCGTCGCATTCCCCATCATTGGAATATTCGCCGGCGTCGTCGCCGAAGCCGACATTCTGAGCGGCAAAAGCGGGTTGGCCCGCGAGCAGCATGAGGGTGAGCAGTCCGCATACGACAGCTTTGGTCATTTTCGACGTCGCCTTTTTCTGAAATTCCAACGGTCAGCTCGGCGCGTTAGGGCGCGCCAAGCGGCTCCAGACAAGGCCTTTTGCCGGCGATTTTGTCAACTGGTGAAGGCGACGGGAGACCTAGGACGATGCGGCGGTGCGTCCAGCCAGCAACCGCGAAACCTGCGCCGCCAGGTCCGATTGCTGATAGGGCTTGGCGAGGCGCGGCAGGTCGGTGGTGGTGCCACTGGGCAAGTCGGCATAGCCGGTAGCCAGCAGGATCGGCAGGTCCGGATGCAATTCGCGCGCGCGGTTGGCCAGTTCCACGCCGGTCATGCCAGGCATGGCATAGTCAGTGATCAAGGCGTCGATCTGGCGCCCACTGCCGAGAATTTCTAGCGCCTCCTTACCGGAATAGGCCTCGAGCGCGGTGTGGCCCAGATCCTGCACCATGTCGACAGTGCTCATATTGATGAGCGCATCGTCGTCCACGACCAGGATCACCGAGGCGGCGGGAGTAATGGCTTGTTCGGGTTCCATTTCCTGAACTTCCCTGACGGGTGCGGACGAGATCGGCAGCCATAAGTCGGCGCGCGTTCCCTCACCCAATTGACTGTTGAGCTGCAGTGCGCCGCCCAGCTGAACCGCAAGCCCGTGCACCATGGACAGCCCAAGGCCTGTCCCCTTGCCAAGTTCCTTAGTCGAGAAAAATGGCTCAATTGCGCTCTTGAGCGTCTCCGCATCCATTCCTGTGCCCGTATCGGCAACGGATAGGCGCAGGTATCGGCCTGGCGACAGGACGCCTGGCGGCGCCTCGTATTGACCGAGCGAGAAGGACAGCCGCCCACCATCGGGCATGGCGTCGCGCGCGTTGACGGCGAGGTTGAGAATGGCCAGTTCGAGCTGGTTGGCGTCGACCCTGGCGGGAGGCAGGTCGGGGGCGAGGTCATATTCGACGGCGATCAGCGGCCCGATCGAGCGCTCCATCAATCCCCGCATGCCTTCCAGCAGTTGGCTGAGGTCTGTAGGCTCGGGCTTAAGGTCCTGCCGCCGCGCAAAGGCCAGTAGGCGCGACGTCAACGACGCGCCCCGTTGAGCGCCCTGCAGCGCGCCATCGATGAAGCGGCGGATCTGCGGATCGTCGGGCAGGCGCTTGCGCAGCAGCTCAAGATTGCCCTGGATGGCGGCGAGCAGGTTATTGAAGTCATGCGCCACCCCGCCGGTTAGCTGGCCGATGGTTTCCATCTTCTGGGCCTGCCGCAATTGTTCCTCGGCGCGGCGACGCTCCGTCATTTCTCGGAAGAATGCTGCGCCACCGACGATCTCGCCGTCGCCGCCACGCAGCGGGGCGTGCTGGCTTTCCAGCACCACTTGGCCACTGGCCAGCGTAGTCAGTTCGATCTCCTCGATGGGCCCCGAAATCCCGGCTAGCGCATCGCGCAGGCGGTGTTCGATGACCTCCGCCTGGCCATCGCCGATGATGCGTGCCAGCGATCGACCGATCACGGCCGGGGCCGGCAGGCCGAAAATGCGCTCCATGACAGGGTTCCAGATGGTCACCCGGAGTTCGCTGTCGTAAGCCACGATGCCGGCCGGCACGCTGGTCAGCAACAGGCCGGACAGCGCGCGTTCGCCGCGCAAAGCCTGCTGGGTGCGTTGCCGTTCGGCAGCCACCGCTTCGAGCAGCTTTTCACGTTCGGCCTCGACCGCCTTGCGGGCGGTGATATCGGAGATCACGCCCACCAGTGTCTTCGGCCGGCCCAAGCGATCGACCAGCACGCGGGCGCGCGCATCGACCCAATGCTCGGAGCCATCGGGCCAGTGCACCCGATATTCAAGCACCAGGTCGGCGCCTTTCATGGCGTCGTCAAAGGCGCGCTGCACCCGCCGCTGGTCGGATAGTACAACGGCTTCGATCATATCGGCGAAGAGCAGCGTCTCATCCGGACGCCGCCCAAAACAGGCCTTGAGCTGGTCCGAACCATCAAGCGTCAACTCGACAAGGTCGAGTTCCCACGAGCCCATGCGTCCAGCTAGCAGCGCCGTCTGCAGCCGTTGCTCGCCCTCGCGCATATGCTCGAGATTGCGCCGCGCCTCATATTGGCGCCGCCTGCCGCGCAGGGCGTTTTCCACGGCATTCAGCAACGCCGAGGGGTGGAATGGCCGTTCCAGAACGATGACGTTACCGAGCACAGCCTGCAATTGCAGGATCAGCTGGCTCTGATCAGCACCGCCGCCGCGCTGGCTGAGGATCACGAACGGAAAGTCCGACCAGGGAGGCTGCTGCTCGATCCAGCTCCGCAGGCCGGTCAGGTCGGCATATTGCAGCGCCTCGCCGGTGATGATGGCGAGGCCGGCACCCGCTTCAAGCCCATCGATCAGCTGACCGATTGTGTCGACCACGTCGGCCTGCCGCCCGACGCCAGCCAGCAACGAGGCGGCAACCAGGCCGTCCCGCCCCTTCGGCGCGAGGATCAGAGCGCGTTCCGAATTGATCACACCCGATCGTCTCCAACGACAGGGCCGAAGCGCGCATCCGCTTCGGACTCCAGCAGAGGACTGCTCGAGCCTGTATAGGTGGGAACGCCGCGCAATACACCCTGGAAATCTTCCAGCGGCTTACCGATGGAAATGCCGGTGCGTCCGATGCGATATTCGCGAATGGTGTCCTCGTGGCTGCCCGAACGCTTCTTGATCACCGAGATGGCGCGGCGCACCCGGCCGGCCGCCTCGAAATAGCGGAGCAGGACCACTGTGTCCGCCAGGTAAGTGATATCCACGGGCGACTTCATATCCCCGACCAGCCCATGCTGAGCGACTGTCACGAAGGTCGTGGCGCCCTGGCGGTTAAGATATTGCAGCAGTTCATGCATGTGCAGCAACAGCGCCTGCTCTTCCGGCATGGCCGCCTGGTAGCCGTTGAGGCTGTCGATAACGACGGTCTTGACCTGCGCCGCGTCGACCTTTCGCCGCACACGATGGGCGAATTCGCCGGGCGACAGTTCGGCCGCATCCAATTGCTCGATCAGCAGGTTGCCGCCATCCTGCAGCGCCTCCAGGTCGATGCCCATGGCCTTGGCGCGGGTGAAAAGCAGGCCCAGTTCCTCATCGAAAATGAACAGGGCGGCCTTCTCGCCGCGCTCCACCGCCGCCCGCGCAAAGTGCAGCGTCAACAGCGACTTGCCGGAGCCCGCCGGCCCGAGCACCAACGCACTGGAGCCGCGCTCCAAACCGCCTCCGAGCAGGGCATCGAGCTCGACTATGTTGCTCGTGAGCGCCGAGCGATCGAACTTGGTGCGATGCTCGCTGGCCACCAGCCGTGGAAACACGTCGACGCCGCCGCGCTTGATGGTAAAATCGTGATAGCCGCCGCGATAGGCTTGGCCGCGATACTTGATCACCCGCAGGCGGCGACGTTCCGCGCCATAGGTCGGCGCTAGCTCCTCGAGGCGCATCACGCCATGCGCGACCGAATGAACCGTCTTGTCATTGGCGTCGCTGGTGAGGTCGTCGAGCATGAGCACAGTTGCGCCATTGCGGGCGAAATAGTGCTTGAGCAATAAGATCTGCCGCCGATAGCGGAGCGAGCTCTGGGCCAGAAGCCGGATTTCGGACAAGCTGTCGAGCACGATCCGGTCGGGCTTTATCCGCTCTACCGCCTCGAACATCGCCTTGGTCGCCTCGCCCAGCTCAAGATCAGACGAGTAGAGCAGCGATTGCTGCTGCTCGCTGTCGAGCAGGCTTTCGGGCGGCGCCAGTTCGAAAATGTTGAACTTGGCGTCGATTTCCCAATCATGCGAATTGGCGGTCAGCCGCAGTTCTTCCTCGGTTTCCGACAGGGTGACATAGAGCCCCTTTTCGCCGCAGGCGTGGCCTTCGAGCAGGAATTGCAGGGCGATCGTCGTCTTGCCGGTACCGGGGCTGCCCTCGAGCAGGTAGAGGTGTCCGCGAGCCAATCCACCCACGAGGATATTGTCTAGGCCGGCAACGCCGAGCCTGGCTTTATTGTCTTCAGCTATGTCGGACATGACGCTTTCTACCGATTCTCTCAAAGTGGGGCCTTTCCGCCCCAATTCTCGCCAACGCGTGATTGACGATGCTGGTTCCCCTTCGCACAGGCCTTTTTGCTGCGGCAAAACTCCCCTAAAGTCACGCCTCGCATCCAATGGAATCGGTTTCATGCATCTGCTGCTCGTCGACGGCTCGGGCTATATTTTCCGCGCCTTCCATGCCCTGCCCCCGCTCAATCGCAAGTCGGATGGCCTGCCCGTGGGCTGTGTCCAGGGCTTCTGCAACATGCTGTGGAAGCTGATGGAGGATCTCAAGGGCGAGGATGAGCCGACCCACATGGCCGTCATCTTCGACGCCAAGGGCAAGACCTTCCGCGACGATTTCTTCGCCGAGTACAAGGCGCAGCGTCCGCCGGCGCCGCCCGAACTGGTGCCGCAATTTCCGCTCACCCGCGCCGCCACCCGCGCCTACAATATCCCCTCCATCGAAATGGAGGGCTGGGAGGCCGACGACATCATCGCCACTTATGCCGCCATGGCCCGCAAGGCCGGTGGCAAGGCGACCATTGTCTCCTCCGACAAGGACCTTATGCAGATGGTGCAGCCGGATGGCTCGATCCGCCTGCTCGATACCATCCCCCGCCCCGGGCAACCGCCGCTGCGCTGGATCGGCGTCGACGAGGTGTTCAACAAGTTCGGCGTTACGCCCGACAAGGTCATCGACGTGCAGGCTTTGTGCGGCGACAGCGTCGACAACGTGCCGGGCGTCCCCGGCATCGGCGTCAAGACGGCGGCCGAGCTGATCAACCAGTACGGCAATATCGAAAACCTGCTCGAGCATGCCGGCGAGATCAAGCAAAATGCCCGGCGCGAAAAGCTCATCGCCAATGCCGACCTGGCGCGCATTTCCAAGCGCCTCGTAACCCTCGCGCAGGACGTGCCGGTCGAGCTCGACCTCGGGGCACTGGCCCGCCAGCCGATCGAGCCGGGCAAGCTCTTCCCCTTCCTCAAGGCGATGGAGTTCGCCACCATCACCAAGCGCCTCGCCAACCTGATCGGCGCCGACCCGGATGCCTGGGCACCCGATCCGGAACTGGCCGTGGCGCCCGTCGCCCCCGTCGGCTTCAACAACGAAGCCCGCGCCGAAGCCCGTGCCGCGCGCCAGGAGGCCGAGGGCCGTGCCGGTTCACCGGTGGTGCTGCATGCCGCCGCCATGCATGAGGCCACCAAGGCCATCCCGTGGACGCCCGAGCGCTACGAAATCATCCGCGACGCCGAGCATCTGCAGCGCTGGATCGACGCCGCCTATCGCGAAGGCCTTGTCGCCACCGATGCAGAGAGCACCGGGCTCGACAATCAGACCGCCGATCTCGTCGGCCTCTCCTTCGCCACCCAGCCCGGCAATGGCGCCTACCTGCCGCTCGGGCACACCGAGGGCGAAGGCGACATTTTTGGCGGCGGTAAGGTCGAAGGGCAGATGGATATCCGTCTGGCGCTCGACATGCTGCGGCCGCTGTTTGCCGACAAGTCGATCCTCAAGATCTTCCACAATGCCAAATACGACCTGGGCCTGCTCGCTCGCTACGACATCACGGTCAACAGCTACGACGACACCCTGCTGCTGAGCTATTCGCTCGATGGCCCGCAGTTCAACACCATGAGTGAACTGGCCGATCACTGGCTGGGCGTGCCCGGCCAGTCGATCAAGGACCTGATCGGCACGGGCAAGGGCCAGAAGACCTTCGCCCAGGTGCCCATCGACGCCGCCGCGCGCTATGCGGCCGAAGACAGCGACATGACCTTGCGCCTGTGGCGCATCCTCAAGCCCCGCCTCGCCGCCGAGGGCATGACCGTGCTCTACGAAACCATCGAGCGCCCCCTGGCGCCAGTTCTCGCCCGCATGGAAGGCCGCGGCATTTCCGTCGACCGGCAAATCCTCGCCCGCCTCTCGGGCGATTTCGCCCAGCGCGCCGCCGCCCTCGAAGCCGAGGCCTACGAGTTGGCCGGCTCCAATTTCAACCTCGGCTCGCCCAAGCAGCTCGGGGAAATCCTGTTCGATCGCATGGGCCTCGAAGGCGGCACCAAGACCAAGACCGGCGCCTGGTCCACCGGCGCCGATGTGCTCGAAGACCTCGCCCTCAAAGGCGTGCCGCTGGCCCGCACCATCGTCGACTGGCGCCAGCTCACCAAGCTCATCGGCACCTATACCAATGCCCTGCCCGAATACATGAACGCCCGCACCGGCCGCGTGCACACCACCTATAGCCAGCACTCGGTGCTGACAGGGCGTCTCAGCTCCAACGATCCCAACCTGCAGAACATCCCGGTCCGTACCGAAGACGGCCGCAAGATCCGCACCGCCTTCGTTGCTGCCCCGGGCAAGATCCTGATCTCGGCCGACTACAGCCAGATCGAGCTGCGCGTCCTCGCCCATATCGCCGATATCCAGGCGCTCAAGGATGCGTTCGAGGAAGGCCTCGACATTCACGCCATGACCGCGTCGGAAATGTTCGGTGTGCCCGTCGAGGGCATGCCATCCGATGTGCGCCGCCGCGCCAAGGCGATCAATTTCGGCATCATCTACGGCATTTCCGCCTTCGGCCTCGCCAACCAGCTCGGCATCGAACGCGGCGTGGCCGGCGACTATATCAAGACCTATTTCGAGCGCTTCCCCGGCATCAAGGACTATATGGACGAGCAGCGCCGCCGGGTGAAGGTCGATGGCTATGTCACCACCATTTTCGGCCGCAAGATCAACTTCCCCAATGCCAATTCCAGCCACGCCGCCGAACGCAGCTTTGTCGAGCGCGCCTCGATCAACGCGCCAATTCAAGGCTCCGCCGCCGACATCATCCGCCGCGCCATGATCCGCATGGAGCCGGAACTGAAGAAGGCCGGCATCGAGGC